>CAZGBP010000074.1:0-18388 GCA_964524035.1 uncultured Bifidobacteriaceae bacterium
ATCGTGACAGCAAATCGCCCAGAATTCGCATGGATTCAAGCGACTGCCCCCAACCGTGCAACATCACGATCGGGCTGCCGACTTGTCCCATTTTGACGTAATTTACTTCTGTCACTTGGCTTGATCCATGTTCAGGGCGCCCAAACCGCTTTTTCTTGCGGGGTAAAGTCTCCTAAAGTTTTCCATTCGGGATTGAGTCTCACTCCAAATTTTTCCATGACGCGATCTTGCATCTTGTGAAGCAAGCTGGTTACCTCATGGGACGTGGCGCCCCCCAGATTGATAATGAAATTGGCATGCAGGGCGGAAACAGCGGCTTGGCCTTCTTTAAGTTCTTTGGCGCCGGATTGATCCAGAAGCATTCCTGCCGCTTTGGTAGGCTCGGGATTTTTGAAAGTGCTGCCCGCGTTCGGAAAACCAATCGGCTGAGTGCGCAGGCGATACTCTTCATTGTGCTGAAAATGATGAAGTGGTAGGTATGATTTGTGTGGATAAAGATGATAAAGAGCAATCCATTCTGGTGGTTTCTGAAAAAGGATATGGAAAGCGTACAGACATTGATGAGTATCGTATCACCAATCGTGGTGCGAAAGGAGTGAAAACGTTAAATATTACTCCTAAAACTGGTACACTCGTTGCAATAAAGAATGTTACTAATCTTGACGATTTAATGATAATAAATAAGACGGGTGTCACTATCCGCATGTCTGTTTCAGATGTCAAGGTAATCGGTAGAGCCACTCAGGGAGTAAGATTGATAAAACTCACAGCAAATGATGAGATAGCCAGTGTAGCAAAGATTGAGATGGAACCGGATAAAGATACTGATAATGAAGGCGATGCAGGGAACAAATCAAATGAAAAACAGGGAGACATGTTTAGCCCAAATTAAAACTAACATAACCAAACTTCAAGTTAATCATGAAAAAAACACTATCGTTACTTTTGTTAATTACTGTTTGTGCAGGAACAGTATTTTCTCAGTCCTCACAGGTGGTGAGTGCTTGGAATTATGTTAAGTATGGTCAATTTGAAGAAGCTAAAACCGCGATTAATAAGGCAATAAATGATCCGAAGACCAGCACATGGCCAAAAACATGGTTTTACAGAGGATCAATTTACCTGGCAATATATAACGACACCAGTTTCAAGAAGAACAATCCGGATGCTTTACCGGAATCAATCAAATCTTTTGAAAAATCAATGGAGGTGAGCGCCGGTGGCAAGAATGAATATAAAGATCAAATTCTGGCTGGCCTGCAGGAATGTGCATTAAGTTCTTTTAATGAAGGAGTTACGCCATATAATGAAAAGAATTACCAATTAGCGTATAATTCATTTAAGCAATCTGCAGATGTGTATGAATACATTAACAAGACATTCCAGACGAAAACAGTAGATACCTTAGCTACTTTGTATGCGGCTCATGCTGCATCAAAGCTTAAAAAATATGATGAAGCGAAGGTTTTGTACCAGTCACTGTTGGATAAAGGAATTTCTCAACCTGATATATACGCCAGCATGGGAGAAATGTACCTGGGCATGGGAGATACAACCAATGCCATTTCAATTATTTCTAAAGGCACAGCTTTATATCCAAACGATAAAGGGCTAATGATTCAGGAATTAAATGTCTATTTGTTTTCGAAGCGTTTTGATGAAGCGGAAGTCAAACTTAAGGAAGCTATTAAGAAAGACCCCAAATTTGTTCCGCTTTATGTTCAGCTTGCCAATATTTATGAGTTAAAAAAGGATACGGCTAATGCCCGGAAGACCTACGAGCAGGCAATCGCTATTGAACCAAATAGTTTTGATGCCCAGTACCGGTTGGGGGCAATGTATTATAACCAGGCAGTTGAAATCAACAATACGATGAATAAGCTGGATCTTAATCAGCAAAAGCAATATGACTTATTGAAAGTACAGCGAGATGCAACTTTCAGGAAGTCATTGCCATATCTGGAGAATGCACATTTGCAGGATCCTAAAGATATGGATACAATGATCGCTTTGAAGGAACTTTATGCCAGGCTAAATATGAATGATAAACTGGAAGACATAAAGCGGCAGATTGAAGCCGCAAAAGGATAGGAGGCTACTTTGGATAATTTGAATTCTTAAAATCCGGCTTTAGGGTCGGATTTTTTATTTGGTGGAATTCTTGCGCTAAGGCATTAGTGAATTGATTATACTTAACATAATATTTATTATAGGCAATCTCTTAGATTATTTGCACATAGCAGTATTTAAATTGTTTCAGTCTTTATACAGGATATTCTGGCTGAAAACTCGCAGTTATCGGATACTGGTATTGCTCATGGTAAGTATTGTTTCAAATTCAAGAGCTGTTACCGGCATTACTGATAATCTTGAGATGGTAACCAACGGAAATTTTTTCAGTACGTTCATTTTCTTTACCTCCGACAATGTCACTGGATTTTCCAATTCTTTAAATGCGGTAAGTTCCACAGCAATCCAACCAGGTTCGTTTGAGGTGGTGTCGTCAAAGAATTCCTTCGTTACTGTTGCAATGCCAACAATCGATTGACTTTTCTGACTGTGATAGAACAGCACTTGATCGCCCTTTTTCATAGCCCGCAAGTGTAATCTTGCCGCATAGTTCCTGATCCCTGTCCAGTCTGTTCTCTTTTCCTTAACAAATTCCGGCCAGCCGTATGTTTCCGGATCAGATTTTACCAACCAATAATTCATATTCTGATTTTATTGTAAATATAAAGCTATATTGATATTCTATAACCAAAATGATCCTAACCACCACGCAGCTTTTGCTGATATTAAATCGGTTACAAAGACTCAAGAAACTTAATTAGCTGTTCACGCTCCTTTTGCGTCAAACTCTTAACATATTCCCTTGATCCGGTAGCTTCTCCGCCATGCCACATAATTGCCTCCATCAAATTACCCGCTCTTCCATCATGTAAGAATCGCTGATGACCATTCACGATTTGTGTTAGACCGATCCCCCAAAGCGGCGGCGTCCGCCATTCGCTTCCTGTAGCCTGGAAATCAGGCCGGTTATCCGACAGTTCGGGGCCCATGTCATGTAGCAACAGGTCAGTATACGGATATATCACCTGATTTGCAAGTTCCGGCTCAGCATTAAAGCCAGTTTGATGTTTGGGGATATGGCAGCTATTGCACTTAGCTTTCAAGAAGAGTTGTTTACCGGAAATTACGTCAGGTTGGTCCAGGTTTCGTGGTGCAGGAACTGCAATTGTCTGTACATAGAATACTGCGGAACTGAGTTTGTCGTCGGGCAACTCAGCATCATCCTGCAGTCCGTCAAATTGCACTTGCAAAGCCGAGGATTCTACGGGGAACAACCTGTTAGTAATCCCCATATCTTCATTGTAAGCTGCCGCAGTCTGCTGTAACAAAGTAGGCTGATTGGCTTTCCAACCAAAACGGCCCAGACTGATCGATTGCGTTTCATGGTTCCAAACATAATTTGGCTTACCTGAAATTCCATCGTTATCAAGGTCATATGGGTCAGCATGCTTAAGAATCTCTTCTTCCGCAATTGCTTCCAGCAGACCTAAACCAAAGACCGGCGGCGCCACACGTGGTGAAAAATGAAAATTACCAGGCAAAGGTTGATATAGGTTTATGAATGAGTAAGAAGGCTGCTGTAATGCAATCTGGTCTCCATCGGCAAAATACTTTATCAATGATTCATATTGAATGTCGGCTTCACCTTCTGAAGTAACAGCAGCAACGGCAAGGTCTTGCAATTGGCCTCCAAATCCCGGAACCGCAAGAGGGCCGCCATTTGCATCAAATCCCGGTAAACTAAGCCTGAAAACAGAAGGCTCTGCTCCCCTGCCATCCAAAACATGGCAACTATTACAGGCTGTCTGATTGTAAACAGGCCCAAGACCATTATTAACCGGTGCCGGCGCAGTAACAAATGTTGCCTCAAATGCTGCGTCTCCTTCCATATGTAATAACAACCGGTCACCTGATAAATTTGCAGCCGGTCCGGAGAATGCGGCACTGCTGACATCAAATACAGTCGTGGCGCCGCCTGCATAGTATTCTTCTTCTGAAAAATCGGGATTGGCCGGGACAGGATCTTTGCTACAAGATGAAAGACTGCCAGATAATGACAACACGAGAAGAACTTGTTTGAAAAGTGGAACCATTTTATCCTGCCAGCTTTTCATCCAAGAGTTTGCAGCGGCAGGCAACATACACCGGTTGCTTTGAAATTCAACGATCATCTATTGCATTGTCTGATTTATGTTGAAATTTTTGAGTTTATGTGAACAAGAAATTATGCCGTAGTAATAGGGCATAGTTATCCTGTTTGTTAATTCTTTCTAGAGCTTATCCAGTAGTGGTTTCACTTCACTTTCCAACGTCTGCTGCAATAGTCTCACTGCATCCTGGGCTGCCTGTACGGATGGTTTGTTATTAAATACGGCATCACCAAAAGTGCCGGGTATGTTCTCTATTTTATCTATTGCATCCATTATTTGATTCTTTACTTTCTGGTCCAAAAGTTCGTCTTGTTCCACAACAAAATCTGAAAAGCCATACGCAGCAGGCTGATCTATGCTTCCCGAATAAATATTCTGGATACTTCTGATGTTATCTGCAAAATCTGCCTTTGAATTATTGCTGAACCGGCTTTCTTCATACAAAAGATTTTCTTGGCTGAACGGATCATTAATCTTGCCATTCCCGACTTCGTCAGCTATTCCAATCATACCATTAATGAGTTCCTGCAAAGCAGATTTCTGACTCGGATAAATACTTCCTGATTTGCCGGCATTTACCATATTCCATTGGAAATTATCGCCGGATTCGTCCCATGCATCCGATAACTGTTTGGTAGCGCCCTGAAGGCTTTTTGTAACTGCAACAAGATATTCATATTCACGGTCAGTAAACTCTCCAGGTTGTTTGTTTCCATCTGTACCGAATAGTAAAAACTCGCTTGTATGAAATCCTTTGAGCGTGCCATCCAGGCCATCAATGTATTCTTTGCTTAGCACTGCACTACTGGCAAGCACAGCTTCAAGGTCCACGGTATTTACCGGCCAGCTATCAATTGAAGGGTCAATTCCCTGCGTTTCCACCGGGCCAAAAAGAAATCCTTCTGACTGTTCCCAGGGCGTACGCGCCAATCTCCAGGCAGCTTGTGCAGCAAGCAGATTGCCGCCGGTCGGGTTCGTCTGCAATTCCTGAACAGCAAGTACCAAATTTTGGCAAGCCAGATCCAGACTTACATAAGTAGCCGTAATCACATTGACAGGTATATTTTGGAGTACTTGCGTGGCATCGAACGCAACGGTTGGTTCTGTAACGTCATCTTTTGAGCACGATACGACCAGTATGGAAAAGCCGGAAGCAAGTACTGGGATCCACCATTTAGCTAGTTTAATATGCAGGTTCATATTTATGTGATTTGAGGTTAACATTAATTTTAAAGTTGGAAACCAAATCCGATTGAAAAGGTATCTTCTATGTTATCTTCCGGAATACCCAGCCAGCGATGTGAATAGTCCACTTTTGCTGTAACCTGGTCATTAAAAGTATATTGAATGCCAGCGCGTATTTCATTTCTCTTCCACCTTGGATTATCAAATACATCACCCGTAACTGCTGCCATTGTATCGTAATAGTAATAGCCACTGAACAGGTTTAGCATAGATTTCTTTACAGGAAAGAAGGAAAGTATATCATATCCCGCTTCGAGGAAATAGCCCAATGATGCACTGCCAACAGGCGTTCTTTTAACATTGAGATTATTTGACAAATTGCGATTTGCTTCAGAAACCTCGTCTGCATTGGTAAGTGTGCCAAAAAGCACCAGGCTTCTCACGGTCAATGCTTTCCACTGTATTTCAGCATGCGCATCGTATATTCCAACATATGCCGGGACTTCCATATCTGGTTTAGGACGGTTGCCGGCGCTATTACCATAGTAACCACTTAAGCCAATAGCGCTGGATGAGTTTGGTAAGCGGTAATCTAGCCTTCCGGCAACAGCAAAATTATCTGCACTCACCGTCTCAAATTTCAATTGATATCCATTGCGTACCCAGTTTGCTGAACTGAAGCCGGATGCATCCAGGCCATTAACGAATAGAATTTCTCCATGAAACTGGTTATTTCCCCCGAATAAAAATTCAAGGCCTAACCCATTTTCATACCATTTTGTTGGCAGTAAAACTTGCTCTACACTATTGTATGTTGTGGAAAAATAGTCAGCAGGCATAAAATTCTTAGTTACTAATCCGATTGGCACCGGAATCCTGCCACCTTTTAATGCCAGATGCGAATTAATCTGATAGGATAATTGAACTTCCTCTAACTGCACTTCGCCACCCTTTTCTACATCAACCTCGAATTCTCCGAACTCTTCTTCATTGTCAAATTCCATGGTGACGCCCGTACCGCCATGTTCAAATTCGATCTCTATTTCAAGTGATAATCTTTTTGTGAACGCATATTCCGGTTCTATCACCAACCGCTCATTGTCTATTGCGCTGTTTTTTTCTTTATAGGTGTCCCAGTTGAAATGTTGATACACCATCGTTCCATAGGCACTGATAGAAAGCTTGCTTAAGGAGAACAAATGCGAGGTGTCTGCCATTGGCACCTGCGCCGCGGCCGCTGAAGCTATGGTTATTACCAGTGCAAAAATGGAAACAGACTTCAATACTTCTTGTTTAGATTAAATCTAAAGAAGCAAAGAAAATACTTTATTTGGAATTGTTCTAAATAAGCGCATTAAATTTTCAGGATCTTCTCCTGAATGCCGATTTGGGATATACTGAAACCATGCACGACTCCAGATAGCCGGAAGTACCGTAAAATGCAAATAGACAACCATCCTGCCATTTGAGCAAACGTCGCAGTTTGACCGTAAGATGGATCTGCAAAAAAAAGTCCCGGCTGTTTGCCAGGACTTTCCATTTGTCAATGCTAATAGAGGTTAGTCGACTTTTGGTGTTTCATCAACCGGTGTTTCGTCTGTCGAATTCGCGACGGGATTTGATTGCGATTCATCAGCCGTTGTTTCCAGTTCAGCATCTGCTTCTAATTTTGCATCCGCATTGCCCTTTTCAATCTTGGATTTCAATTGAGAAAGCACCCCTAAATCACCTAATGTTGACTTCTCAACCTTACGATTGATGTTTTTCAATTCTGTACGTTGATCTTTCCGCTCCACCGACTTCTTCTCACGCACTTCCTCTTTATCCTTCTCTAATTTTTCCTCCCACACTTTGGCATGTGAAACGATGATCTTCTTATTACCCCGATCAAACTCCAGTACTTTCACGGGCAACGTTTCATCTACTTCAACTGCTTTGCCATTTTCCTTCTTCAGATGCTTTGACGGAGCAAATGCTTCCAATCCGTAGGGCATAAGCACTACCGCTCCTTTATCATCTTTCTTGATAATTGTACCCTGGTGCTCTGAACCCATTGGGAAAACACTTTCGAAGGTATCCCAAGGATCTTCTTCCACTTGCTTATGTCCAAGAGAAAGTTTCCTTTCTTCCTTATTGATATCCAGCACTACTACTTCCAGGTCATTTCCCACGCGGGTTACATCATTCGGATGGTGAATTCGTTTAACCCAGGAAAGATCAGAGATATGCACGAATCCGGTGATGCCATCTTCCAATTCAACAAATACTCCATAACCGCTCACATTTTTAACTACTCCTTTGGTGCGCGTGCCCACAGGATACTTTTGCTCAATATCACTCCATGGATCTTTTGTAAGTTGTTTCAGGCTCAACGACATTTTTCGCTCAGCGCGATCCATTGTTACAACCATCGATTCGTACTCATCTCCAACCTTAAAGTACTCTTTAGAATTAATAGGCGTGTTGCTCCAGGAGATCTCAGATACATGGATCAGTCCTTCTACTCCCGGTTGGATTTCGAGGAAAGCGCCATAGTCTTCAATATTGACAATCTTGCCTTTGACTTTTGAGCCAACAACAATTGCCGGATCAAGCACATCCCACGGTTGCGGGGTAAGTTGCTTAAGTCCAAGAGAGATCCGTTTTTTCTCTTCATCATAATCAAGCACTACAACCTGCAATTTCTGATTGAGTTTTAAAACCTCTGTGGGATGACTGATTCTTCCCCACGAAATATCTGTTATGTACAGCAATCCATCTAATCCACCCAAGTCAATAAATGCGCCGAAGTCGGTAATATTTTTTATGGTTCCTTCCAGGATCTGACCTTTTTCCAGTTTAGAAATGATCTCCTGACGCTGATTTTCCAGATCTCCCTCTATCAATGCCTTATGAGATACCACCGCATTTTTGATGGTTTCATTGATCTTCACGACCTTAAACTCCATCATTTTGCCCACGTATGCATCATAATCCGTAATTGGCTTTACATCAATCTGAGAACCCGGAAGGAATGTTTCCAGTCCAAACAAATCAACGATAAGACCACCTTTAGTCTTGCTGGTGATAGTTCCGGTAACAATTTCTCCGGTCTTATATCCATTTACAATTCTTTCCCAGGCGCGTTCCATTTTGGCGCTCTTACGGGACAGCATTAATTGGCCTTTTACATTTTCTTTCTCGACAACCAGCACTTCCACTTCATCGCCTACTTTAAGGTCGGGCATATCTCGGAATTCAGAAAGCGGTACCAGGCCATCAGATTTAAACCCGATGTTCAGTACCACATCCGTTGGGGTCAAAGACACAACAGTTCCTTTCAGGATTTCATTATCCGTGATTGTTACGAAGGTATTGCTGTATATTTCTTCAAATTTTTCGCGCTCGTCTTTTGTATAGGTTTTGACATTGCGCTTTGATACATTCCAGTCGAAATCATCGTGTGATGTTTCCTTAATTACCGGTACTGAAGGTGATTCCATTTGAGGAGTGGATGCTCCATTCTGTGTTTCGTTTGTTGTTTCTGTTTGTGGAATTTCGTTTTTGTTTTCTTCCAATTTTTGTGTCCTCCTTTTGTGGTGAGATTTCCCGAGTTTTTAAACGGGAATGCAAAGGTAAAGGAATTAAGGAAAACGACAAATACTTCAGCAAAAAGGCAATTAGTGGTGGCGACGGCGAATTATGTTGAAATACCCTGACATCGTTTGGTTTACGGGTAAGTTCAATCGTTCATTCACTGCACAGTATTCAATATAATTTCTTGTCCTGAAAATACCCTAAACCAGGGTAACTATCCATTGGAATGCATCCTCCGGATCGTTTCAGCTACTTTCTCCATTTGCCATAATGGAGTTGAAGTAGCGCCTCCAATTCCAACACTTTCCACATTCTTAAACCATTCGAGCTGTAATTCGCTTTCATCTGCAATAAAATAGGAATCTGGATTAACTGACTTGCATACGTTATACAGGACTTTGCCATTTGAGCTTTTCTTACCGCTAACAAAAATAATAACCTGGTGCCTGGCTGCAAACAACTTTAGCTGGGGCTCACGGTTGGAAACTTGCCTGCAAATCGTATCATTTGACCTTACATTGCTATTCCCTTCAACGGAAGCCCGGCGCTCTATCAGGCTTTTCATATGGTAGAATTTCTCGGTACTCTTCGTGGTTTGTGAGAAAAATGCTATTGGCCTTGAATAATCAAGGCGATCAAGATCTTCTTCGCTGGTTACAATGATGCCGTTTTGCTCAGTCTGCCCCATTAAACCGTTTACTTCGGCATGTCCCGGAATTCCATAAATAACAATCTGCGCCTTGCTTTCCTGTAATTTATCATAGGACAATTTTACCCTGTTTTGCAATTTCAATACTACCGGGCAGGAGGCATCAAGGAGTTCGATATTATTCTCCATGGCTGTAATGTAGGTTTGCGGAGGTTCACCATGTGCTCTGATCAGCACCTTGCAATCATGCAGTGATCGGAGGTCCTCATGATTTATAATTTTCAATCCCTTCGCAGTCAGGCGCTTAACCTCAACATCATTATGCACGATATCTCCAAGGCAATAAAGCTGACCTCCTGCATCCAGTTCATCTTCGGCCATTTGGATAGCATAAACCACTCCAAAGCAAAAACCGCTGTTTTGATCAATCGTGACTGTCATTATCAGGAATCAGTTAAGTCTTCTGTTTATTCATTTCAGAAATTCTTTGTTGCGCATGTTTCAGCGCTATTTCAAGTTGCTGCAGTTCAGTCAGGGCAGTATTATCCAATATAATTGCATCAACCGCTTTCTTTAGCGGCGCCATTTCCCTGGTTTTATCTAACAAATCGCGGCCTGCAAGGTTTTCAGAAATTTGCGATGGTGTAACAGAAACCCCTTTCCCTTTCAGCTCCATAAATCTGCGCTCACTCCTCACTTTCTCATCTGCAGTCATGTATATTTTTAATTCCGCATCCGGAAAGACAACTGTGCCGATGTCACGACCATCCATCACAACCCCCTTATCATATCCAAAACTCTTTAGTTTGGAAACAATAAAACTGCGCACTTCTGGAATTGCACTCACGGTGCTTACCTGGTTTGAAATGGAAATTCCCCGAATCTCTGCTTCTACATTCTTTCCATTCAAAAAGGTCTGCCAGCTATTGGTTGATGGGTCGTAAACAGTTTCCAACTGAACGTGTTCCAGTGCACTTACCAATTGTTTCGGCTGATTCAGATCGAGTCCTAACTGCTGAAAGTGAAGGGTCACTGCACGGTAATAGGCACCGGAGTCAACATAATTATACTGTAAAGCAGCAGCCAACTGTTTGGCCAGCGTACTTTTGCCACTGGATGAAGGGCCGTCAATGGCAATGATAATGGATTGCATGCAGCAAAATAAGCAGAAAGTAACCGCATTTGTAAATCAGGTGAAATGAACAGGATAAATTCTGCCATTTAGCCTTTTCGCATCGATTGCAACATAGTGAGGAACGGGACATTGATCTTAATCAACACTACATTTTTTTTCCAAAAAGTTCATCCAAATTCACACCAAGACTGAAGTGATTCACTCCGCCGGCAACATTATAAATGGCTCTGCCGTAGCTCAAATTGAAGCGGTTTATTCTGACTCCTGCTCCAAAGCTAAATCCGGAAAGCCCTTTTCGTAATTCAACAGCCAACTCCTGCCTGCGTTGGTGGTTATAGGCAAAGTTTATACGTACATTCTTACCAATATAAATCTCAGTACCTATTATGGTGTGCAGAAAAAGATTATCTACAAAGTAGCTTTTTTCATTTGTAACCTGCGATGAGTCAATGATAATTGTGCTCTGATCACTTTCATTGGGGTCGTTGTATCGAAGATCCCAGCGGTATAAATCATGCAACACTAACGAGAACAAAAAAGGAGTATGGGTAAGCCTTTTTGAAATCCCTGCCTGAATATCGAATGGAAGCGGTTCACTGTTGCCATTTGTGTAGGTCTTAAATTGAGTTCCCACATTTTTAAACATAATAGTGGCGGTAAAGCCCTGTGCAGAATCATGGTAAGCCCCGGAGAATGATAAGGCCGCGCCATTGGAATGGTATGATTCGAATTGAGAGCTGATAAAGGTAACATTTGCACCATAAGAAAACCGTTCCAGATACTGGCGGCCCGCGCCAATTGTAATTGCATATTCAGCGCCATCGAATTCACCGGTGATATTTCCAATTTCATCAGTAGCTTCAAAATCGCCATAATTGACATATTGCATACCGGCATTAAAAGTAGTTTTCAGCTTATCAAAATTATGGACAAAACCGGCATATCCTCTTTTGATATCAAGTACATTATCCTGGAAATTTATGGAAAGGCGGTTATGCATAGTTGCATTTAGTAAAGCCGGGTTCTGGTAACCCAACGCAGGGTCATCGTCGAATACAGATATAAAATTGCCTCCCATTGCCGTTATCCGGGCTGAAGGCGATTCATTCAGAAACAGGAATACATCATCCCCACCGGTTTGCGAACAGGCAACCGGCACCTGCATCAGCAATATTGCCAGCAGCGAAATAAAATGGGTAGCGTTTTTTTTCAAGTGCAAATAATTTACCAGTGTTCTTTCCAGCCGGCTATCTTTTAAAAGCTCAGGCTGTTTTCTGAACGCCTTGGTCGGCGCAATATTTTAAACCAGCTAAAAATATACATTTGCTAATGATCGCACAAAATGAATTATGAAGAAACCATAGCATTTTTGTATAAACAGCTGCCTATGTATTCACGCATTGGCAAAGCTGCTTATAAAAGTGATCTGACGAATACTATCCGTTTATGTAATCTTCTGGATAACCCGGAGCGTGGATTTCAGAGCATTCACATTGCCGGAACGAATGGAAAAGGCTCGACCAGTCACATGCTCGCTGCAATGTTTCAGCTAAATGGCTATAAGACCGGGTTATATACCTCTCCGCATTTAAAAGATTTCAGAGAACGTATCAGGATAAACGGGCAAATGATCCCTCAGAACCTGGTAGTGGATTTCGTTGAAAGATACCAGCATGCTCTTGCAGCAATAGGTTGTTCGTTTTTTGAATGGACAGTTGGGTTGGCATTTGACTATTTCCGCACGGAAAAAGTAGACATTGCAATTATTGAAACAGGCCTTGGAGGAAGACTCGACTCAACGAATTTGATAACCCCGCTACTTTCGGTTATTACCAATGTGAGTTATGACCATACTGATTTGCTGGGGGAAACGCTTAAAAAAATAGCAACTGAAAAAGCTGGAATTATTAAACCATCTGTGCCGGTCGTTATTGGCGAAAGCAACCCGGAAACAGCGGCTGTTTTCCGGCAAACTGCTTTTGAAAAGAGAGCTTCCATAACATTTGCAGATGAGCAATGGCACTTATTCAGCAGGAAGTACAATAACGGATTTAATGAAATAGAAATTCAGGAAAATGGCGCTTCAGCCATATTTATCAGGCTTGACCTGTTAGGCCAATACCAGGAGGTAAACATTTTAACCGTAATGGAAGCCCGCAGGCAGTTACTGATACTTGGGTTGCAACTTGATCTGGAAAAATGCCTTGAAGCACTTCAGGCTGTGAAGATCGTCACAGGCCTTCGTGGTCGCTGGGATATCCTTTCCAGTGCGCCTAAAATTGTTGCCGATGTTGCTCATAATGAAGCCGGTCTATCCTATTCAATCAGACAACTCCATCTGGATGCCACGGGTCGCCTGCATTTTGTTCTCGGTTTTGTTCAGGAGAAGGATATTAACAGCATTTTGCAGCTTTTCCCTGTTGATGCATCCTACTATTTTTGTTGTCCGGATATACCCAGGGGCCTGCGCACCGAAGAACTTGCGAAGGCGGCTGCCGAAAATGGTCTTGACGGCAAATCGTATGCCTCCGTAGCGCTGGCTTTTGAAGAAGCGAGAAACAATGCCGGCACGGGAGATACCATTTATGTTGGCGGCAGCACATTTGTTGTTGCAGAAATCATTTAATATGGGCATCCATTTATTTAGTACCGTTAGTCAGGTTATTTTCTGTTTATTTTGCAGAAAGCTAAAAGAACAATTCAACAACCCAAAGTTTGCATGGATAACAAAGCCCTGGTACCGGAAATAAATCCGTTGATCGCTCAACTGGATTTGCAAACGGCGCTTTTTCATAATGCGGTGGAAGGCATTTCTGACTATGATGCTAAAAGGCAAATTACTACCAATACCAATCATGTTGCATGGCTTACCGGACATTTGGTCTCCAGCAGATTTTTTCTGGCAAATGTGTTGGGATTACGTGTGCAGGAACCTTTCCCTGAATTATTTGCAGAAAGAAAGGGCATACAGCGGCATGCTGAATATCCCGGTCAGCAGTTGTTGACGAAGGATTGGGATACCATTTCCGATATGCTTATAACAAAGTTAAGCATGCTAACAGCAGCCGCATTAAATGAGAAAATAGCCTTTCCTGTACCCACAGGCGACACGGTTATTGCGCTCATTGCCTTTATTGCGCATCATGAAGCATATACGATTGGCCAGATAGGGCTGTACAGGAGGTATTTCGGTTATCCGGGCATGAAATACCCATAAGACCATGCCTAAGCTGCCGGCAGGTTAAATGAGATCTTTCATTCTAAGGAATATGTATCTGAATTCATTACCGCTGATAACCTTCAGCATAATATTTTTGGTCTTTGGATCGCTAAGCATCTTATCAATATGACCCAGTTCCATATTCTTAACCGGCTGAAAGTTTATCTCCACCAATTCATCATCGGGTTTTATGTCAGCTTCCGCTGCGGGGGAATTGGGCTTCACCTTAAATATTATAAAGCGGTTGTAGTTTGCTCCTCCTCCTACTACTTCGATGCCTACCCGATCGTAATCAAATGAGTCATTAATTCTCGAATTGGGTTTGATATACATTTTTGTACTATTATAATCGAAAATAATATTAAATCTTTTAAGCAGAAAATTGCCGATGCTTCCATTTCGTTTACTGGATTCAGATTTACTTCCCCAGTTATCAAAATCAGGAAATGAAGTCACTACCTGGTTAAAGGTGTAGTTTCCAAGCGTAAGGCTATTGGTGCGGGCCAGTTTTCCATGAATAATACCGTTTAATCCTAGTCCAAGTGTTGTTTCCAGGTTCTTTGACGGAACAATGATGCGGTTGTCGGAGAATTGTTGAAGCGATAAGGGAAATCCGGCACCGGTATCAATCAGAAGGTCGAGCGGGATCTCTTCCATGCCATCCAATAAGCAACTCCCCTTTATAAACGGTTTATTCGACCTGATCTCAATCGGTAATGCCTGGTATTTCTTTCCCGGACTAAAATGAGCTAGGTCGTATATGCTCAGTACTTTTTCTATAAAATTTATCTTAACTACGAAACTGCTAAAGAATTCGTATCCGACAATCCCACTGACTTTTATGCCCAGATAAGTTGACAGCAAGAAGGGGTCTTCCTGAAAGATGACGGCTGTCATCGGCAGGCTCTCGATGCCATGCATAGAGACTGAAATGCCTCCGGTCATGGCGGCCTTTACTCCATCCAATTCTCCCAGGCCACTTATTATCAGTTCTTTTCCAAGGGTCAATTTGAGCAGATCCTTAATTGCCGGATCGGTAATAGTAAAAACGCCAACCCCGGTATCCAAAACAAAATTGAATGGGCCTTTTCCATTCAGCATAACAGGAATTACAATCAGATTGCGATAAAATTTATAGGCAATGGTTACTTTCTTCTGATTTCCTGAAAAGCGAAAGTAAGGCTGTGCCTGGCTGCAATTGAAAAAAACAGTTAGGGCTATGCAAACCATTAGGGTTTTGAAGGTTGCACGGATGAGCCATCGTACGGACCGAAGAAAAGAAACTGAATTTAGCATAACGAATAACAGGTAGACGCAAACTGTATGCTTCCAGTTGGTTGAAGGCTAAATTAAAACGAATCTTCAAGTATGCCTAAAAAGACGGGTACCCGCAAAAGGGGAAATTGTCAGCAATAAAGCAGGATAATATTCTACTTTCTTCCTTTCAGGAGTTTGTTGAACACTTCTTCATATTGGTCGGTGATATGTTCCCAGGTATATCTTTCGGTAATCCTGTTGCGTGATTTGTCACGATATGATTGTGCAAGAGGTTCATCCTGGTCAATCTTATTGATCTTTTCTGCCAGATCATTAACATCCTTTTTATATAAGATGCCATATTCACCATCCTTCAAAACTTCGCGGTTAAAGACGGTATCCAATGCGATCACACAATTTCCATATGCCAACCCTTTCAGCAGAGCCGGATTGGTACCTCCAAACTCATGTCCATGTGTATATGCATACGCATTGGCATGAAGTTCTTTTATAAGGTTGCTGTCGTTTATATGTCCGAGGAATTTAATCCGTTCAGGATCAGCAATGGCCCGCAGTTCTTCTTCAAATGGATTTTTATAAACGGTGCCTCCGGCAATAGCCAACACCCTCTTAGAATTTGACTTTAAGAATGCTTTTACAATGATATCCGCATTATTGTCAGGCACCAACCTGGAAGCAATCAGATAGTATTGATAGGGTTCGAGTCCAAGCTTTCGGATAGCATCAGGATTCTCGGCGTATTTCAAGTCGGCACCATATGCAATATCCGTGGAAGTACAATTGAATTCCTTTTTATAATAGTCCTGCATACCCTTTGCATCCGTAATAACCACATTAAAGAATTTTGTAGCACACCAGGCCCCGAAATAAAAATACTTTTTACCGGCATTGCTCCATTTCGGCCGCATCCATTCCAACCCATCCACATTGATACAATTACGCTTGCCAAACATACTCAACAGCAAGCCAAATGGGCCATTTGCCGCATTACAGAACAATACGACATCCGCACCGGAAAAAATCACTTTCCAGGTAGATAGAAATGAGTGCGAAAATTGGGAAGTGTTTTTTCCTTTCATGGAAGGGATATACTTCAGTTTGATACCCCGATATGCCGGTTGTAAATCCGTGAACATATTTTTATGCGCGTAGACCGTTACTTCGTGGCCCCGGTTAACAAGGCGTACGCCAAGTTCTTCTGCAAATGCTTCATATCCGCTGTAACCAGAAGGGATACCCCGTGTACCAAGAATGGCGATTTTCATGCTTTCAGTATGCTGATCTTTAAAGTGAAGTACGATGGGCTATCAACCTGCTATTGATAATTTTCTTTCAAGAAAGCAGTAAGCGCATCTTTCCAATGCGGCATCCTGTTGAGGTTGATTTTTTTCAAATTAGCGTTTTCTAAAACGGAATAAAAAGGACGTTTTACTACAAGCGGAAAATCTTTCACGCTGGCCTCAAACAAGGGTGTTTTTAACTGTAGTGTTTCAAAAATGGTACGGGCAAACTCGTACCATGATACTTCACCTTCACAAGTCATATGGTATACATCAAATGCATCTGTTTCGATGAGCGCCAGTGTATTTTTTGCTATCTCCTTTGTTGGCGTTGGGGTCAGAATTTCATCTTTAACCACACGTACTTCCGGCTTCTCTTTTGAAAGTTTCACCATGGTGGAGATGAAATTTCCTCCTTTCGCCCGGCACGGTATCTTGCCATAGATTCCGGATACCCTAATTACAAAATGGCGGGTGGAATAATTGAGAATAAACTGCTCGCCGGCATATTTGGTGATTGCATAGACACTCTGGGGAAAAACGGAATCCGTTTCAACATACGGTTTCTGTTTGCGGCCGTCGAAAACATAATCCGTTGAATATTGCACCAGCTTGAATCCAAGGTCGGTTGAAACTTTGGCCAGGTTAAGCGACCCAATTCCATTAATTCTGAAAGCGCCATCGGGCTCCAATTCACATTTGGGTACATTGTGTGCTGCAGCGGTGCAGATAACGGCATCAGCCTTAATTTCACCCAGTACTTTTTTTACATTATCAATATCTGCAATCTCAATATCCTGATGTGTTAAGGAAACGATTTCATGCCTGGAGGCAAACACCTCGCAAACATCGGTTCCAAGCTGGCCATTTGCACCTATTACTGCAACTTTCATAAAATAAGTGATTTCCTGATGTGGGTTACATTTTCACTTCGGTCGTTCAATCGAATCGGTTCAAGCCTCATTGGTTGAACTAGATCTTCTTGAAAATTTGAATATTATAATAATTTGGGTTGTCAAAATCTTTGAACTTGTCGAAATTATGAACGAGTTCATCAAGAATTGATTCTACGCTGTGTGTTGGCTTAAAGCTTAACATATTCATCGCCTTTTCGCTGGTCACTTTGTAGTTGCGAAAATCCTGAACATTCTTGATGTTCAATTTGATTTTCTTGTTCATTTTGGTGTCAACAGCTTCTTTTACAAAATCAGCGACTTCGCCCACCGTATAGTTTCCGGAAGCGATATTAAAAATGCCCGAAATTTCAGATGCAGATTCTATCGCACGTATATATGCGCTTGTTGCATCCTGGAGGGCCAGAATGGGGCGCCAGATCGAGGGATTGTTAATGATTATCTCTCCTGTTGCTACGGCAGTCTTGAACATGGTATTAACGATGAGGTCCAGCCTCATGCGTGGGCTATAGCCGCTTACTGTTCCCTGCCGAAAAGCGATGACAGAAAAATTTTTATCGCACATTTGGATTACTGCCTGTTCGCCCTGAAGTTTAGATATGCCATAGGGGTAGTTTGAAACTGCAGGCGAACTTTCATCATACAATTCATTTACCGTATAACCATATACTGAACAGGATCCGGCATAAATGAAGCGTTTAGCGCCGGCGCGTTTGGCTATATAAGCAAGGTATGCAGGAGAAGAGGCATTACTCACAAAGTTCTTGGCTGGTGAAAATTCGGCCATAGGATCATTTGAGAGACCTGCCAGGAATATCACTTCGTCATATCCTTCCAGTTCCTTTTCAGTCAAATCAAAAATATCTTTCTGAATTACTTTAACTTCCTTTGGAAGATTATTACCAAACCAAAGCAGGTCCACTACATCTAC
>CAZGBP010000075.1:0-18111 GCA_964524035.1 uncultured Bifidobacteriaceae bacterium
AGGTTTACGACTATTCGTTCATCTTGTCAATCAATGGTTGGTGGGTTAAATGGTTCAATGGTTAAATTGCTGCGGCGAAGCCGATCGATTGCTGTTCTATATTCACTACTCAACTTTACTCACTTAATCAGTTACTTAATACTCAATTTCAACTTCCAATAATCTATACCCATTTTGTCGTACACCCTCTTAAAAATGGAAAGACCGATATTCACCTCAGCCTATTGCTATTACTGACTGCCCGAATTAACTTAGCTTTGTAAAAGCAGGCCTATGACTTTCAATAAACACTTTCTGGCAGCCATTGCATTTTTATTCACCTCACGTCTTTACGCGCAGGATTTCGTATGGGCCATTCAACAAAGTGGTAATGATAACGAAGCCGTAAACCAGGTGGCCGAAGATGCAGCAGGCAACATCTATGAAACCGGAAATTTCTGGGGAACGGTGGATTTCAAATACGGGCCCGGAACCTACAACCTTACTTCAAATGGACTGACCGATAATTTCATTTGCAAACTCAGCCCGGCAGGCGAGTTTATCTGGGCAAGAAAAACCGGAGGCACCGGTTATGACAACAGCGTCAGACTTTGTGTGGATGCAAACAATAATTTACATACCGGTGGAAAATTTCAGGCAACTGTTGACTTCGATCCTTCCGGAGCAACCTACAACCTTATTTCAGCAGGAATAGATGATGCATTTATTGCCTCCTATTCTACTGATGGTGATTTACTTTGGGCAGCCAAATTTGGCAGTACAGGATATGACTACCTGGAAGGACTGGTTACCATGAATGGATACCTCTATGCAACCGGTTATTTCCAGGGTACTGTAGATTTTGACCCGGGACCCGGCACGTATAACCTTACCGCCACAGGTCCTGATGCAGCTTTTTTTCTGAAACTGGATACAGACGGTAATTTCATCTGGGCCAAATCAATCAGTGGTACTTCGTCCATCATCAGTTTTGATATTGACGTAGATACTTCCGGAAACGTATATGCAGGCGGCGAATGGTGGAGCACCTGCGACTTTGATCCGGGCACCGGAACACAAACTAAAACAGCGACGAACTTTTCTGCCGATGCCTTCCTGCTGAAACTTGATGCAGATGGAAATTTTGAATGGGTAGATGTTTTTAAAGGAACGGGAGATGAATGGCTGAAGTCTATTGACCTGCACGAAAATGGCGACGTTGGTATTGCCGGCGTATTCCAGGTTTCAATGGATGTTGATCCCGGTGCCGGAACCAATAACCTGGTGAGCAATGGCGTGTATGATTTCTTTGTTTGCAGGATAGATGGAACCGACGGATCACTGATATGGGCTATCTCTGCCGGTGGTGCCACCAATGATCAATTAGGCCAACTGGATGTGGCAGCATCAGGAGATTATTTTCTCAGTGGTGGATTTTCAAGCACCGTCGACTTTGATCCCGGCACGGGAATCTATTCCCTGACTGCCGTGGGAAGCCTGGATATTTTATTCTGGCAGTTGGACGGCAATGGCCTGTTTAAAGCTGCGTTTGGATTTGGTTCAGCATGGGCATCTTGTTTTGGCAATGGAATTCTTGCCCATAAAACGGGAGGCGTCACTTTCGCCGGAGGTTTTGCAAACACCATTGACTTCGACCCGGGAACGGATACCTACTACCTCACCTCTGCGCTTACTACCAGTGATTGCTTTGTGGTGCATTTAAATACCTGCATTACCCTGCAGAGCTATATCAATGCCACTATTTGTTCGGGTGATAGTGTTTTTGCCGGAGGCACTTACCAAACCATATCAGGTATCTATTACGATTCCTTGTTTACCAATAGTGGTTGTGATTCCATCGTAATAACAGACCTTGATGTTGTACCACCCGTTTCAACTTTGGTAAATGCGGCTGTTTGCGAAGGAAGTGCCTATATTTTTAACGGACAGGAAATTTTCGATGCAGGCCTTTACCTTGATACACTTTCAGCGGCAACAGGTTGCGATTCCACTGTAACGCTTGTGCTGCAAGTTTTGCAATCTTCTTACCAGGAAATAAATGAAACCATTTGTGAGGGCAGCACTTATACTTTTAACGGAAATGAATTAGACACAGCCGGCGATTATTCTGCTGTCTTTATCAATAGCGACGGTTGTGACTCCACGGTAATCCTGCATCTCAGTGTAACGACCGTTGGCGGAACGGTGATTCAATCCAATGATACCTTGTATGCCATTGGCGAAGGAACCGTTTATTGGATTCTTTGTGAAAGTGGATTGCCTATAACTTCCGCCGGTCAACCCATATTTGTCCCGGAAGTTAGTGGCGTTTATGCCGCTGTATTTACCAATGGGAATTGCATGGATACAACGGATTGCAGTTTTTATACCGGCACGATCAATTCAAAGGATCGTGTTGAAGTATTCCTGTTTCCAAATCCGGCATCAGGTGAAGTCTTTGTGGAATTAACAAATGCAATGCATCCTGCCACTATAGAATTGAGAAGCCCGGCCGGAATTTTGATTGAGCGAAAAGAATTTGTTTACTCAGCAAATTTGCAGACAGAACATATTCCGGCAGGCATTTATTTTCTGACCGTTGTCTCAGATGAATACCGTTTGCAGAAGAAGTTGATCATTGTACATTAACCACGCTTCGGATTTTCCAACTCACCCATTGTTCCTGATCATTCAGGAACGCAACCGGTCCATTTCCTTTCTGAAATCATACTGTAAATCTTCATGCAGCAGTGGCAGCATCTTTTCGATTTTGCTTTGCTGCAATGCATACAGATTTGACAAGGCAGCACTCTCTTCCATGCGAATTCCGGATCCTTTAAATTTTGTGCAGAAGTAAAGTAATAAGGTGATAGCGGTCGTCTTGTCGCCGGAATAACGTATGAACTTATTGGTATTCCGTAATATTTTCCGAACACTCTTCTTTATAAAATACAAATTGTGGTCTGTTGGAATCAATTCAAACTGTGCATCTATCTCTGCTTTGATACTTTCTACAAAAGCTGGTTCATCGTGCCCCATGAAAATAAGGTAGGTCAATAACTCCTTGTTTTCCTTTTTGAAACGCGCCATCCGAAGACAAAGAGCCATCAAATCCGGTTGTGAAAAATGTACAAGTTCCTCTTTCAATTCATGGATGGTGGATGCTTTCATCTGCCGAAACTACTTTTTATCAATTGATTCGCTGAAAAGTCAAACGAGTTGCTTACTGTTTGCGGGTTCTTAATGGTTGCAACAGATGCTCTAGTCCATTCAGCCTGATCTCATACATGGTAGCAAGCAGTACGCCAAGCTTCCCTGCCGGAAAACCTTGTCGTTGAAACCATTCAAGGTAGTGCACCGGCAAATCGCATAATAATGATCCCTTAAATTTTCCGAATGGCATTTCCATGGTTACTAACTGGAGGAATAATGCGGTATTGTTTCCTGTTTGAGGATCTTCCATAATTCGGCAAAGGTATTGCTTACGATCATCAAAGAAAGCAATAGACATGGTAATGTGAATTTAAAGGAGAATGAAAAACAGAAAATACTTCTTAACGGAGGTTACTAAAGCATGACTCCGTTATAATGGGCTGCGAAAAACTGCCTTTGGGAAAATTATGTCACCCGTGAAGAATAACCCTTTCTCTATTTGCCGGGCATCTTAATATCCTGGAAAATAACATCCTTTGGTAATTCCAATTTTGTGGCAGGTATAGATACATTCTCTTCCAGCTTCATTACTTCTTCTACCACTGTAATACCGGTCATCCTGGTTTCTGTTCTTAATACAATATTTTTCCAGAGCAGGTAGGTACCTACCATACCCATTTCAGGATTATTCATCTTATACACTTCGCATGTTTTGCCAAGAAATTCCTCTGTGCCAGCCCTTTCTACCTTATACTGCTTCATGAGTTCATCTGTCAGCTTCGACCAATCAACATTCTTTGGATCAAAAGTTTGAGAGAGCAAAAACCTGGTGCCGGATTTTTCACCAATTTTGTAGGAATAGAGCGCGCCATCGCGTATGGAGGACCAGGTAGTTTCTTCTATTTTCTGACCCATCATTTCCAGTTTAGTATAATTCTCTGAAACTTCTATCTCACCATACCGGTCGAACCAAATGGTAATGGTGTTCTCTCCTTTCATCATCGAATTCACAATTTTTTTATGAATGATACCGGACTTTATACCATAGCGTGTATTGGACGATTGTGCCCTTTCAACCTGTGATTCAGCCACTGAACTGGACTTTGAGCTCGAGTCTGTAGTGGTTGCGGATTGACAGGCGAAGAAGCCTATGACAAAAGATGCCCGAAGCAGGTAGCGTGAGATTTTTTCCATGACCCTTGAATTTCGTGTGTGTAGTTTAAAGGACTAAATATAATTATATTAATTCATAAAATAATAACAACAAGGCCATTCATCTATTAGGTACAATTAACAGTTGAAGTACAAAGCATGATGAAGACGCAGGCTTTTCCGGTAGCTCCAAATCAGCAGCTGCAGGAAATCGAATCCATATCCGGAGCGCGTTCACAAGATGCTGATAGCCTGATACTCCATACCTTCTCCATTCTAAAGCGGTGCAGCCGTGGAAATAGCACAGCGCTGCAATAGCGGTTACTATTAAAACCAAACTGCTGAGGCTAATAAAAAAAGCCAATTCAAGTGCTAAAACATACATGAAGAATAAACTTACACTACCTGTTTAGCGTTTATTCAGATCAGTTTAAGGTAGAATTACAACAATTAACAAGCTTTTCGTGATAATTCTGTAATAATTTCAATGTACGTTTGCCGCGAAACCTGATCATATGAAGAAAAGTCTTTTTGCCTGCATGGTGCTATCCTTTGTCTTGCTGAACAATGCAATGGCTCAACGCAAAGTACTTGTAGAACAATTTACGAATAGCGGTTGCCCGAATTGTGCCGGAAACACACCGGTAGTAGCTGCTTATGTGAATGACAATCCTGATGATGCACTGATGCTTTCTTATCATGCCCCGTTCCCATACAATGATTCCATGTATTTTGAAAATGCATACCAATCTGATCAACGCATTGATTACTATGGTGTTTTTGGCGTGCCAACCTCCCGGGTAGATGGAAACTATTTTTCCGGCAACCTGGTACCGGTATTGGCAACCACTATTACCAACAGGGCTGCTGTTGCGCCCGGATACAGTATCAGCTTTAACAACAGTACAATTATTAATCAAACAGTCAGTGCAAACATCACCTTCACGTCCATCGACGCTGAAAATTCCGGACAATCTTTGAAAGCGATGGTAGTAGTAGCAGAGAAGAATGTATTGAAAAGCAGTTACGCTGCATCTCCGGGAAATAATAGCGAAACACAATATCCCTGGGTAGTCAGAAAAATGTTGCCGGATGATACCGGAACAGATCTTCAGTTTACTGAACTGAATGGTTCCGATGATATTGCCATCAGCTGGACTGCTGACAATGTTAAGGATTTAAACCAGGT
Organism: uncultured Bifidobacteriaceae bacterium; assembly: GCA_964524035.1. Classification (GTDB taxonomy): domain Bacteria; phylum Bacteroidota; class Bacteroidia; order Chitinophagales; family UBA10324; genus JACCZZ01. The sequence continues at coordinate 5,474 of CAZGBP010000075.1, forward strand.
AAGAATAATCGCTTTCGTACAAAATACGGAGACAAAAGAAGTGTACCAGGCAGAGATTTCAACGCCTCAAATTACAACAGGGAACAACACGCTTCCCTCTTCGGCAAACCACGCTTTTGATCTGTTTCCATCTATAACTCAAAGCACTTTTTCAGTGAAATTAAACACCCCGCAACAAGCCAGGCATATTAAAGTGCTGGACTTAAATGGCAGGGTTGTATATGAATTGCAAACATCGGAGCGCATGATTTCAATTGATGCGGAGGCTTTTCCCGCAGGGATGTATCTCGTGCAGGTGGGTGATGCAAAATTCAATTCAACAAAAAAACTGATCGTACTTAACTAATAAGCGGGCTATAATATGAAAAAATGGTTCATCCTCACTGCCTGCATTGCCTTGCTGCTAATGTTTGCTCAATCCTGCAAGAAAGAAGAAGAAGCGTATGATGTTTCTCTTTGGAATGAAATTAATGAAAGTGGATATACCTATTATACCGGCACACCCGGTATAACTGCCGCAGTAGGCAACAGCCCTCACGGATTTGAAAGAGTAAAATTTAATGGCATAGCACAACAGGCATTGGGACCCGATGGAAAATTACCTGCCGGAAGCACTTTTCCTGATGGTGCCGTAATTGTAAAAGAAATCTTTACTGATGCCAATGGTACCATAGAGTTGTATGCCGTAATGAAAAAAAACCCCTCGTCACCCGTTGCAGGAAGCGGATATGAATGGGCAGAATTTTCGCCGGATGGAAGTGTTACCTTCAGCACTGAGAAAAAGGGCAATGGCTGTATCTCCTGCCATTCCGGAAACCCTAATCGTGATCTTGTACTTACGTTTGACCTGCATTGAACTGTTCGTTGTGACAATCAAGTTATCCATTTCATCTGTGACAGCCTGCTAACCCTTTACTATGGCCAAGAAAATACTGATTGTTGAGGACGACAGGAATATCGCCGAGCTGCTTGAACTTCACCTCAAAGATCTGGATTGTGATGTTACAATTTCTTTTAATGGACTGGAAGGATTTAACATTGGAATAAAAGAATCATTTGACCTCTACCTGCTCGATGTTATGCTTCCCGGTATGGATGGCATAGAAATATGCAGGCGGTTACGATATGAAAAGCCCAATGTACCAATACTGATGCTTACTGCAAGAACGGAAGAGATAGATAAGGTGCTGGGGCTCGAAACAGGTGCTGATGATTATATGACCAAGCCATTCAGTATACGTGAATTACAAGCCCGGGTTAAAGGACTGTTTCGAAGAAGCCAACAATTGATTGAACCGGATGCAACTCAGGTGATCAGCAGGGGTGAAATGGTGATTGACCTGGAGAAAAGAAAAGTGACCATGAGAAATGTACGCATTGAGCTTACTCCTAAGGAGTTCGACCTGTTGTCGCTGCTTGCTACACATCCCGGAACAACCTATAGCCGGCAGCGCCTGCTGAATCTTGTTTGGGGTTATGAATATGAAGGCTATGAGCATACTGTAAATTCACACATAAACCGTTTGCGATCAAAGGTGGAAAAAGATCTGAACGACCCAAAGTACATTCTTACCACCTGGGGTGTAGGCTACCGGTTTGATGACCAGCTATAAGAAAAAAATGAACTGATGAAACCATTTTTCTCCTCTCTTTACTTTCGGATAGCACTCGTCTTTCTTTTAGCGTTACTGATTATTACAGGTATATATATCAACCTGTCCATTGTATCAGCACGTAAATACTACGATGAGGTAAACCAGAAGCTAAACTTCTCATTGGCGTCGCACACCGTGCATGAGATTTCACCTTTTGTAAATGATTCCATTAACGAAGAAGCCATTCATCACATCATGCACTCCATGATGACCATTAATCCGGCAGTAGAAGTCTATTTGCTGGACACTGCAGGCAACATTCTCACTTATGTCGCCCCGTACAAGCAGGTTAAAATGCAAAATATCTCTTTAACGCCTGTGAAGGAATTTCTGGCTGATTCGATCTATCAGCATACGATTTTGGGTGATGATCCACGAAATCCAGGTGAACAAAAGGTTTTCTCAGCTGCGGTAATTAAAGAAAATAACACGCTAAAAGGGTATCTCTATATCATACTTGCCGGCGAGGTGTATGTTTCTGCAGCTACCACCATGATGAGCAGCTACATTCTTAAACTGGGAGTGCGCACCATGCTCATCATACTGACTGCCACCGCTTTGATTGGCCTGCTTTCGCTTTATCTCATTACACGGAATCTGCGGATTATTACTGAAGGCGTACGCAGATTTCAGCAAGGAAACTTCTCCTCCCGCATCGCTATCAAGTCAACGGGCGAATTGTGTACGCTTACCAATGCCTTTAATGATATGGCCACCACCATACAGGATAATATCGAAGAAATTAAAGGAGTTGAGAAACTGCGACGCGAGTTAATAGCCAATATCTCACATGACCTGCGTACACCCATCTCCTCCATTCATGGGTACGCAGAGACGCTGATGCTTAAGAAAACAGAACTTTCCAGGCAGGATGCTGACAAGTACATTGAAATTATCATAAACAACTCATCGCAGCTAAAAAAACTGGTAGATGATCTTTTTGAACTTTCCAAAATGGAAGCCAACGAAAGAAAACCAAAACCCGAACCATTGTCAATCGGTGAGTTGGTGCAAGATGTGGTAAGTCAATACAGGTTAATAGCTCAGCAGAAAGGTATCAGCATCAATACCATTCTTTCAAAAGATCAGCCACTCATCTTTGCTGACATTGCCTTAATTGACCGTGCATTACAAAATATCATAGACAATGCCGTAAAATTCTGCAGTGCCGGCGACCTGATTACCATTGAAGTAAATCAATTGAAGCATATGGTGGAGGTTAAGATTACGGATACCGGTGCAGGAATAGCAGAAGAAGACCTGCCACACATTTTCGATCGCTTCTATTATAAAACATTCCCTGGACAGAAAGAGAAAAGCTCAGGATTGGGCCTTGCTATTGTAAAGAAAATTATTGACCTCCATCAAACTACGATCTCTGTGCAGAGCCATCCGGAAAAAGGAACAACCTTTTCCTTTCAACTTCCGGTATATGAATCATAAGCCGGTGAGTTAGATATGATAAAATCGCAACCGGTCCGTTAATCTTTTGTGATAAGCAGCTTGTTCCTTTGTAGAAAAATAAACTACATGAAAAGCCAACACATTTTAGTACTGTTGCTTGTGGCAACCTTTGCATCATGCAAAAAAGAAGATGACATTGTGGTAAATGATCCTGCCACTGCTTCCCGCGTCAGTATTGACCGTTTCAGTGCAACGGCAGGCCATTTATTTGTTCGAACCGGCAGTGAATTCCCTGCAGCCAATGCTCCCATCAATATGGATCAGGCTCCCTTTATTACCCAAGGGTTTGGACCCAATGGGGAAGTGGTTTGGTATTACAATTTTGATGTGCAGCCTTCGACGCCGGCACCTATCTGGGTTCTTTTTAAAGAAGGAGCTTCCACACCGGTTGCAGGACAGCTGAATATCATCAATGTGATTCCGGGCGAAGCGGGCTATAATGATTTCTGGCAGGTTATCAAAGTAACAGTGCCCGATGATTATGTGGCCAACTCGGTTTCCAGCTATGCCGGCATTACAGAAAAAGGTTATAAAACGGAAACGACCAACATGATTGTGAACTGCCCGGTTGTGCCAGAAGGCTCCACTGCTGCCTTGAACCTGAACAGTGGTGCATTCGGTGCGATGCAGGGATGGTATAAAGATCAGGCGGTATTCTATTTTAACTTTGAAGAGAAATCCCTCACAACAAAAAGCGACGGAACAATCCCTACCTCACCGATCTACGTAACTTTTAATATCAATCCGGATCAACCCAATGGCGGACCTCCATCAGGATTTGTTACTGAACCCGGCACTACACTCACACACAATGTATTGGCAACACTTCCTGCCGATGCAGCCTATTCACCTTTGTGGGCTGTCAATATGTATGACAATGCCGCATTCGATAGTGTAATGAACCTGCAAGATGCGGTAGCGACTCCTATTATTGTGGAAAACGGCGCATTGGTCAATTGCCCTGTTGTTAAAGTAAATTGAGTTTGGTTTTTTTTGCAGAAAGTCATTCCCGCAAGGGAGTGACTTTTTGTATTAATATCAATAGCATTCAATCATATTCATGGCATTTCCATATGTAATTGGTGAGCCGCGAACCAGGCCTTTAATCGGTGAAAAAAAAGCTATTTTGGGAAATGGAAACCGACCGTATGATAACAGAACCACTCATTTCCCCGGAACAATTGCGGCAACAATTCAATGCTCCCAACCTGGTCATCCTCGATGCCCGCAGTGGTAAAAACGCATACGAAAACTATGCAGCGCACCATATCAAAAACGCACTACACATTGACCTAGACAAACACCTTGCGGAAAAACCCGCAGATGCTGCAAAAGGTGGACGCCATCCATTGCCGGAACTGAAAAAGTTTATCGCCTTATTGGGCACCCTGGGAATTTCACCGGATTCGCATGTCATAATATATGATGATAAAAACGGCGCCAATGCAGCCGCACGTTGCTGGTGGATGATAAAATCTCTTGGTCATCATCAGGTGCAGGTACTCGATGGTGGGATGCAAGCTGCGGAAAAGGCAGGCATTCCATTCGACAATATAATCCCGGTTCCTTCACCTGTAGCAGCTTATCCTGCCACAGGATGGACCATGCCCATAGCATCGATGGAAGAAATTACCATGGCTACCACTGATCCGGAGATGCTGATAATTGATGTGCGGGAAAGATACCGTTACCTGGGTGAAAGCGAACCCATCGACCTGGTGGCCGGACACATTCCCCATGCCATCAATGTTCCCTATTCTCAAAACCTGGCTGCTGATGGTACATTTCTCAGTCCGCTGCAACTGGCTTCGGATTACCGGAAAGTGATAGGCAATCACCCTGCCGGTAAGGTAATCGTGCATTGCGGTTCCGGCGTTACTGCTTGTCATACCTTACTTGCTTTGGAACAAGCCGGAATGTCCGGTGCTAAATTGTATGTCGGGTCGTGGAGTGAGTGGTCGCGGAATGATAAACCGGTAGCAACCGGTAATTGAAGTCCAATATCATTACGGCAGTATTAAGTGTAAGTTGATGCAGCGAAGGCTATACTTTGCTTTTCAGACGATATCAGCCCGCACTTCTCTCAAGACTATTTTGTGATAATTAATATATGTAAATGAATATAACTATTACAACTGCCTAATAGCCGCTTGCCTGATTTCTTATAAAAGCTATGAGCAGCTATTATCTTTGCAACCATTCATATGGCAAAAAAGAAACTGATAAGGCTACGCGAGCTGGAAACTTTCTCCAACGTGTTTCAGCAGCGAAAAGAACTGAAAGGCAGGTGGCATGAAGTGGTTTTTGGCAATAAAGCACCTATAACGCTCGAATTAGCCTGCGGTAAAGGGGAATACACCCTTGCGCTGGCGAAGAAATTTCCCGGTAAAAATTTTATCGGTATTGATATTAAAGGCGCACGTATGTGGAGAGGCGCTAAAACTGCGATAGAAGATCAAATTACCAACGTCGCCTTTTTGCGCACTTACATCGATCACATCACCGAATACTTCGAACCGGGAGAGGTAGCCGAAATCTGGATTACTTTTCCCGATCCATACCATGAAAACAGCAAAGCACGCAAACGGCTTACAGCGGGTGTTTTCCTGAATCGTTACCTGCAGATACTCCAGCCGGGCGGCATCATCCACCTGAAAACCGATGACCTGCTTTTATACGAATTCAGCCTGCATTCCATCGTTCAGGAGGGTCATCCGTTGCTTTTGCATACCGCTGATTTGTATTCGTCGGCACTTCCGGATGAGATACTTTCCGTAAAAACATTTTACGAGAAACAACACCTTGCCAATGGCAAAACGATTAAATATATTCGTTTTTCCTTAAAAGCCGACTTATGAAAAATGAATCCTTCTTCAAAAAAGTATATGCAGTCGCCCGTAAGATTCCTGCCGGCCGCGTAACAAGCTACGGTGCTATTGCAGAATACCTGGGTGCCGGGCTCTCTGCAAGGATGGTGGGGTGGGCTATGAACAGTTGTGGTTCCGAAACACCGCCTGTTCCCGCGCATCGGGTAGTAAACAGAAATGGTCTGTTAACCGGTAAACATCATTTTTCAACACCTACTTTAATGGAGGAACTGTTACAGGCAGAGGGCGTAGCGGTTGCTGATGATAAAGTAACCGAATTCAAGAAGCTGTTTTGGGATCCGGCAAAAGGCAGTAAAAAAATAAGTGCGGCAAAAAAAATGGTACGACGGTGATGCATGAACTGATCAGGTTTGATGACAGTAATTCATACAAACATCCTGTTGCTTCTTATATTAAAGCAAAAAATAATTTTCCGGAGAATAGAAAAAGGGGCATATCAATTTTCTATCTCCACAGTTTCAATAATAGCCTGCAAATCAAAAAGCATCTTACAGCCAACAACGATTGTTAACTTTACCAATCACTTCTCCAATACTTTAACATTTGAACACCGGTTTCTTCCGGGAATGAAAAAACACTGCACATGTGTGGCATAGCCGGAATCTTCACCAAGAATAAACAGGGTAGTAATTGGCTGACCTATCTGCCCTATGCTACCTCAGCGCTTAGCCAACGGGGGCCGGACGCCCAACATACCTTCACAGATGCATCCGTTGCATTGGGACATTGCAGGCTCACGGTCATTGATCTTTCTGAAGCAGCTGATCAACCTATGATGGATATTTCGAATCGTTATTGCATTGTTTATAATGGAGAAATCTTCAACTGCACTGAACTTCGTAAGCAATCAGCCACTGCGGAATCACCATTCCGCACACAGTCGGATACCGAGGTAATCCTGAGATTGTTTATCAAATACGGCGCCGATATGTTACCGATGTTGAATGGTTACTTCGCATTTGCCATTTACGATTCGGTCGCCAAAACTTGTTTTATAGCAAGAGATCGCTATGGCGAGAAGCCGCTGTATTATTATGAAGATGAAAACTGCCTCCTCTTTGCCTCGGAGATTAAAGCGTTGCTCCGGTTTCCTATTAATACGGAGATGAATCCGCTGGCACTACAGGAATTTCTGGAACTCAACTATATCGCCGGGCCTCATTCGATCTACGCTTCCATTAAAAAACTGCTTCCCGGTCATTTCATTAAATGTGACTTGGAAAATACGGCGCATCAATCATGGTATTCCATTCCGGTTACTGCGGCATCTCGTCCTTCAAAAAAGGAGTATGCTGTAAAACAGAAACAATTATTTCAGTTGCTGGATGATGCAGTACAAATACGGCTGGCCAGCGATGTGCCTTTAGGTTCCTTTTTGTCAGGCGGCCTCGACTCTTCTATTATAAGCGGGTTGGCATCGAAACATATGAAACACCTGCCTACATTCTCTCTCGGTTTCAAAGAGGATCACTTCTTCGATGAAACAAAAGATGCCATTGCCGTGGCAAAACATTTTAATACCGAACACACTGCCTTCACTTTATCGCGCAATGACTTGCATGAAGCGCTCTTTGAAGTACTGGATTACTTCGATGAACCCTTCGGGGATTCTTCCGCATTGCCATTTTACATACTTAGCAAACTCACCAGGCAAAAAGTGAAGGTTGCCCTTTCAGGCGATGGTGCCGACGAAGTATTTGGCGGTTATGTAAAACATAATGGCGAATTCCGCGCCCGCCATCCAGGTTTGCCGGAACTGGCAGTTTCAGCGATGCAACCTTTATTGAATTTATTTCCTGTATCCCGCAATAACCAATTTATGAATAGTCTTCGGCGTCTGCAGCGTTTTGCCGAAGGAATGAAACTGGATGAACAGGAACGCTATTGGAGGTGGTGCACCATTGCAACCGCAAATGAAGCGATGGAACTATTGCTAAATAAACCACCACAACATGAATTTCTTATCAGGAAAAAAGAATTAACAGGTTTCATACATAAAAATGGTGACCTGAATGAAGTGTTGCTGAACGATATGCACCTGGTGCTCCCAAATGATATGCTGCATAAAGCAGATGCCATGTCAATGGCCAATGGTTTGGAGGTTCGTTCTCCTTTTCTCGACTACCGGGTCGTTGCTTTTGCATTCTCCCTGCCTGCCGCTTACAAAGTGGACAGCCATCATCGCAAAATGATCGTGCAGGATGCATACAGAAAATTGCTGCCGGCTTCCTTGTATCATCGTCCTAAACATGGATTTGAAATTCCATTGCATGGATTCTTAACAACAGAACTCCGTTCAATGATTGAGCAATACCTTAGCAGCGATTTTATTCAGGAGCAACAGCTATTCAGCTATCCTGCCATTGCACTGCTGAAACAACAATTGTTTTCATCCAACCCCGGCGATAGTGCTGCACGGGTTTGGGGATTACTCGTCTTTCAGCATTGGTGGAAGCGGAATCGTACAAGGCAAACAAATACGCGTCCTGCATCCAGCTATTATCAATGAAAAACTAATACATCACCAGCTAATCATGCCCAAAATCCTACGCATCATAAACCGTTTAAACATAGGAGGGCCTGCACTGAATGCTGCTTATCTCACCAAATACCTGTCGCCCGGATTCGAAACAGTACTGGTAGCAGGTATGATTGATGAAACGGAAGCAAGCGCCGAATTTGTAACACAGGAAATGGGACTCAAGCCGGTATTTATTCCGGAAATGTTCAGGGAAATACACATATACAAAGACCGGCAGGCTTACCTCCGCTTAAAAAAAATAATTGCCGATTTCAAACCGGATATAGTGCATACGCATGCCGCCAAGGCAGGCACCCTTGGCAGGTTGGCCGCTGCAGCACATGGTGTACCGGTAATATTGCATACCTTTCATGGGCACGTGTTTCATTCCTATTTCTCTTCCTGGAAAACAAACCTGTTTATCCGGATTGAACAATACCTCGCAAAAAAAAGCACCCGCATCATCGCCATCAGCCGGCAGCAAAAAGACGAACTGTCGGGTCAGTATGGCATTTGCAAACCCGATAAGATTGAAGTGATTCCACTGGGCTTCAATCTTGAAAAATTTTCTTCAGGCTTACCATACAAACGCAGAAAGTTCCGGGATCATTACCAGGTTGCTGATGATGAAACTGTCGTTGTTATTGTGGGCCGGCTGGTACCGGTAAAAAACCATGCACTTTTTCTTCATGCGTTGCATGCATTAAAAAATCAGGCTTCAAAAAAGATACGTGCCTTTATCATCGGTGACGGCGAATACCGAAATCAGCTGGCATCGCTCGCAGCATCCTTGCAGATCGACTTCACGGACTATACTACGCATCCCCGGCCGGCCTTGCTTACGTTTACTTCCTGGATCACTGACGTGGATGAAGTATATGCCGGAGCCGACATCGTGACACTGACTTCCCTGAATGAAGGCACCCCTGTAAGCCTCATAGAAGCACAAGCGGCAGGCAAAGCGATTGTAACGACCAATGTAGGCGGTATCAGTGACATTGTCATTCACGGACAAACGGCACTGGTAACCGAAGCGGATGACAGCAGCGGTTTCACCGCAAACTTGCTTCGCCTTATTGAGGACGAGGATTTCAGAAACAAAATGTCTTCCTACGATGCAGCACTGGTGCGTGCCCGTTTCGATTATCACAGGCTCATAACGGAAACAGCATCACTCTATAACCGCTTACTCAATGCAAGCGGTTCCTGACTGGTAATATTGCAAACCTTTTATTCCCTGTTCGCTGCATTTTATATTTTCCTCCCTGCTTCTTTAACCCCTGCTGCTTTAACTACGATGCGGTCTTCCGATAAGCCCCCGGTTTTCCAGTCTGCAAAATCAACAGGAAGTTTACACACACATTAGTTTCCTTGATAATTTACACAAACGTTGTATAACTGATGTTGCGCCCTCATTTCATCTTCGCGTATATTTATTTACATTTGAATTTCAGAAAACACGCTATTGATTGAAACAGACTGTTGCACTGCTATTGCTGGTAATCAACTTTTCTTCCTGTAAAATTTTCTATCCCGACCGGCTTTTTCAAACCGGAAAGGATTTTCCGTTGGTAAATCCTGATTCGCTCCGTGTACCGAAAGAGTATGTGATACGTCCGGGAGACCAGTTGGCCGTAGAGGTCTTCTCCAATAACGGGTATGAGCTGGTTGATGTGCTGACCAAAGATTATAACAATGATAACATCATAAACTACGTGGTAAAAGAAGATGGCAATGTAATGCTGCCCATGCTGGATTCCGTTTACATAACCGGCTATTCATTGGGTGAAGCGGAAAAAGAACTGGAACGGCGTTATAGCTATTATTTCGTAAATCCGTTTGTGCGCGTTGATGTTACAAACAGGCGTGCCTACGTCTATCGCGGCCGTCAGGGTGCTACCGTAGTCATACTCGATAAAGAAAATATGAACCTGGTAGAAGTGCTTGCAAAAGCGGGTGGCATTCCACCGTTTGGAAAAGCGGATCGCGTACGCATACTCCGGGGCGACTTACGGCAGCCCACGGTTTTTGACGTTGACCTTTCAACAGTGGAAGGCATGATGCAGGCCAACCTGCGTATTGAAGCAAATGATGTAATTTATATTGATGCCAAACTCGGCACCAACGATGTGCTCTACCAGATCACACCCATTCTTACTTTGATTACTACCGTACTGGTACTTTATACAACTATTCTGGCGCTCAATGGCAACTAAAGGAGCAGGTAACAGCGAAGTGAAGGCGATTCTGAGCCCCGTACAACGGTTGCTGGGTGAGGATTTCAATCCTGCCCTGCTGCTTATCATGATCCGGAAGAGCTTTTTCTGGTGCGTCATTATACTACTGGTTACCACTTCAGCCGCACTGATTTATCTGCGCTACACGCCTCCCACCTATGAAGTGAATGCCTCGCTCATTGTAAAATCCATAAATACGGCGCAGGCGCTGGATATCGAAAATAATCTCTTTCAGCAGAGAAACAGCAACCTGGATGTGGAGAAGGATATACAGATTATGAAATCGAATGTGATCATCGACCGTGTTATTGATTCACTGCCGCTGAAAGTCAGCTACTACCGGGTTGGCAATATTCTGAATGAAGAACTGTATAAAAACAGTCCGGTGCAGATTGAAGCCACCGTGAAAGAACCTTCCTGGTATGACCGCCCCATCAGGTTCAGGATACTGTCTGAGAATGAATTTGCCATGGCGCTTGCCTCCAACGACGAAGAGGACTACGAAACTTTTTCATTCAACAAGCACTATTCCAATCCTGCTTTTGAATTCACTGCCACCATTAACAAAAATCTCTTTGCAGGTGCGGCGGCTACAGACCTCGAATCAACCTATTTTTTTACGTTAAACAGCAAACAAACTGTTTACAATAATATCAGAAATGCTTTGGTTGTAGCACCTTCCGCACCAACGATTGCCTTGCTGATGCGTGACCGGAAACCACAAAAATCATCCGACATTGTAAATAAGGTATGTGAAGAGTTTATTCAATACGACAAAGAGAAAGAAACCGAAAGCGCATCGCTGATACTCGATTTTATTGAATCGCAAGTTGATTCCATCAGTAACGACCTGAGAAAATATGAAGATGAAATGACAGCCTTCAAGCAGGCAAATGGCATCTCCATTGGCAACATTGAACAGGATCTCAGTACGCAGCTTAAAGAACTTAAAGGCAGGCAGGATCAGCTGAATTTTGAATATTCCACGCTGGAATACTACCGCAACTATTTCGATAAATACCAGGACTCAAGCAGGTTGCTCACGGGTATCGTGGATGACCGTTACAAATCGCTTAGTCAGAACATTATTAAGCTGGATGAATTGCAAACAGAACTGAAACTTCTGCTCCTGAAGCTCTCACCAAACAATCCTGAAATCATCAATATCAAAGGACAGATCGAAGAGGTAAAGCTCAACCTGATGCAAAGCATTCTGAATGCGCAACAAGAGGTTCGTAAAAGAAGCGGAGAAGTGGATAAAGAGATTGCACGGTATCTTGGAGACTACTCCAATGTTCCCGAAATACAGGCAGAATACATTCGCCTGTCGCGGCTTAGTGATCTTAAAGAAAAATACTATTTACTGTTGCTCGACAAAAAATCCGCCTTCAGTATTACCAAAGCCGGATTTGTCTCTGACTATACCATCCTGAAAAAGGCAGATGTGCCCACCCGGCCCATTTCACCCAATGCACCCCTCATTAAATTGATTGGTTTGCTTTCAGGACTGATCGCCTGTTTTATTCTGATCGTGGTACGCTACCTGTTACATCATAAAATTCTTTCCGTTTCCGAAATTACCCGTTACAGCGATGCCGGTTTGTTAGGCGTAATTCCAAAATACCTGCAACCGATGAGCCGCTCTGAACTGGTAGTGAACAAAAATCCGAAATCTGTGCTTTCTGAGTGTTTCCGGTCTATTCGCACCAATATGGAATATGTTTCCGCTCAAAAAGTAAAAATACAGTTGATAACGGTTACCTCAACCGTTGCCGGAGAAGGAAAAACATTCATCGCGGTGAATCTGGCAGGCATTATTGCAGTGGGCGGCAAGAAAGTTGTGCTGGTGGATTTTGATCTGAGGAAACCACAG
>CAZGBP010000076.1:0-17635 GCA_964524035.1 uncultured Bifidobacteriaceae bacterium
TGACAAGATGAACGAATTGTCGTACACCCATTTCGCGGCATCCATATGCAACTTCACTGTTTCTTTTTAGCTTCGCCCATCTATGCATTGGTTCAGACTGTTACTCCCTATAGCTATTTCCCTGCTCTTTGCCTATGCTATGAACAGCAGGATAGGAGCGCTGCCTCCGCCGGGCAAGTTCCTTTCACCATTCACCGGTTTCTGGCAAAACAATGAATCGGGCGCCGTGGAAGCTGAGGAGATCAGCATCACCGGCTTAACAGGCACCGTTAAAGTAATCATAGACAAAAACCTGGTGCCGCACGTCTTCACTGAGAGCAACCACGACTTATACCTAGCACAGGGTTATATTCATGCGAAATACCGTTTGTGGCAGATGGAGTTTCAAACACATGCCGCTGCCGGCCGCATCTCCGAACTGATCGGCGAAAGGGCCCTGCCTTACGACCGGCAACAACGGCGATTCGGTATGACATTCGCCGCAGAACAGGCAGAAGCAGCTATGATGGCCGACCCCACCATGAAGGAAGCATTGCTGGCATACACAGCCGGCGTGAATGCCTGCCTGGCTCAACTGAAAACAGCACAACTTCCGGTGGAATACAAGCTGCTCGACTATAAACCCGAACCCTGGACTACCCTTAAATGCGCCCTGCTGCTGAAATACATGACCTATGAACTGGCAGGGCGAAGCAGCGACCTGCCGCTTACGAATATTCTGAAAACCTATGGCCAGGCTGCCATTGATTCTTTGTTCAGCGGAATACCTTACCTGGTGGATCCCATCATCCCCGCCGGCACCGTGTGGGATTTTACCTCGCTGCCCTTGCCGGCTCAGCCTGCCGGCTGGATCAGTGAAGTACCCGTACCGGAAAATCCGCCCGCGCCCCATCCTGACAATGGCAGCAATAACTGGGCAGTGAATGGCAGCAAAACGGCCAGCGGATACCCGATCTTATGCGGCGATCCGCATCTGGGATTGAACCTGCCTTCCTATTGGTACCAGATGCAGTTGGTGAACAAAGAGTGTAATGTATCAGGGGTATCCTTGCCGGGAGTGCCGACCATCATCATCGGCTTTAACGAAAAAATTGCCTGGAGCGAAACGAATGTGGATGCCGATGTGCTCGATTGGTACCAGGTGAAGTTCAGGGATAACCGCTTCGATGAATATTTCTACGATAGTCAATGGAAGAAAACAACAAAGCGGATTGAAGTCATAAAAGTACGCGGCTCCGGTGCCGTTACAGATACGGTCATTTATACCCATCACGGTCCCGTAGTGGCACAAGGTGATAAAGAACTGATGGACGATGATTTTCCAAAAGGCTTTGCCATGCGCTGGCTTGGCCATGATCCTTCTGTGGAATTAAAATCCTTCCTATTGCTGAACAGGGCCGGCGATTATAAGGATTATGTAGAAGCCATGAGCTATTTTTCATGTCCCGCACAGAACTTCGCTTATGCCGATGTGGAAAATAATATTGCCATCTGGGTTAATGGCAAGTTCCCGTTAAAATGGAAGGAGCAGGGTAAGTTCCTGCTCGATGGTTCCAAACCTGAATATGAATGGCAGGGCTGGATACCGCATGGCCATAACCCGCATGTGCTGAATCCGGGCAGGGCATTTGTAAGTTCGGCAAACCAGCTTTCCACGGATACTACGTATCCATATTATATCAATTGGAGCATGGACGCACCAAGGCGCGGCCATCGCATTAACGAGGTGCTGGAAGCTGGCACGCAACTGACAGCGAAAGATATGATGAACCTGCAATTCGACAATAAGAATATGACAGCCGATTACCTGTTAGACGACATGATCAGCGCAGTTAATGAATCAGAATTGAATGAATTGCAATCCCGGCAATTGCAAAAACTTAAAAGCTGGAACAGGATGGCTGAAGCAGAAAGCACAGAGCAAACCGTTTTTGATGCATGGTGGAAAAAACTGAACAGTGCCATCTGGGAAGATGAATTGGGTAAAGAAGGATTACAGTATCCTGATGCCGATATTACTTTGACTACGGTTAAGTTTATGGGGAACAAAAACTGGATTGATAATAAAAACACACCTGGTATAGAAGCATTGCCCGAATTGATTCACCAGAGTTTTATTAATGCCATCACCGGTTTGGAAAAAGAATATGGTACTGATTTAACTGCCTGGCAATGGGCATCTGTAAAAAATACACACATCAATCACCTGTTACGGATTCCCGCACTAAGCAGGAATCAGGTAAGCACCTCCGGCAGTCAGGGTATTGTAAATGCAACCGGCGGCGGACACGGGCCATCCTGGAGGATGATTGTGGAACTGGGTAAACAGGTAAAAGCTTATGGCATTTATCCCGGTGGCCAGTCAGGAAATCCCGGATCACCTTTTTATGATAACATGATTGATCCGTGGAGTAAAGGCCTGCAAAATGAATTGTTGATAATGCACGATGCAGAGGAGAAGCATGAGGCAATAATCGCCACATTAACATTTAAGAACTGATTGATGATTTTATTCCTGCTTATACTTTTGGTGAGTGCCTTATTGCAGCTTTGGCTGCCCTGGTGGAGCATGTTAATTGTTGCGGCATTATTGTCATACTTAACAGGAAAAAGTTACCTGCATGCCATACTGAGCGCATTCTTCGCCTGCGGCATCGGTTGGCTTGGCTATGCCTTAATAATCAGCTACAGCGAAGGAAACCTGATGACGAACAGGGTGGCTGAATTGTTTACCTTGCCCGCACCATGGTTGCTTTACCTGGTATCTTTCCTCTTTGCTGCGGTAACCGGCGCTATTGGTGGCTGGAGTGGTTTTGCGATAAAAAAATTCAGACGATAAAATACAGGCTTTGCCATGAACCTGAAAGAAAATATCCGGCTTGCCCTGCAGTCGATACGAAGTAATCTCGTACGAACCATTCTCACCTGTCTTATTATCGCATTCGGTATTATGGCCCTGGTGGGTATTCTCACGGCTATTGATAGCCTGGAAGGCTCTATCAAGAGCAATTTTTCAAGTCTCGGTTCCAATTCATTTACCGTTGAACAAAAAAGGGATTATGGAAGACGAGGCGGACGATTTGATGACAAGCCCGGGCCACCCATTTTGTACCGTGAAGCCGTATTGTTTAAAGAGCGTTACACCTTTCCTGCGGTAGTATCTGTTTCAGAAAATGTGACCGGCATCTCCACCATTAAACATGATTCAAAAAAAACCAACCCGAATGTTTTGGTGACAGGGGTAGATGAAAATTTCCTTGTCACTTCCGGAAATGAAGTGGGAAGCGGCCGGTATTTCACTATGGATGAAATTCAGGAAGGGGCGCCGATGATCGTATTGGGTCAGGATGTGGTGAAGAAAATCTTTGGTGCAAAGGAAGATCCTGTTAATCAGTTTGTGTCCATGTATGCCATTCGCTACCGGGTAATCGGGGTATTGACTTCAAAGGGTTCCAGCATGGTTTCGCAGGGCGACAATGTCGTATTGATTCCCATGCTGAATGCGATGCGGAATTTTATTGGCAGTGATAATTCCGTGAACCTGGATGTAAATGTAGCTTCGATTGATCAGTTACAGCCTGCCATTGATGAAGCGACCAGCCTGTTGCGCAATATCCGGGGATTACGACTTAGTGAAGACATAGATTTTGAAATAACCAAGAGCGATGAACTGGCCAATGAGCTTATTGGCAACCTGCAGTATGTAACCTATGCGGCCACCTTAATTGGCATTATCACTTTATTTGGAGCGGCTATCGGCCTTATGAATATCATGCTGGTTTCGGTAACAGAACGTACACGTGAAATAGGGGTGAGCAAAGCGCTCGGTGCGACGAGGATGGAAATCCGGCGGCAATTTCTTACCGAGGCCATTGTTATTTGCCAGCTAGGAGGACTCATGGGAATTGTTTTGGGTATCCTGGTTGGCAACCTGGTTTCATTAGTACTGGGTGCGGATTTTATTATTCCATGGATTTGGATTGGTGCAGGCATCGTATTCTGTTTTTTAGTTGGATTAATTTCAGGTTTGTATCCTGCTATCAAAGCATCTCGTCTTGATCCGATTGAGGCTTTGAGGTATGAATAATAAACAGATCGAAATTATTGTTAAAAAATCCGGCACTTCGGCTCCGCTCAGCGATCGGATTTTTTGATTCCCTGAGCTAAACGGCTGTAATGGTTGATAGTGAATACAACCGGAACGGGATACTTCTTCAAACTTGTTCCGTTAGTTGAACAACAAAAAATCACCTGCAGGCAAAATGATAGGAAACTCCCAATCCAAGAACCCGGTGCACCGTACCCACAAAATCACCATAGGGAAATCCAATGCCGGCATTGAAGTTCAGCAGGTCGAGGCGACAGGATAACCGGTCTGAGAAAGTATATTCGAAGGCAATAGTAGGGCCAATGGTAAAAGTCCAGTCATACAGCGAATTGTTATCAGCATAATAATCCGCATACAAATGCATCGAAGGGGAGAAGTACAACGAACCGGAAAGCCAACCATGATTTCTTAACAGGAAGAACCTCCTCGAAGCACCGCCATACATTGCAAATCCTCCATCGAAATAAGCATCTCCCGGAATTTCATCGGCATTCTGCGTAAACAATCCGGCCTGTAAATAGAGCTTTCTTCCTGCTGCATAACTGTATTCCAGATTATCAGGTAAAAAATTCCCATAGAGGAAAATGCCGGGTACATAACTGTATTCAACAGACAGTCCATGCCTGTAAGCAGGCCTTTCTTCTTGTGCCCGAACATTGGTGCCGTAACTTGAAATCATAACTAACAGGAGCACCCTGGCCATACTGGAAGATTTTGCAAAAGAGCGATAGAAGGCCATACGGCTAAGTTGCATTTTCTGCTTTATATGCCAAAGCGTAAATTTGTTGTTCAATCCAGGTTTTGGTAGAAAAATTTTCCGCAGGCGATAAAGTGTATCTGATCCATTTGAAGGAAACAGGAGTTGTTACCCGCCTGAATGGAGCTGAGATGGTTTATGTTCAGCTTCCTGACATGGAGATACCGGTTTATTGCTCTGATATCACACGCACGATTCCAAAGCAGGAAATGCCGGAAAAGAAAACCGGTACGGGAAATACATCGGCACAAACCACCATGGTCAACAATAATCAACCGGTAAAAAAGGGTGGTAATGAGCTCTCCCTGGTTTTTGTTCCGCGCAAACACTCAGCAGGCGATGTAGAAAGTTTCCGGGTTATGCTGATCAATGACACCGCCTTCCCGATCAATTTCCGATACCGGTTTTTTCTTACGGGTAATATGCATTTCCAGTCAGACAACATGTTATTGCCGGAACAATATTTTTTACTCCATGAATTAGTGCTCGATGCATTAAATGAAGCGCCGGAATTTGACCTGCACATCCGGGACGTGAAGAATGAAGTAATGACCGGTAACCTGTCGCAGAAAATAAAACCTCAGAATTTTTTCAATAAATCAGGTATCACCTCATTAACAGGTGAAGAAGGCTATATCTATAAAGTGCCGCTTAGCTCGATTAAGAAGATTGTACGTAAGGAAATCGTGAAACCCGCTACTGATAAAATAGACATCAGCATGTTGAAAGACATGATGATGTTTAGCCCGCCCAACAAAGATCATGAGATGGAAACGGCATCAGCTGAAGTGGATCTTCATATTGAAAAGGTTCCGGGATATGTGTCCGGTATGTCAAATGCCGAAAAGCTTCAATTGCAACTGGAACAATTTGAACAAAAACTCGATCATGCCATTGCCGGCGGACTCGATCGTATCTATTTCATTCACGGTGTGGGTAAAGGAATACTCAAGATGGAAATTCACCGGATGCTGCAGCGACGTAAAGAGGTTAAGTCGTTCAATAATAACTATCACCCAAAGTATTCATACGGCGCCACGGAGGTGATTCTTCATTGAGCAGTTATCCGGAATAATTGGCTTACCTGTGGTGCCGGAAGGATGATGCTTTTTCCAGGGCATTTCATTAAGGCATAGAACCATTATGGCAAATAAACCAGATGGTAAATTCTGATCATCAACCCATTCAATTTATCGGAATCTTTTTGTTTTGACCGCCGTCTTTCAGTCAGTTACAACGTTAAACAAACTAATTTCTGTCGGGCGCTACCTGTCAAATAATGTAATTTGTGCCCGAAACAGATTCTATTAGTTTGTTCAAAGTTGAGACTGATAAAAAAATATGGCCTGTTATACTTCCTGTTGTCTGCAGGATGCCTGGTGCTTTCTTACCAGACAGCCTCCATTAGCTGGGACCAGAGCGAGCTGAAGAATGCAGCCAATAAATTATCTGCCGGCGTAAAGGCAATCCAGCGCGATATGGAAGAGAAACTTCCGGATAGCGTGATTGCCGGAATGATAAACGATCATTCATACTGGAACCGGGTTGCACAGTTAAGCACGTATCCCTATGAATTATTGCTCTACCATGGCGACTCCTTACATTTTTGGACGCAGAACATTGTAATCCCTCCTTATTCAGTGATTGCACAGCAGGAGGGTACCGGTTTTCAGAAATTCAACAATGGTTTCTTCCTGGTTGTCCGGAAGGAATTTGCTGATTCAAACCAACTCATTCCATGGTCGGCTTTGTCTTTGGTTCCGGTGAAGTATGAGTACCAGACGGCCAACAGCTATTTGAAGCCGCACTTCAGTGAATGGTTTAAAGTGGCGAACTATTTCAAAATATCTATTGAGAAGGTAGAAAATTACCTTCCCGTAAACGACTCTTCCGGAAAAACTTTGTTTTATGTGGGTATTGACCCTTCAGATTATTCAGGCAGGGCAAGTGCCCTTGCATTGGGGCTGTTCCTCGCCGCGCTGGTTTTGTTTACCTGGTTCCTCAATCACCTGTTGAGGCAGTTGCCTGATAACAGGTTTGTATGGATACAACCGCTGATTTTAGCCGCCGTCTTTCTCTTGTTGTATGTCGTATTGTCCAACAAAGAAATCCTGCCGGTTGGCGTAAAGAACTGGAAGATCTTTGATGCAGATCTTTTTGCTTCAGAAGGGGTGGCCTCCTCCCTGGGAAGTCTTGCCATACAGCTCTTGTTTCTTTTTTGGGCCTGTGTTTATATTACCAATAATGTACAGATTCGCATCAGGGTGGAGCAGGGATCATTGCTCAACTATATCGTGCACCTGCTGGGGTACTCAGTCATCTTCTTCCTGAGTATTTATATGGTAGATGTGATTCGTGCCCTCGTGCGGGATTCAAAAATCGAGTTTGTTTTCTTCAATCCGCTTCAGCCGGATTATTACAGTATTCTTGCCGTAGTATGTATTGCCCTCATCTTTATCTGCCTGTTTCTGCTATCGCTGAAAATCATCTCCACCATTCAGCGCAGGCCATTAAGGCCCCTGGATAATGGTATAATCTTATTGATTTGTACAACGCTGGCATTTCTTTATTACCTGGCCTATGATACCGGCATTTCCGGTATCTGGGTAATGATCTGGATCAATGCACTCATTCTGCTGCTGCCGCTTTTCAGTATGAGGGTTCATGGCGGGGTTAACTTTGCCAGGCTGTTCCTCCTGCTCGTGTTTGTTTCGGCATCCGGAGCGGTATTGTTGCTGGTGTATGGAGAGAAAAAGGAGCAGGAAACCCGGATCAATTATGCCCGCAATCTGATTAATACAGAAGACAAAGTGACGGAATTCCTGTTAGCTGATTTGCAGGGCAAAATATCGCGTGATCCTTTTGTAGTAGATTTTTTTAAATCTGAGAATGATTCAGGAACCGGCCTTACAGAGTATCTTCAGCAGCAGTATTTCCAGGAAGGATTCAGCAGGTACCGCATCCGCTATTTCCCGGTTGATACGAACGGATACTCCTTATCAGGAAGAGATGAATATTTTGGATTTGTTACGGAGAAAGGGCTGAAGTCACTCAAATCAGAAATCATTAAAGATGAATTGTATCATTCCGCATCTGCTTCCGGAAGTTTCAGTTATTTAAGCGAATATGTTATCTATGATGGCGATACAGCGCTTGGCAAATTATATGTTGACCTCACCGCCGATGCGTACAAGAATGCGGGGGTCTATCCGCAATTATTGATGGAAGACAAAGACAAACTGCCTGTTGAGAGGAAGGGGTATTCTTATGCAGTTTATCATATGCAACATCTGGTAGAGCAGCATGGCGATTATTTTTATGAATACCACCTGAAATGGACATCCGATGAAAGCAGGGAGTACCGCTATGTAACCTATCATGGATACAATCACCTGGTGTATAACAGGGGCAATGGAATTGTGATCGTTGTTTCTTCCGGGTCCAATTGGTTTCCCTATTTCACCTCCTACTTCTCATTTCTGTTTGTGGTGTTTTTCAACATAACGCTGCTCGTGCTCTTATTTAATATCATCAGCATCAATCCAAGTTTCAGATCTATCAGGGCTGTAGTCAGGATTGCCTCCTTACGCATGCTCATTCACGGCTTCTTTATGGTCTTTATCCTGGCCATGTTATTGATTATTGCCTATGTAGCCGGATGGTTTTTCATCAATCAGTTTAACGATCTTTCCCGGCAAACCGTAATAGACAAGCTGAACAGGGTAGCGAAGTCAGTACAGATCTTGTACGACCAGTCATTGGCGGATAAAAATGCAGAGGTATTCCAAAGCCAGCTTCGCAGAAACATCGATGTATTTGCCGAAGTGCAGGATATTGATATCAACTTTTTCGACCTGCAGGGCAACCTGATGGCTACGAGCCAGAGAAGTTTTTTTGACAAAGGGCTTGTTTCAAGAAAGATAAATCCGGTTGCTTTTAAAGAACTGTCAGAAGAAGGGCCCACAGTTTTAGTTAAGGAAGAAGTGGTGGGCACCCTTAACTTCTTTTCGGGTTACCGGATCATAAGGGGAGCGTCGGGGGAGGGCGTGTTGCTGATACATGTACCATACTTCAATTCAAAAGCTAACCTGAACGAACAGATTGGATTTTTCTTTGTCGCACTGGTGAACGTTTTAGTGCTTGCCATTATCATGGCAGGATTGCTGGCGCCGTTGATTTCGCGGCAGATTACGCGTAAACTGTCGCTGATTGGAGAGAAATTTAAGCAGGTGAAAATCGGTTCCGCCAACGAATTGATTGAATGGCATGCGAATGATGAGATCGGAAACCTGGTGGCTGAATACAATAAGATGATCGTGCAACTCGAGCGCAGTGCGGAAAAGCTTGCCAAATCGGAACGGGATATGGCCTGGCGCGAGATGGCGAAACAGGTGGCGCATGAGATCAAAAATCCGCTCACCCCAATGAAACTTGGCATACAGCATCTGCAAAGAGCCTATGAACAAAATGCACCTAACCTACCGGAACTGGTTAATAAGGTTTCAAATACGTTAATTGAACAGATTGACAACCTGAGCCATATTGCTAACGAGTTTTCCAATTATGCCAAAATGCCCCGGGCAGTGATAGAGGAAATAAATGTGAACGAAATCGTTCGTACCGCTGCCAACCTGATCAAAGAAGGAGAGGAAGCGGAAATTCATTTGCATGCAAACGCGGAACAGAGTTACGTGGCGGCTGATAAGAATCAGTTGCTGAGTGTTTTCAATAACCTGTTGCTCAATGCAGTTCAGTCCATACCCGATGACCGGAAAGGAAGTGTGAATGTTATTACCGAAAATGCAGATGGCATGATTATCATTTCAGTATCTGATAACGGAATTGGCATTTCCGCCGAAGAAGCAAAGAAGGTTTTCATTCCCAGCTTTACCACCAAATCTTCCGGCACCGGATTAGGTCTTGCTATCTGTAAAGACTACGTTAACAGTTTCGGAGGAACCATTGATTTTGTTTCGGAAGAAAATGTCGGTACCACTTTTTTTGTGAGATTGCCCGTAGTAGCAAATGTCTGAAGCGTTCACCAAATATTGAATAAGGCAGCAGTTTGAGTTTTCCGGGTCAATAAACACTGGTGTTCGAAACCTTCTTTAGTTTCAGCTTTGTGATGCAATTCAACGAAATTCAATTCGAGATTGGCGAGGATTCATGTTGTAAAAGTGGAACATAAACAATCTCACGGTGAGCGTAGTTGAACCGCGACCTTGTTTTTATTGAATCGCCCTCAAAAAAAATTGTCATAGTTCGGCTCCGCTCTCCGTAGGAGTCCTTCGGACACCATGCCCATTTTTTTTGCTCTCGCAATACGGCTAATTGATCTCTGTAAATTTAATTGCTCACGGTTTCGAACATTTGTAGTCAATAATCCGCGAACAATTGGTCCATAATGTGGTTGTATTATTTAATGAAAATATAGAATGAACCCAGTGTTGTTGCCTGCTCACCACATCAATGCCCTGTTTCATAAATGATTTTTGATTTTAACTTCTATTCATCGTTGCTGCTTGTATTTTTTGTGCATGGAACGGTGTATGCGGCCATGCTCTGGCGGAAGGGCAGCATAAACGAAAACCGTTCCGATAAATGGCTCAGTCTGTTCATCATACTCTGCCTCTTGTACATAGCACCCTGGATGCTTGGCTTTGCAGGCTGGTATGATAACCAGCCTTATCGCGATATCTTGTTTTATGTGCCCTTCCAGCATTTATTCCTCATAGGCCCGGTAATATTTTTTTATGTGCAAAGCCTGCTGAACCCTTCATTCAGGTTTCATAGGAAGGAGTGGCTTCACCTGCTCCCCGGCATTGTGTATGTGTGCTATACGATTGCAATAGCAGTGGCTGATAACCTGTTATTGAAACGATATTACTTTTTAGCGGATGGCGCTGACCGGGATTTCGACAGCTGGTACCAATGGGCAGGATTCTTCTCTATGATTATTTACTTTTTTCTTTCTTACCGTTATTATAGTTTCTATTACAGGCTGATGCTCCAGGTTGTGAGTTTTGCGGATATTGTTGCTTTCAGATGGATCCGGAATTTCCTGATTGCCTTTTCTGCAATGCTGATCTTGCAATTGCTGTTCACCATACTCTCTGTATTGATTCCGGAGACAGGCAGCTATATCGGAACCTGGTGGTACTTCCTCTGTTTTGCTATCATATTCTATTATATCGCGATTTCGGGGTATTCAAACGCTGTTGAAGCAAAAATCGCATTTGTACCTAACCTGCTTAAGTACCGGCCGGTTTTATTTCTGAATTTTCAGCCGGAACAATTGGGGCTGACATCTGCTGCTGAACCGGAATTGGTTGAGGTGATACCTGATGATGCCACCGGTACTGTTCAGCACATAGACAACTTTGACTATTGGAAAGAGAAAGTGGACTATCTGTTCACGCACGATAAAATCTATACTTCGGAAGGATTAACACTTACCCAGCTAGCCAGATTGCTTCAAACAAATCCTTCGTTTGTATCAGCATTAATTAACAAAGGATTTGGAGTCAATTTCAACGACTTTGTGAATCAATACCGTGTGGATGCGGTTAAACTTCGTTTGTTATCAGGAGAACACAAAATCAAAACGCTGCTGTCCATAGCATTTGAATGTGGCTTTAGTTCAAAGGCAACATTCAACAGGGCTTTTAAAAAGCATGCCGGCAAAAGCCCTAAAAATTTTATTGGGGACCTTTCTTAAAGGGGCTATCGGGCAATAAACGATTGTCTGTTTCACGGGTTGATTAACCTAAACCTGCACCGGTTTAATCCCAAATATCATTTGATACGCAAAAACAATATCTGAGACGAAAGTTTATGGTCTCAAATCATGTTTTGAGGCGACCATTGCTTTTTCCCGGTGCAGTTTTGTGCATTCAAAAATTTTCTAAACCATTCAACATGAAAGCGACATTCCTAAAAGTAATACCGATTATTCTACTACTGCTCTGTGCGGCTTCCCGTACTTCAGCCCAATCAGCAAGCGGAAACGAGGTTACCATCTACCTGAAGAACGCTGCCCTCTATCCTAAAAAGTATACAGTGGTTACTTACAAGCCAGGCGAAACAGGAAACGGAACAAACTCCGGTTACTGGTTACCGGGCTTGAAGAAAAGGAACGTATTCCCTGATGGAACAAAAATCTACCTCGCTACACCCGCCCAGGTTGATATCGTGATGAGCGGTAATAGCATAGTTTCTCAGGAACCTTTCCTGGTGGTAAGTAAAAAAGATCAGAACAAAACCTTCCTTTTAAAATAGCAACAAAAGCTTTCTGAAATGAAAAACAAAGTCCTGGATTTTCTCATTGGTACCAATTTATCTGCTGATAAACTGCTTAATACAACCTGGCTTCTTTTCAGGTTGCATACCGGACTAAGTATTGCCCTTTTTGCAGGATGGCCTAAGATGCATGCAGGTATTTCCCCGGATTGGTTTGTTAAGCAAGTAGGAGAAATTGGCTTTACCTTTCCATCACCACAGCTTTGGGCATCGCTGGCAGCCTGGGGTGAGTTTGCCGGTGGATTAATGATCGCATTCGGGTTCCTCACTCGTTTTGCTGCTTTACAACTGGCTATCCAGTTTTTTGTGATCGCCTTTCTTTGGTATGAAGAACCCTTACCTCTTATTGGAATGTACTTTCAGCATTTATATTTCTGGTGTTATATTTTGATAACGGTTGCAGGTGGGGGCAACTATTCAATTGATCAGCTTCTGCGAAATGGGTTACTAAGAAGCAGGCGTCTTTCCGGGAGCATTTCGCTGATTATCATCGCGCTTCTTGCATTTACAACGCATGCTGCGGGCCAATCAGGAAGCCCTATTGTTACTGAAAGCGACTTCAAAATGCTGGAAGGCAGTTATAAAGGTACATTGACCTATCTCGATTATTCTTCCAGCGAGCGAAATGCAATAGAAGCCACGATAAAGATTGAAAAAAAGAGAGGGCACACAGTTTTGATGTATGATTACCCGAAAGAGCCGGGCAATGGCGGTCGGGAACGCCTGAAAATATCGAAGCGGGGTACGATGTTGAATGGTGAAGTCATTTTGAGTATAGAAAAGATGAACGAAGAGTTAATGCTGGTTACTTCAGGCAGCGGATTTGATAACAATCAAAAAGCATTCATAAGGCATACTTACTTTTTTAGCAATAAAAAAGTTCAGATAACAAAGGTGGTGAAGTATGAAAGTGCAGATGAATACTTTGTTCGAAATATCTTTGAATTGGAGAAGCAATAATAAAAGCATCAGGCACTTTCATTTCGCGTCAGGCTGATCCATGAACCATGCTAAATAATACCTTTACGCTGAATCTAAATTGCAAAGTTGAAAATACTCATTATTCAAACCGCTTTTATTGGTGATGTGGTACTTGCAACGGCATTGGTGGAGAAATTGCATGCTTTCTATCCTGCTGCCGATATTCATTTCCTGCTGAGAAAAGGAAATGAATCCTTGTTGACGGAACATCCGGTGATCAGCAAGGTTTTGATTTGGGATAAAAGGCATCGTAAATATCAAAATCTCCTTCAGCTACTGTCTGAAATCAGGTCTGCAAATTATGATGTGGTTGTCAATTGTCAGCGCTTTGCAGCTTCGGGCTTTCTGACAGCTTTTTCCGGCGCAAAGAAAACGCTTGGATTTGAAAAAAATCCATTTTCATTCCGGTTCAGTGAGCGGTTCCCGCATAAAATCGGAAAGCGGGGAGATGTTTTTTTTCTTCATGAAGTAGAACGCAACCAGCTATTAATTTCCGGAATAACCGATCAGCAGGCCGTTGCACCCAAACTCTATCCTGCAGCCGCTGATTTCACTTTTGTTGCCGGATACAAAGAGCAGCCTTACGTCACCATATGCCCGGCATCTGTTTGGAAAACCAAAGAGCTTCCCGCGTCGAAATGGGTCGAATTAATTACTGCCATTCCAGGCAACTATAAAATCTACCTGCTGGGCGCTGCGGCAGATAAGCCAATCGCTGAATCGATTAGGAAAGTGTCTGACAATACGCAAATCACCAATTGTTGCGGCACATTCAGCTTCTTGCAGACGGCTGCATTGATGAAGGATGCGGCTATGAATTATACCAATGATTCTGCACCGCTGCATTTTGCTTCAGCCATGAATGCAAAAGTTACTGCGGTGTTTTGTTCTACGGTTCCGCAGTTCGGATTCGGGCCGTTATCATCGGAGAGGCATATTCTGGAAGAGCAAATTGGGCTACCATGCAGGCCCTGCGGATTGCATGGCTATAAGAGATGTCCGGAAAAGCACTTTGACTGTGCCAAAAAGATTAATATGAAAACCTATCTTCCCGATTAAACGGTGCAGGGGATTCACCCCATAATAAGTTGAAACTAGTTTTCTTCCGGGTTATCAAATTTTCCTGTATGCTGTGGTACGGTACCAAAAACATGATCCCACATTGGAGACGAAACACCAAATCCTTTATCGGGTGATTTGTAATGATGCAGGTGATGATATCTCCACCAGGCTTTCATGAACTTGAATGGCGGGGCCATGGCATGTATGGCATAATGCATGGAACCATAAGCCAGGTAACCGCTTACAAAGCCTGGAAAGAACATAAATGCATTTTGACCTATAATCAGGTAAAAGGTGGAGAATAAAAAAGTCGCCAATAGCAGGGAAGGTACCGGAGGCATAAAGAGTCTTTCTTTATCTCTTGGAAATTCGTGGTGCACCCCATGTGCGGTGTACATGAATTTTTGAACCTTTGGATTATCTGAATGAAGGTGAAAGACAAACCGGTGCATCAGGTATTCAAAAAATGTCCAGAAAAACATACCGGAAAAGTAATAGACTACCACCAGGTACCAACTGATATGCAATCCAAAAAGACTGTATGCGA
Organism: uncultured Bifidobacteriaceae bacterium; assembly: GCA_964524035.1. Classification (GTDB taxonomy): domain Bacteria; phylum Bacteroidota; class Bacteroidia; order Chitinophagales; family UBA10324; genus JACCZZ01. The sequence goes on from CAZGBP010000076.1 coordinate 14,755, forward strand.
GCATGGCGAGAATCAATGGAACGTAGATACTGAAAATAACCTGCGGACTTGTTTTGGTGAGCACTTCCAGCCTGTTGGACTGGAACATCTTAGCCTGCCCTTTATTCTTAATTTTCATTTCCATATAATCCTGGTAAAATGGTTGCTGCAAAGATACTATGAATTTTTTCTACCGTTTCACAGCATTTTGAAAAATTAACAATTGGTTATCCTTTTCCATTTCAATGGAAGCGCCTGTTTTCCACGGCTTTATTTAGTTATTTTTGCGCAATTAAACTATGACTTCAAAAAAATCAAAGCCAATCATCTTGGTCACAAACGATGATGGCATCACTTCGCCCGGTATAAAATTGCTGGTGGAGGAAATGCGCCACCTTGGAAAGGTTGTTGTTGTGGCTCCGGATAGCCCGCAGTCCGGAAAAGGGCATGCCATCACCATTGATGATCCGCTCAGGATAGAGCATGTTGCAATGTTTGACGATGTGGAAGCCTATCAATGCACCGGTACACCGGTTGATTGTGTGAAACTGGCTGTTGATAAAATTATCAAAGGCAAGCCCGATTTGTGTGTTTCTGGGGTCAATCACGGCTCAAATTCTTCCATTAATGTGATTTATTCTGGTACCATGTCTGCTGCCATGGAAGCCGCGATAGAAGGGATCAGCGCTATCGGTTTTTCCTTTTTGAATTATTCTTTCGATGCCGATATGGCTTTGCCCAGGCGGGTGATTCGCGAAGTCGCTCCACAGGTTATAAAACATGGTTTGCCTGAAAACATTCTGTTGAATGTGAATATTCCCGATGTTTCGGAAAGTCATTATAAAGGCATTAAGGTGTGCCGGCAGGCTGTTGCCAAATGGCAGGAGGAATTTACGGAGCGAATTGATCCCCGCGGAAAAAAATATTACTGGCTTACCGGTAATTTTGTAAACAAGGATTTAGGCGACGATACCGACGAATGGGCGCTCGCAAAGGGATATGCTTCTGTGGTGCCGGTGCAATTTGATCTTACTGCGCATCATGCCATACCATACATCATCAGTAACTGGAAATTACATGGATCGGAAGGGTAAGCAGACACGCGGCAGGGATAACATCTATTTCGGTGCCTTTCTTGGACTGGTATTTCCCATGGTGGGATTTTTACTTTTTTATCTTTTTGCTTTTTATGAAAGCATGACGCTGTCTCAATATTGGGATCAGCTTTTCTATACGTCTAAACTTTCCGCTGCGTTGAGCCTTGCGGTGGTCACCAACCTGCCGGTTTTTTTCTATTTCATTTCAGCCCGTCAATATGAGAATGTGAAAGGGGTAGTGGGTGCGACTATGTTTTACGGTATTTTCATTATCCTTTTTAAATTCTATTAATGCGTTTATACATCATCGCTGGGGAAGCTTCCGGAGATTTGCATGCCGCCAATCTTATGAAAGAGATCAGGCGTTTGAACAGCAATTGTTTGTTTCGGGGTATCGGCGGCGATCTAATGGAACAGGAAGGTATGGTACTGCTCAAACATTTCAGGGAAACAGCTTATATGGGTTTCCTGGAAGTGGTCAGGAACCTGAAAAAAATAATGGGCTTTATTGAACTTACGAAAAAAGATATTCGGCAATGGAAGCCCGATGCCATTATCCTGGTTGATTATCCCGGATTCAATTTGCGCATAGCCGATTTTGCAAGACAAAACCATTTCAGGGTTTTCTACTATATCTCTCCACAGGTTTGGGCTTGGAAAGCATCCCGTGTAAAAAAAATCAAACGCACGGTTGATCAGCTTTTTGTTATACTTCCGTTTGAAAAGGAGTTTTACGGAAAATGGGGCATGGATGTAACCTTTGTGGGCCATCCGCTTCTTGATGCTACTGCACAATTCATACATCAGGATACCATCAGAACAGGAGGTCGCACCACGGTGGCATTGTTACCGGGATCGCGCAAACAGGAAATAAGTAAGATGCTGCCGGTAATGCTGGCACTCATTCCCGAGTTTGAAGAGGTTGATTTTGTTGTGGCCGGCGTTAGTTCTGTTGAGGTATCTTTCTACCATGATATTATCGGTTCGTCGAGGGCAAGTTTGATCATGAATAAGACCTATCAGCTGCTGTCTTACGCTGATGCCGCTTTGGTAACATCCGGTACGGCTACATTGGAGGCTGCTCTTTTTAATGTTCCCGAAGTGGTTTGTTACAAGGGCAGCGCAGTGTCATTCTGGATTGGAAAACAACTGGTTGATGTGAAGTACATTTCATTGGTAAATCTGATACTGGACAGGCCTTTGGTGCAGGAGTTAATTCAGCAGGAATTTACGGTTGCTAATCTGAAAACGGCATTAACGCAACTCATCAGCGATGAAAACAAAATTTCAACCATTAAAAAGGGATATGCGGAACTAAAAGCCAAACTGGGAGGATCTGGGGCATCTGCAAAAACGGCTCATCATATTATCGAGGCTCTCACATAACCATAGCGGGTTACCGAATATTTTTCTCTCTTTAAATCCCCTCTTTTGCCTGTGCAGAAAGGCGAAGTCTCTGAAGTGCCGCTGAACAATTTTGTAGAAGGAGTGGAGATAAGGGGAGTCGAACCCCTGACCTTCCCGACTACAGTCGGGACGCTCTGTGCTTCGGTGTAAGCAACCAAGCCGTTCTTGCGGTATGAATTTTAAAATTTGGTGGAGATAAGGGGAGTCGAACTCCTGACCTTCCCGACTACAGTCGGGACGCTCTGTACTTCGGTGTAAGCAACCATCCCGTTCTTATGGTATGGTTTTCAAATTTGGTGGAGATAAGGGGAGTCGAACCTCTGACCTTCCCGACTACAGTCGAGACGCTGTGCTTCGGTGTAAGCAACCAAGCCGTTCTTACGGTAGGAATTTCAAAT
>CAZGBP010000077.1:0-17587 GCA_964524035.1 uncultured Bifidobacteriaceae bacterium
GTCACATTGCCTTTCTTATCTTTTGAAACCAATACGACCTTTGGTGATGGAATCAGGCAATGCTTAATTCCGCCATAACCGGACAACTGATCCTGGTAAGCTCCCGTATGGAAAAATCCAATGTATAAAGGCTCACCGTTGGTATTCTTCGGTAAAAAGACCTGGTTGATGTGAACTTCAGAATTGTAGTAGTCCTGGCTGTCGCAGGTAAGTCCGCCAAGATTTACTTTCTGATAATCTTTATCCCATTTGTTTATTGGCAGCATAAGAAACCGTTGGCCGATGCCCCAGGTATCCGGTAACGTGGTAATAAAGGAACTGTCCACCATATACCATAACTCAGAGTCATTCTGTTGCTTCTGCGCAATCACCTTGTAAAGATTCGCCCCGCTCTCTCCTACCGTATAGCTTCCAAACTCGGTAAAGATATTTGGAACGGGTATCTTATTCTTCTTGCAGGCTGTTTTGATCTGAAGCACTACTTCCTTAATCATGTATTCATAATCATAATCAAAGCCAAGCGAATTCTTAATCGGAAAACCGCCACCGATATTAATGGAATCAAGTGTCGGGCAAATTTTACGCAACTGACAGTATACATTCAGCGCCTTATTCAACTCACTCCAGTAATAAGCATTATCCCTGATGCCGGTATTAATAAAGAAATGCAGCATCTTCAGGTTGAACTTTTTATTATTATGAATCTTCTGAACATAAAATTCAAGTATATCGCGCCACCTGATTCCCAATCTCGAGGTATAAAACTCAAAAGTGGGCTCTTCCTCAGCTGCTATCCTGATACCGATATTGCAGGTACCCTTTACGGTACGCTGGTAAGCTTCAATTTCTGATTTATTGTCCAGGATCGGGATCACATTCACGAACCCGTCATTAATCAATGCGGCAATCTTGGTCGTATACGTCCGGGTTTTGAATCCATTGCACAGGATAAATTTCTGCTTGTCGACCAGCTTCTTTTCATACAGCTTTCGAATAATGTTGATGTCATAGGCATACGATGTTTCTATATGCACATCATTTTTTAATACTTCTTCCAGTATATGCTTGAAATGTGAACTCTTGGTACAATAACAATAATAATATTTTCCGGCATACTTATGCTCTTTGAATGCTTTCTTAAAAAGTGATTTTGCTTTGTTGATCTGCGCGCTGATCTTTGGAAGATAAATGAGCTTCAACGGGGTTCCATACTTCTGAATAATATCCATCATCGATACACCATTGAAGTATAATTCATTTTCTATTACTTCAAATCCTTCCTGCGGAAAATCGAATGTCTGGTTTACGAGGTCTTTATAGGTGTTGGTCATCTCCTGTTGGCGAAAGCGGTTGTGGTATTTTTTTTGACGTGCGAAACTACATGATTTTTAGGGTTTTGAAATTTATTTTTGAGAATACTTCCGGTTGCAAAGCATCGTCAAAATGTACATTAGTCCAGGTAAACAGTGCATAGCTACCCGGCTGACTGCATGAATAACTGAGCAATAGTTAGCCGGCCGCCGGTTACACACACCAATCATCACACGCTGCATTTTCACGCTTCCGTTCAACTCACGATTTTGTGATTACTTTTGCACAATGAAAAATATTAAAATCATTGCGGTAAAATCAGAAATCGGAGCCGGCACAAGAGGCGCCAGTCTCGGCTTTGATGCGATTAAAATAGCGGCACTTGATTTTGGAAGCACCTTCTTCAAACAATTTCCCGAAGAGCAAATCCAGGACGAAAATGCTATGTTGCTCGAACCAGCACGCTCTCCGCATGCACGGCGAGGTAAGGGCGTCCTCAATGTCTGTGAACGTGTAAGCGATACGGTTGAACGGACATTGCGCGAAGGAAGCTTTCCAATTGTTATTGCCGGCGATCATTCTTCATCTGCCGGAACTATTGCAGGTGTTAAAGCGGCCTACCCCGATGCACGAATTGGTGTGATCTGGATTGATGCCCATGCTGACCTGCACTCTCCGTACACTACACCATCCGGCAATATGCACGGCATGCCGCTCGCCATCTCACTGGCGGAAGATAACATCAGCCAGCGCACCAATACACCGGATTCCGGAACCATTGAATTCTGGGAACAGTGTAAAAACATGAATAATATCTCACCAAAGATCCGTTATGAAAACCTTGTTTATGTTTCTGTACGAGATACGGAACCGCAGGAAGATTATCTCATCCGTCAAAACAAGGTGAAAGTCTTTTCAACCGATGAGATTAACAACTTTGGCATCGACAAGATCGCAAGGGAAATATTAACCGCCGTCGAACCCTGCGATTATATCTATGTAAGTTTTGATGTCGACAGCATGGACCCGACGATTTCCCGCGGCACCGGCACGCCGGCACCAAATGGAATTACGGAAAAACAAGCCGCTTCGCTGTTGCAACGGCTTATGCAAAGTCCGAAGGTATGTTGCTTCGAAATCACTGAAATCAATCCGACTCTCGACAAGGAAAACCTGATGGCTGAAAATGCTTTTGAAATTTTATTAAAAGTGACCAACCAGTTGCTGTATGATTAATCCCGCAGTCACTCCTTCCGCATATTGCGACATGCATAGCGTGTACCTGTCGAAATTTGTATTAACCACCTGGCAAGAATAAATACCATGCAACACCAGCTTAAAGTAATAACGGCACGCATAGTGTCTCAACTCTATAATCAGCAAATACTGCCGGAGCAGGTACAGGTGAATGTTCCACCTGACGGTTTCCCTTTTGACTTTACCATTGTTGCTTTCAACTTTGCAAAACTTGCAAAGAAATCTCCCGATCAAACAGCCGCTGAAATCGGCGAGGCACTGATCAAAGAAATTCCGGAGTTAGCGCAGTATGAAGCGGTAAAGGGCTTTCTTAACCTTCGCTTTTCTGATGAATACTGGATACAGGTTTTCTTTACGGAAATCAACATTGCCGGCTATGGAACGTTTCCTCCTACCGGGAAAAAAGTGATGGTGGAATATTGCGGGCCCAATACCAATAAGCCGCTGCACTTAGGTCATCTTAGAAATATTTTTATTGGCCATGCCATGGCATCTATATTGAAAGCTGCCGGACATGAAGTGGTTAAAGTTAACATCTATAACGATCGCGGAGTGCACATTTGCAAATCCATGCTCGCTTACCAAAAATATGGCAACCATGAAACACCTGAAAGCAGCGGCGAAAAGGGTGATCATCTGGTGGGTGAATATTATGTGCGTTTTGAACAGGAGTTGCGCAAGCAGGTGCTTGATCTTGTCGGGCAGGGATTAACAGAAGAAGCCGCTAAGAAACAGGCGCCGCTCAATAAAGAAATCTCTGAAATGCTTCTAAAATGGGAACAAGGCGATGCGGAGGTAAGAAACCTCTGGCAAACTTTGAACCAATGGGTGTATCAGGGCTTTGAAGAAACCTACCGCAAAATCGGCAACGACTTTGACAAAGCCTATATGGAATCGGCCACTTACTTGCTTGGAAAAACGATTGTCGCCGAAGGATTAGAAAAGAATATCTTTTTCAAAAAACCTGATGGCTCCGTCTGGATTGACCTCACTGCCGATGGCCTCGACCAGAAAGTATTGTTACGTGCAGACGGCACTTCGGTTTACATCACCCAGGATCTGGGTACCGCTGATGTACGCTATAAAGAATATGTTCCTGATGTAATGATCTATACGGTTGCCAATGAACAGGATTATCATTTTAAGGTGTTAAAGCTTGTTTGTCAGAAACTGGGCAGGCCATATGCCAATGGCATCCATCACCTGTCGTACGGGCTGGTTGATCTGCCTACCGGCAGAATGAAAACACGGGAAGGAACCGTTGTGGATGCCGACGACCTGCTGGATGAAATGGATGTAACTGCTGCACTAAAAACCAGGGAAGTGGGTAAAATTGAAAATTTCTCTGAAACAGAACAGCATCAGTTATTCCACCAGTTGGGATTGGGTGCGCTCAAATTTTATATTCTGAAAGTAGATCCAAAGAAAAGAATCATCTTTAATCCGGAAGAATCCATTGACTTTCATGGATTCACCGGCCCGTTTATTCAATATACCCATGCCAGGATTTGTTCCCTGCTACGTAAAGCAACAGAAAGAGGCCTTCTGGCAAATGGCAATGCCCTTGTCCACCAGCTTGACCCTTTGGAAAGAAACCTCATTATGAAGTTACGTGCCTATCCTTCTATTATTAGTGAATCTGCCGCAAAGTACGAACCATCTACCCTGGCGAATTATTTATACCATCTTGCCAAGGAGTATAATCACTTCTATGCATCACTGCCTGTCTTAAATGCAGCGGAAACACCGCAGCGTCAATTCCGGTTGCAGCTTTCAGCAACTATTGCCTCCACACTAAAAAAAGGAATGAAACTACTGGGAATTGATGTGCCGGAACAGATGTAATCTCTTTACAAGCATGTTATCATTTGCCATTAATTCGCATAAAATCAAAAAAAAGAGTTGCCATAAGCAACTCTTATCTTTCATTACTGCTTGACTAATTTCCGCTACTACCAACCGCTCTGTGCATTGCTGATCATCCATGTGAACTATTACAAAATTAGTTCTGCTGGCTAAAGTAGGGCATGCAGGTGATGCTCACTCCGCAGCCATAAACGGATACCGGTAGTCCGTCGGCGGTGAAAAAGTCTCTTTAATCGATCGGGGCGACACCCATCTCAGCAGATTGATCATTGAACCGGCTTTGTCATTGGTACCTGAAGCACGCGAACCGCCAAAAGGTTGTTGCGCCACCACTGCACCGGTTGGTTTATCGTTGATGTAAAAATTGCCCGCTGCATTTACCAATCTTCTTGAAACATGATTGATGATGTTTCTATCCTGTGAAAAAACACAGCCTGTCAATGCATATGCAGAGGTGCGGTCTACCAGGTCCAGCGTTTCTTCAAATTTATTTTCATCATAGACATACAAAGAGAGAACCGGCCCAAACAACTCCGTACACATGGTGGTATACATCGGATCACTTGCCTTAATTACCGTAGGTTGAATAAAATACCCTTCCCGCTTATCATATCCTCCGCCTGCTATTATTTCAACTCCGGCATCCTTTTTCGCCTGGTCAATATAGCCGGCAAGCTTATTAAAAGATTTTTCATCGATCACCGCATTGATGAAATTCCGGAAATCTTCCGTAGTACCCATTTTAAAAGAGCTGATATCCGCTACCAATCCTTCCCGCACCTGCTTCCAGAGATTCGATGGAATGTACGCACGTGATGCTGCCGAACATTTCTGTCCCTGGTATTCAAACGCTCCTCTCGACAAAGCGGTAACCACTGCTTTTGCATCCGCTGATGAATGTGCCAGCACAAAATCCTTACCACCGGTCTCACCCACAATGCGAGGATAAGATTTATAGGAAGCAATATTGTTTCCAATGGTTTTCCAGAATTCATGAAACACTTCTGTTGATCCAGTAAAATGAATACCCGCGAAATCAGGATGCGCGAAAACAATTTTTCCTGTTTCGGCTCCCGGTGTATATACTAAATTAATCACCCCGTCAGGCAGTCCCGCTTCGCGCAATACATCCATAATTACCCATGCTGAAAAAATCTGTGTGTTGGAAGGTTTCCAAACCACCGTATTTCCCATCATGGCAGCACTTGTAGGAAGGTTCCCTGCTATCGCCGTAAAATTGAATGGGGTGATCGCAAATACGAATCCTTCCAGGGCTCTTTGCTCCATTCGATTCCACATGCCTTTTGAGGAGACCGGTTGCTGGCTGTATATCTCTGTTGCGAATTGTACATTATATCTTAAAAAATCAATCAACTCGCAGGCAGCATCAATTTCAGCCTGGAATGCATTCTTCGACTGGCACAACATGGTAGCAGCATTAATCCGGGCACGATAAGGTCCGGCAAGCAGGTCAGCGGCTTTAAGAAAAATTGCAGACCGGTGTTCCCATGGCAAATTCTCCCATTGCCTCTTTGCTTTTAGCGCAGCATCAATAGCCTGCTTAACATGCTCGCCGGTGCCAGCATGGTAATGCCCGAGTACATGGTGATGCTCATGTGGCGGGTGCATGGCAATCTTTTTGCCTGTTCGCACTTCCTTTCCACCAATAAACATCGGTAAATCGGCGGTTTCAGATTTAAACTGACTTAATGCTGCTTTCAATAATGCACGTTCGGCCGAACCGGGACCATACATCAGATTCGGTTCATTAACTGGTACTGGAACTTTGAAAAATCCGGTGCTCATAGTATAGAAGTTTTGTTTACGCAAATAATGATCTGCTAATCTTTCCTGCCAGGAAAACAACGGCAGAAAAATTAAACGGCACTGCATTTAATGAATTTCTTCCCGACAAAAAAGACTGGCACTGCCGACAAAATGGGCCATGAAATGATGTACTAATCTTTCTCCTGAAAATTTACAATTTCAAACGGCCGCAAAATACGCCCACAAAGATAGACGTTTAACCTTTTTCATGTTGAAAACTTTTCACCTGCAGGCCTTACTGCGCCTCGGTAACCATTAACTTTACCCAAACCATTTTCAGAGCGCATTGTATGGCTGAAACTACCAATAAGTTAAAGGCGGAGAAAGAAAAAGCGAAAGATGCAAAAGAAGAAAAAATGACGGAACCGAAACCGGTATCGGAAAAGGTTCGTGAAAAAAAGAAAAAGCAATCCTCCGCAAGATGGTTTGATTCCCTCCGCAGCGATGAGAGGCTGCCGAAACTCATCGGTTTGGTCTTATTGCTCTCTTCACTGTATCTTTTTGTTGCCTTATCATCGTATCTGTTTACATGGAAAACCGACCAGGATAAAATCTTTCGTTTCACCTGGCAGGATTTCTTTGCCGGCTCCTTTGAAGTGGAAAATTATCTCGGCAGGCTTGGGGCCTACCTTTCTCACTTCTTTATGTATAATGCATTTGGTTTATCATCCTTCCTTTTCGTTGGACTGCTCTTCGTTACAGGAGTAAACCTGTTGTTTCGCACCAGAGTTTTTCCGGTTTCGAAATTGTGGAAGGCCTCGCTCTTTGCCCTGGTTTTAATTCCAACAACCTTAAGTTTCTTTTTTGCAAAGCATGGATTCCCTTATGGTGGAGCCGTTGGATACATGTTAAATTCATGGCTGGTGGCCTTTATGGGAGCAATCGGAACCGGCGCATTGCTGGTTGCTTCGGTAATGGCCTACCTGATTATCGTATTTAACTACAGTTTCAGCTTCTCCAATCCTTTAACGCGTAAGGAAACTGACCGGCCCCTCCAGAAGCAGGAACCTCTTGAGCCAACGGCATTAATCCTGAGCAATCTTGATGAACTTGATATTATCAATTCGGTTAAACAGGAGGAAGAACCTGTTGAGATGGTGCTCAAAGAGGTGATTCCGGCAAATGCACCGGCTGCAGAAAAAAATATTGTGAACGAGCAGGATGAACCGCTGCCTGAATTACCGGGTGATACAACGATCCCGCTGGAAACGGAGATAACGCCCGTTACAAAACTGTCACCCAAAGGTGATTCCGGCATTGCCCTCGACATAGTTGTTGTTAAAGAAGAAGAACTGGCTGATGCAGAAACAGCAGTGCGGGAGAATTATGACCCAACAATTGATCTGCCAAAATATCAATATCCTACGCTGGATCTTCTCGAAAACTATGGTTCTGAAAAAATCCGGATTGATTCGGAAGAGTTGATGCGGAATAAGGATCAGATTGTAAAAACACTTCAAAACTACGGCATCGAAATCCAGAGTATTAAAGCAACCGTTGGCCCAACTGTTACTTTGTATGAAATAGTTCCTGCTCCCGGTGTCCGGATTTCCAAAATCAAAAACCTGGAAGACGATATTGCATTATCCCTTTCAGCATTGGGCATCAGGATCATTGCGCCTATTCCCGGTAAAGGAACGATAGGAATAGAAGTGCCAAACATGCATAAAGAAACCGTTTCCATGCGATCGATGCTTGCTTCTGAAAAATTCCAGCAGGCACCAATGGATCTCCCGATTGCATTGGGCAAAACAATTTCCAATGAGATCTTTATTGCAGACCTTGCCCGCATGCCTCATTTGCTGATGGCAGGTGCTACCGGGCAGGGAAAATCGGTGGGCGTAAATTCCATACTGGTGTCTCTGCTCTATAAAAAACATCCATCGCAGATAAAATTTGTACTGATCGACCCCAAAAAAGTAGAACTCTCCTTATATACCAATATTGAAAAACATTTCCTGGCAAAACTTCCCGGGGAAGCTGAACCGATTATTGTTGACACCAAGAAAGTAGTGAATACCCTGAAGGCTCTCACTATTGAAATGGACCTGCGCTATGATCTGTTAAAGAATGCGCAATGCAGGAATATAAAAGAGTACAATGAGAAATTTCTGCAACGCAAACTGCTCCCGACCAAGGGACACCGTTTCCTTCCATATATAATCCTGGTAATTGATGAATTTGCCGACCTCATCATGACTGCCGGAAAGGAAATAGAAACCCCGATTGCACGGCTCGCTCAATTGGCACGCGCCATCGGAATCCATCTTATCATTGCAACGCAAAGGCCCTCGGTTAACATTATAACCGGTACCATTAAAGCCAACTTCCCGGCACGCATCGCATTCAAAGTAACCTCTAAGGTTGACTCCCGCACCATCCTCGACCAGGGTGGTGCCGACCAGTTAATCGGCCGCGGTGATTTGCTGCTTTCCATTGGCGGCGAAACCATCAGGCTGCAATGTGGTTTCGTAGATACACCGGAAGTCGAGAAAGTATGCGATTTTATCGCAGCGCAAAAAGGCTATCCGGAAGCGCATTTGTTGCCGGAAGTAAAAGAAGAAGATGCGGAAGCCGGTGACTTTCTCGACCCCAATGAGCGTGATGAACTTTTTGAAGAAGCAGCCAGCCTGATCGTCCAATATCAGCAAGGCTCTACTTCCTTATTGCAACGTAGGTTGAAGTTAGGTTACAATCGTGCGGGCCGGCTGATGGATCAGCTCGAATCAACCGGCATAGTAGGTCCGAACCAGGGCAGCAAGGCACGCGATGTGATGATTAAGGATGAAATGGAATTGGAACAGTTTTTGGCACAGATGAACCAAAAAGAGAAAAGCGGCATACTGTAACTTCAATCCTATTCTCGCCATTCTCTTTTAACCTGTTCAACCCTTTCGAAAAAATGAAAATGAAATTAGTATTCTTTATATGCTGTATTGGCCTCTCCTTTTTTGCAATCGCACAACAAAAAGATCTTAAAGCACAGCAGATACTCAATGGGGTCAGCAGTAAATTCAAAGAATACAAATCCCTGCAGGCAGATTTTACCATGAAGGTTGAAAGTGCCGGCAAAACCATTCCAACAGAAGAAAAAGGAACCTTGTTTCTGAAAGGAGATCACTACAGGTTGCAACTCAGGAACCAGGAAATAATATCAGATCATATCACGGTTTGGACCTACCTGAAAACAGCCAATGAAGTACAGATCAGCACCTTTGAGCCCAACGATAATACAATTTCACCTTCTGATCTGTTTACACTCTATGAAAAGGATTTTTTATATGCTTTTATTGAAGAAAAAATGAGTGGAGGCAAGACCCTGCAAATTATTGAACTGACTCCAAATGATAAAAGCAAACCATATTTTAAAGTCCGTCTGGCTATTGACAAATCAGCTAAAATGATCCAAAGTGCTGTCCTGTTTGACAAAAACGGGAGCAGATATACCTATGAGATAGCCAGGTTAACTGCAAACCCCACTTTGTCTTCCTCTTTCTTTTCATTTGATCCATCGGATTATCCCGGTATCGAAGTAGTGGATCTCCGGTAGCCGGTCTTTTAAAAAAAACAACAGTTTAATCTGCCTTTCTGAAGATCGTGCTTTTTCAAGTATATTATTTGTTGCAATAGGTATTCAGAATGACGTGTACAGTAATAGGTATTGCCATGATGTAATTGTGAACTATTCGATTTGCTAAGAAGTATCACCTCTCAAAGCAGGCGGTTTCTTTGCTTATCCAGAGATTGCTCCCAAAGAACATTCCTGAAAGCACATTCCACCGTGCTTGTTTTCCTGATGTTTCCCTGTTTTTTCAAAGCCCGTCAACCGGATAACCGTGAGAGCATTGAACACCCACAAAGCAAGCATATCCTTTGAAGCCCAAACCTTGGGCACTTTTCTTATCTTGCGGCAGATTTTTCACTTTAGCACCTGTTATCAGACATGAATTACGACGTTATTGTACTAGGAAGCGGTCCCGGAGGATATGTTGCCGCCATCAGGGCATCTCAACTTGGACTAAAAACAGCAATTGTAGAGCGGGAAGCACTTGGCGGTATCTGCTTAAACTGGGGTTGCATTCCAACCAAAGCACTCTTAAAAAGCGCCACTGTTTTCGAATATATCAGGCATGCAAAAGATTATGGAATTAACGTAACTGAAAGCAATCCTGATATTGGCAGCATCATTAAAAGAAGTCGTGATGTGGCAAATGGCATGAGCCGGGGCGTGCAATTCCTGATGAAGAAGAATAAGATTGATGTAATCATGGGATTGGGCAAGGTGAAGCCCGGGAATAAACTGGCAGTAGTGGATGCTGCCGGAAAAGCTACTGACTACACTGCAAAAAACATCATTATTGCCACCGGAAGCCGTTCAAAAGAATTACCGGCGTTGAAACAGGATGGTAAAAAAATTATCGGCTATCGCGAAGCCATGGTATTGCCTGAACTTCCTAAAACCATGGTGGTCGTTGGTGCCGGTGCAATCGGTTGCGAATTTGCGTACTTCTATAACGCTCTTGGAACAAAAGTCACGATCGTTGAATTTATGCCTGCATTAGTGCCGGTGGAAGACGATGATGTTTCAAAGGAACTGGAGAAGAGTTTTAGAAAACAGGGTATTTCCATACTCACCAATGCTGCAGTTGAACAGGTAGATACAAAAGGTGCAGGCTGCAAAGTTACCGTTAAAACCACGCAGGGGGTACAGATCGTTGAATGTGATATTGTGCTTTCCGCAGCCGGTGTATCTACCAACATCGAAAATATTGGCCTGGAAGAAACCGGTATAAAAACAGAAAAAGGAAAAGTCCAGGTAGATGATTATTATAGAACCAATGTGGCAGGTTATTACGCGATTGGTGATATCGTAAAAGGACCGGCGCTTGCACATGTGGCCAGCGCGGAAGGAATTATCTGCGTGGAAAAAATTGCAGGGAAATCTCCCGAACCACTCGACTATAATAATCTTCCGGGGTGTACCTATTGCTCACCTGAAATAGCTTCTGTAGGTTATACGGAGAAAGCGGCCAGGGCTGCCGGATACCAGGTAAAAGTTGGCAAGTTTCCATTTTCTGCAAGCGGCAAGGCCAGCGCTGCCGGTTCGAAGGATGGATTTGTAAAAGTAATTTTCGATGCCAAATATGGTGAATTCCTGGGTGCACACATGATTGGTGCCGGTGTTACAGAACTGATTGCAGAAGTAGTGGTTGCCCGCAAACTGGAGACTACCGGTCATGAAATCATTAAATCGGTACATCCACACCCTACTATGAGTGAGGCCGTTATGGAAGCTGCAGCCGCCGCGTATGGAGAGGTAATCCACATTTAACCCATTTTAGGGCTTCAATGTATGACAGTCAGGTTGCTGAATGAAATAAAAAGACAGAAGATTCATTGCAATAGTATTTTGGTTATTCTAATTAATTTTATCTTGTTCTATGCTTTCACATAAGGCTAAATACGGTTTAAAAGCAGCATTTTACCTGGCAAGGCACTATGACCAGGGGCCTGTCCTGATTTCTGATCTTGCTGCTGCAGAGTACATTCCCAAAAAATTCCTGGAACATATACTTGTTGAACTAAAAAAACAGGGCATACTCTATAGCCGAATGGGTAAAGGAGGGGGATATGCGCTTGCTAAGCCACCTGAAAAAATTTTCCTCGGACAGATCATCAGGATATTAGATGGCCCATTGGCTGCGGTACAATGTGTTAGCAAATCAGCATATGTAAGGTGTGTGGAATGTAAAGATGAGCGAACCTGCGAAATCAGAAAAGTGATGAAGCATGTCAGGGATGCAACTGCGCACATTCTAGACCGTACCTCTCTTGCCGATGCGATGCATACAAAACTTGTTCTTCCAAAGTAGCGTTGTCTCCCGTTCGAAGCCGGTTGTTTACGTAACAGCATCACTATCCTATTGTATCGGCATATTCAGCACGGGTGTGGTTATACTGTAATCAGGGAGCAGTTCAATGCAACATCTGATCCTCCAAGCATCGCGGCAAAATTTTCACGCAACTGGTTGTTGCGAACTACCTCGCCGACTGCTTCCAACTTAAAAGCAAAGGCTTTGACATTAAGATAAATTAAATTAATTACTATTCTACTTTTTCTATAGATTAAATATATTTTTGACGCGGCTAAAAATCAAAAAGCATTCCCATGAATCAGAAATTTACATTCGCCCTGTTCTCTTTATGCATCATCTTTATGGCTCAGGAAAAGGCCCTGCCGGCAGCCTCCGCCAAAAATTACCTGCCAAATGACCCGATGGAAATCACTGTGCTTCCGCTCGATTCGCCAAAGAAAAAACCGGCAGCAGCACCGGCAGCCCTCATCACCTTTCCGATCTCTGCTAAGAACAAATTATCTCTTACCGGTTATACACAGGTACGGTACGTATACAACTTCATAGATGGTGTAAAAACAAACACCTTTGATGTGCGGCGCGCACGCGTAGACGTCCGCGGTAATATTGGTGCCAAATGGGCGTATCGTACTCAAATTGATTTTGCCCCGTTAACTCGGGTTCTGGACGCAACCATTTCCTATACGGCAAATCCTTACCTTAAAGTAACAGCAGGTCAGCAAAAAATAGCATTCTCCCTGGAGAACATCATCTCTTCCCCGCTTATGGAAAGTATCAACCGCTCGCAGGTCGTGGAGGCAATGGTATCCCGTTCCACTGATGTGATCAGTCAAAACGGCGGAAACAATAACGGCCGTGATATTGGTGTACAGGTAAGCGGAGGCATACCCATTACAATAGATTCTACTTCGAAAAGAAATGTTTTTGAATACTACCTTGGCGTTTACAACGGGAATGGCATCAACAAAGGCGATAATAATGTGGATAAGGATTTTGCAGGACGTTTCCTGGTTATGCCTATAAAAGGCCTTCAGTTTGGCGGTTCGTTTTATAAAGGGCAAGGGTCCTATGGAACAGATATCACTTTAGAAAAAAAACGTGACCGGTTTGGCGGTGAGGTATACTATTACAACAAACGCCTTTCACTAAAAGCGGAATATATTGGTGGCACTGATGACACGATCAGTAAAGGAGGTTACTATATTCAAGCCGCAGCATTTGCATTACCTGAAAAATTACAGTTCCTCCTTAAATATGATGCATACGATGCAAATACGGATAAGGACGATAACATTTCCACCATCTATACCATTGGCCTCAACTATATGCCTTCTTCCTGGTCTAAGCTTCAGGTAGCCTACGACATGAAGAAAGAACAGGCTGATGAGCAAACAAAAAATGATCAGCTCCAGGTGATGCTTCAACTCGGATTCTGATACACTTTTAATTTGTTAAAATCATTCAATTCTACATGAGATATTATCAGCAGCAACAATCCATAATCTCATACTGAAAGGCATGATTGCTGTTACTATAATAAGTGACCGGCAAAAACATCTGTAAGCACCGTAAACCATAGTCAGGAAGCTCATACTCCCCTTTACTCAGCGATAGCCGAAAGTCCTATATACAATGGCTGACTTGCAACAAGACACAGAAATGTGAAATTAGCAACCGGGCGTAACTTTATTGAGATGCAAGCGTCGATATCCGGGGTTAAGCTTCTCTCAAAAGAGTTACTTCGAAAGACTGTGATCCATGCCGGAAACGATGCATATAGCTTGCTTAAAAACCTTCTACCTGCAATGGAATATTCCTGTGATGTTGATAAAATTAAAAATGCAGCTTCATGGCATTAGGGCATTCCAAAAGGTAACAAAACTGTTCATTTGATCCGGGCGATTATTCCTATCAACGGTCAGATTTCGTGGTAAACCAAATCTGGGTTTCTCCACCTTTATGGTGTAAACTTAACCGGAAAGGAGTTTCTTATCAATTCAATAGACCATTCGCAAAATATTCCTACCTTTCGCAAAGTTCTACCTAATTGGTCTGAATAATAGATACGATTAAGCTTAGAGAATATTAAGATAATTTATCATTCCCCTTATTTCTTAAAGTACGACCAGTCAGGTAGATTTTTGATTACGAAAAACAAACTTTTCTTAAGCGCATAAAACAATTTCAATCATGGGCAGATTAGCATCAAATGAAGTGCTTGAATTCCTGATTATCCTTGTCGTGCTGTTAGCTACTGCCCGGATTATGGGCGAATTGTTTAAAAAACTTGGACTTCCCGCAATTATCGGGGAATTGCTTGGTGGCATTTTACTTGGGCCTTCTTTTGTCGGTGCTGTTTTTCCCGGCTTCTTTCAAACAGTTTTTATCGACCCAAAGCAATCATCGGTTGCATTCGATGGCATTTCCAAGTTAAGTGTCATGCTCCTCTTGTTTATTGCAGGCATGGAAGTAAAACTGGATAATATCCGTACCCGCGGCAAAGCGGCTGCAAAGATCAGTTTATCAGGTATCCTTTTCCCACTCGCTATTGGATTTGGCAGTACCTGGCTCTTGTATGATATTTTTTTCAGCGAACCCACCAGCAATAAAATGGCTCCGGCACTTTTCATGGGTACTGCACTTTCCATTACGGCACTTGGTGTAATGGCGAAAATCCTGATTGACATTGACATGATCAAATCACGATTCGGCAACCTGATGATGACAGCAGCCATGATTGATGATATTATCGGATGGATGCTGTTTTCTGTGGTAATCACTATAGCCGACCTGGAAGCAGAGAGCAGGTTCGGATCCGTTACGGTCTTATTGATGATTGCAGCATATGGAACCTTCCTGATCACGGTTGGCCGAACCAAAATTGTCGATCCGCTATTTAAATACGCCAATGGAAAACTCTCAAAGCCCGGCGCAGAATTATCCCTTGCCATGATTCTCTGCCTGCTGAGCGGCATCTTCACAGAATGGTTGGGAATCAAGGCCATATTCGGAGCCTTCCTGATGGGCGTTACCGTTGGCAATTCTCCCTATTTTAGTGAGAAAGCCAAGGAAACATTTCATGATATTGTAACTTATGTATTCTCTCCTTTATTTTTTGTTTCAATCGGGCTTAAAGTAAATTTCGTTACCAACTTCGATCTTTCTATCGTACTCCTGGTGCTTGCCATTTCCATATCAGGCAAAATTCTCGGCGGCTATGTTGGCGCTCGCCTCAGCGGATTCAAACCAAACAAGGCCATCGCCGTTGGTTTCGGAATGAATGCGCGTGGTTCGCAGGAAATAGTTCTGGGCCTTGTAGCCTTACAGGCAAAAATCATTGATGAAAAACTTTTTGTAGGCCTCGTTATAATGACCTTTGTGACGATAGTGATGGCAGGACCCGGAATGAAATATTTCCTAAGGAAACATGATAACAAGGCAAATCACAGTGAAGAGAAGGAAGAAGGGGCAACCTCACCTAAAGAAATATCTACTGCCAGGGTATGATATTATAGCAGATAAATCATACCAGCTCCTGTAAGAACAATCAGATACCCGCATGGCACGATTCAAATTCTGCTAGGGGTATTCTTCACGCTTTCGTATGGCACAACCTGAATATCTTTTTCCATTCACCACAATGGTGGCGGTATAATTGTATGTGTTTCCTGAAGAATTTTCATTACAGGGTGACTTCTTAAAAACCGCGCTGATGGCCGTTTGATTTGCATAGTTATTAGAGTAGTACGTAAATACTTCATCATTCACCACCTTCGGCGCAAAGTACTCAAACAGATACACAACGTTGTTGTCATAATCTTTAAGCGCCAGTATTCCCTCTTTTGCTGAAACCTGTAATGACCAGGAGGGTGCTGTACCCAAAGCCCAGAAATCATAGGGTATACACGTATTGCGGTAATTTTTCTGTTCGAAAGTGAGCGTTTCATAAACAATCAATGCACTGTCAAAACCCTGTAATGCCGCAACTTCCGGCGCGGCAACTACTTTACCTCTGACTTCTGTATAGACGTACTCATAGGGAAAAGCAGGTGAGTTCAGAAATATGGTTTCGTATAGTTCACTCATCTGAAAAGTAGAATCTATTACAAAGTATCTGATATCGGGTGTTTCACAGCGTTTAAAACTTTGCATGCGCTTGCCAACAACAAACAAGCCACTGAACATTTTTCGCTGATCACTCCTGTCTACAGCTGCCGGTGCCTGTTCCTCCGGCAATACGAAATCTTCCGGCAGCCTTTTTTTCTCCTGTTTACATGAAAAAAGCAATACTACTGCGATCAACAAACAGGCCATTCGCATACACTGAAACATTTAGGTATTCAAGATACCAAAAATCACTTCATCAACATAAAATCACTCGACATAAAATCATTACTTTGCCATCCGGTTAAGCGACCATCTTGTACATTTAACTCCTAAATTCAACAACATGACAGGATTGCCTATTCAATATACTGTTACGGAACGATTTCTTAGATATGTAAAAATAGATACCCAGTCGGATCCGGAATCCACCACTGCACCTACCACAGAAAAGCAAAAAAATCTTTCCCGTCTGCTGGTAGAGGAGTTGCATGAAATAGGTATTACCGATGCTTTCCTGGATCAATACGGCTTATTGTATGCAACCATCCCGGCAAATACCAATAAGGTGGTACCAACGATCTGCTTCTGTGCTCATGTTGATACTTCTCCTGACTGCAGTGGTGAAAATGTAACCCCTGTTATTCATAAAAATTATAATGGAGAAAACCTCCTGCTGCCCAAAGATCCATCCATAAAAATCCGAGTGGTGGATCATCCCGACCTCGCCAATCAATTCGGTAATGACATTATTACCGCTGATGGTACGACCCTCCTTGGCGCTGATAATAAATCAGGCGTGGCAGCGATTATGGATGCGGCGCACTTCCTGATGAGCCATCCGGAAGTAAAACATGGAAAGATACGATTGCTGTTTACCCCGGATGAAGAGGTAGGGCACGGCGTAGACCATGCAGATATGCAACGGCTTGGCGCGCAATACGGATACACCATTGATGGCGAAACGGTCGGCACCCTGGAGGATGAGACCTTTTCCGGTGATATGGTTACGGTAGTAGTGCATGGCGTTAGTGTTCATCCGGGCTTTGCACTTGGAAAGATGGAAAATGCCATTAAGATTGCGGCAGCCATAGTAGATGCCTTGCCAAAAGATACCCTTTCGCCTGAGACAACTTCCGATATGGAGGGGTTTATTCATCCTGTAAGCATCAGCGGTTTGCTCGAACAGGCAACGGTAAAATTTATTATTCGCGATTTTAATACAGCAGGCTTGATTGCGAAAGAAGAACTTCGAAAATCATTGGTAACAGAGGTCTTGAAGCAGTATCCCCACGCTACTTTCGAGTTTATGGTAACCGAGCAATACCGTAACATGAAAGTTGTTT
>CAZGBP010000078.1:0-17253 GCA_964524035.1 uncultured Bifidobacteriaceae bacterium
TCGAAAAATCGGTGCCCCTTATTTTTGTAGTAACGCTGAAGCGAATTAATATCAGGATATATATAATTACACAAAGCAAGAATCAATGCAGCTTTCCCTGCAAAACAGAAGTAAGGTTCCAGGTTAGAAAGTATGGGCAGTGTAACATTTCCCGGTTAAGCTAATACCTGAATCACAGTTTGCCTGGTTATCGGATTTCTTCATGCACGACTCTTAATATAAAACTTACCATGCGGAAATGCACTTTGAACCGGAGAACGCGTATCGTCTTAAAAAAATGAAAGGCAGCGGATTTAAAAGACCGGGCAGCAAAAAAGTTTAAACCAGGCTTAGGTGCTAGTCAAACGATTGATTTGAAAGTTCAGCCTGTTTCAGCATCTCTTCATACTCTGCAGGTGTAAGATCATTGAAGAAAAAGTTCACCGGATCAAGCTTCACGCCGTTGCGTATTACTTCATAATGGCAATGTGGCGCTGTTGATTTTCCGGTACTGCCTACATAGCCAATCACATCACCGCGTTTAACTGCCTGCCCCTCACGAACAATAATGCGGCTCATATGCGCATAAAGGGTCTGGTAGCCAACCATGTGATTAATGGTTACATGGTTTCCATATCCGCGATCCCCATATTCAACAAGGCTGATGGTGCCGTTGCCGGTTGCGTGGATGGGTGTCCCTGTGGGTGCAGTGAAGTCAAGCCCCTCATGCATCTTTGGTATCTTATAGATAGGATCGATGCGCATGCCAAACCCTGACGCAATATGTGATAATTGCCTGTTGGAGATCGGTTGAATAGCCGGAATAGAAGCCAGTACTTCAGCTTTCTTTTTTATCAGCACCGAGATCTCATCATATGATTTAGACTGAATGTAAAGCTGTCGCCGCATCTGGTCCATTTTTGCTGCAGTACTTGCCATCAGTTGTCCGTTATCATAACGCATCAGCTCGCGATATTTATTGATACCGCCAGAGCCAGCCTGCCGTACACTGGAGGGTATGGGTTCTGCTTCAAAAATAACACGGTAGATATTGTCATCGCGTTCTTCGAGGTCAGCAACTACCGAAGATATCTGGTCTAACTTTTTATTCAGGAGTTCATATTCCAGTTGCATTTCTGACAGTTCGCGCCTCAATGCTTTTTCTTTCGGTGAATCAAGATAGGTATAGGCCAGGTAAACAATAATAAATGCAAATACGAGCGCAGCAGAAATGAATCCCAGAATCCGGATTAGCTTGGTCCGAAAAGCTTCTTCAAACTTTTCATAACGCAGTGCCTGGGTATTGTAGTAATACTTTACCTTCTTCATCCGTCTTACACTTCCGTTTATTAGCTAATTTTACGCCTCCTGCAGAGGGGAGGTGAACAAAATTAACCATTTATATATTTGCAAACAAAGATTGCCCTGTTGAACTGTATGATGAACGCTAAAGAAATCCGCACCACTTTTCTCGACTTTTTTGCATCAAAGGAACATGCCATTGTCCCTTCCGCACCCATTGTGGTAAAGAATGACCCTACACTGATGTTTACCAATGCCGGTATGAATCAGTTCAAGGATATTTTTCTGGGTGACCAGGCACCTCGCTCAAAGCGGGTGGCTGATACGCAGAAATGTTTGCGTGTATCCGGCAAGCACAACGATCTGGAAGAAGTGGGAATAGATACCTATCACCATACTATGTTTGAGATGTTGGGTAACTGGTCCTTTGGAGATTATTTTAAAGAGGAGTCCATTGCATGGGCTTGGGAGTTGCTTACCAAAGTTTATAAACTGCCGGCTGACCGCCTGTATGTAACCATCTTTGAAGGAGATGCGGCTGAAAATCTTCCAAGGGATGAAGAGGCCCGGAATTTCTGGAAACAATGGATTGCCGAAGACCGGATCATCCTCGGAAATAAGAAAGATAATTTTTGGGAGATGGGTGATACAGGCCCCTGCGGACCTTGCTCGGAGATCCACTTCGACAACCGGGATGAGGAAGAACGGTTAATGATCGGAGGTAAATCATTGGTGAATCAGGGCGATCCGCAGGTAATAGAGATATGGAATCTTGTATTTATCCAATTCAACCGCTTGTCAAATGGAACATTACAACCTTTACCTGCCAAACACGTGGATACAGGCATGGGATTCGAGCGGTTGACCCGAGTGGTTCAACGAAAAAAATCCAATTACGATACAGATATCTTTCAACCGTTCATCCGGCTAATAGAGCAGCGTTCAGGCATCAGGTATGGTATTGACGAGAAAACTGATATTGCCATGCGGGTGATGTCAGATCATATCCGTGCTATTGGCTTTGCCATTGCAGATGGCCAGCTTCCTTCCAATACAGGTGCGGGTTATGTGATTCGAAGAATTCTGCGAAGGGCAGTCAGGTATTATTACAGCTTTTTACACGTGCATTCGCCATTGCTCTACGATCTGGTGCAGGTGCTTGCAAAAGAATTTGGTGAAGTATTCCCGGAGATTGTAAAACAACAGGCTTTCGTTGCCCGGGTAATAGAGGAAGAAGAATCGTCTTTCCTGAAAACCTTGTCGGATGGCATTAAGCGGTTTGAGCAATATTGCACTGCCATGGTAAGTAAAGCCGCAACCGTTGAAGGAAATTTTGCTTTCGAATTGTATGATACATTTGGCTTTCCAATTGACCTTACCCAATTGCTCGCTGCAGAAAGAGGGATGACAGTGGATCTTGAAGGATTCAACCGGTCACTGGATGCACAGAGAACAAGATCGCGGAAAGCTGCTGAAGTGGTCACCGGCGATTGGGTGGAATTAATGAAAACAAACAGTTTTGCTTTTGTGGGATATGACCGGCTTGAATCAGCAGCAAAAGTTGTTAAGTACCGTAAACTGAAGGCGAAGGATAAGGAAATTTTACAGGTGGTACTGGACCAGACACCATTCTATGCAGAGAGTGGTGGACAGGTGGGTGATAAGGGCAGGTTGCATTTTGCAAACGAAGTAATTGATGTGCTGGATACTAAAAAGGAAAATGAACTGATCATTCATTTCGTAAACAGGTTTCCTGCAGTAATGGAAGGTAACCTGACCGCTTCGGTTGATGGCGTACTTAGAAACAGTACAATGCGCAATCACAGTGCTACACACCTGATGCATGCGGCCCTGCGAAATGTCCTCGGATCGCATGTACAGCAAAAAGGGTCACTCGTTGCTCCGGATTACCTTCGATTCGACTTTTCGCATTTTGCTAAGATGACAAGTGAAGAATTAAATACTGTTGAACACCTCGTAAACAGGAAGATCAGGGAGAATGTGCCGCTGCAGGTGGATGTGATGCCGATAGCTGATGCTATGAAAACAGGTGCAATGGCCTTGTTTGGCGAAAAGTATGGAGACCAGGTTCGTGTAGTTACTTTTGATAGCAACTATTCACGCGAACTCTGTGGTGGTACACATGTTACCGCAACAGGCTCGATCGGATATTTTAAAATTGTTTCAGAAAGTGCAGTAGCAGCCGGTGTACGGCGGATTGAAGCAGTGACCGGCGAGGCCGCAGAAAAACTGATCAGCTCCGCATTTCGGCGACTGGAACAGATCGGTTCTATGTTGGGCAATGCGAAAGACATTGAAAAGGGAATAGCTCATCTGCAGGAAGTTAACACACAACTGAAACAACAGGCAGACCAATACACTGCATTGCAGGTAGGCAAGGTGAAAGAACACCTTAAATCAACTATTGAAACCATTGGAGATGCCAGCTTTATTGGTGCGGAATGCTTGCTGCCCGATGCAGAGGCTTTAAAGAAGCTGGCCTATGAACTGCGGAATGAGGTCGACAATGTAGTGGCCGTGCTGGGTATTGCTGCAGAAGGGAAGGCACACCTGGTAATTGCCATTTCAGACAAATTGGTGAAAGAAAAACTGTTTGATGCCGGAAAGTGGATTCGGATTGTCAGCAAAGAAGTTAATGGCAGCGGGGGAGGTCAAAAGTTTTTTGCTACAGCCGGTGGTTCAAACCCTGCGGGAATGGAAAAGGCAATTGCAGCAGGCAGGGAATTACTAAAGTCGAATGACGCAGCACAATAAGCTAGGCACAGAATAAGCTACTCTGCTTTCTTCCCGGCAAATTTCATTTGCGTATTATCGTAAAATTGTGGAGGATCATATGAACCACTGATGGCTTCTGTAAAAAGATAAAGGCTGTCGCCTATAAAATGGCCATCAATGTTATGGTTGAATTCATTAAATGCAAAAAATCCATTACTGTCCACAGGGATTTGAGGTGCATCACTACCCGCTATACTGATCAGTCTGTATCCTTCACTTATTATTTTCACAGAATAGAAAAATGATGTGTCATTTTTATAGACACCAAGGGAGTCTACCCCGGCACTATGTTTTTCCACCCATCCGTCATAGGTGCCTGCAAAGTCAATGGTATCCACAGGATCCGGATCCGGACCAACATAAGGAGGCGGTGTATCCTTTTCGCAGGAAGTAAGAATGGCAAACAAACAAAAGACTAGGAGTTGGTATTTCATAAAAAAACTAAATCGCCGCAAAAATAAGACAAAATATGCTGCCGGATTGCAAATCAATCTTATTGAGAAAGCGCTGCATGTATTTTTGTGACTGGCTTAATTATAGTCAGGCAGAATCAAAAGAATACGATTGTTCAAGATGTTATATTTGTAACAGGCTACTCAGCTGTGTTGAAGTGTAAGTGACAATCAGTAGCTTGTGTACATCCCTTTACAGATGTACACATGATGTATTTTAATATGGCTTATCGTGTTTTAATGCGTTTAAACCAATAGCGTATGTTAAAGGCAATGCTCGCACTAATGTCTGGTATCGTGTTTTGTAACGCTGCAGTCAGCCAGGATTTGCTCAGCTTTGGCGGAGGCAGCTTCGGTGCGGGTACCACTTTATTCCGCGATTACCAGGCTTCCGGTGTCAATCCAGCCAATCTTGGAATTTTTGGAACAGAAACCAGCGTAACCTTCGCATTTTTTGAAGCTACCGGCGTGGTTTTTTCCGAGGCGCTGCCTAAAAGTGACCTGGTTCAGTCAATCATTAAGGGCAAAAAATTAACGGAAGAAGAGAAGCTTGCAATTGCACAACTGTTTGCGGAAGACGGGCTATCCTTTAACAATGAACTGATGCCGGCAGGCATTGCCATACAAATCCCAAAAGTGGGTGGCTTTTCTTTTACCTGGAGAGAAAAGATATCAGGGGATGCGGTACTCAATCCGGCTTTTGCAGACCTGGTTTTTAACGGGGTAAATTCAAAATACATTGACAGTGTTATTATTGATGCGCAAGGTTATTTAACAGGATATACCGATACCCTATTGCCTTATTCAGACTATTTTAATGGTTCTTCACTGCAGTTTAGCTGGACCCGGAATTTCAATATCAGCTATGGACGAAAGATCATAGATCTGGAAGGTATCAGCATTTATGGAGGAGCAGGTATCAATTTTTTACTGGGAAATGCGGTAACTGACATCCGTTATACAGAAAACAGCGCTACGGGTTTTGCTGCGTATTCATCTGTTTTTGATATTGACTATGCTGCGCTAACCAATCCTTCCCTGGATTTGAATGGAAACTTATACCCGGTTGGACGGGGTTTTGCCATTGATCTTGGTGGCACGGTTTCATTTCATGATAAGATATTAGCCGGCATCTCAGTAACCAATATGGGATCAATGAAATGGAATGGCAATCTCGTCTCATTGAACGATGGTATTTTTGACAGTGTAGTCAACTTTATTGGTGTTGATGCGGCCGATATCTATTCTGACATAGCCAGCCTCTTGAATGCCGGAGGATTGTTTAACTGGAGCCAACAGTCGGAAATCAAGCAGTCATTGCCTGCACAGTTAAGAATCGGTGGTGCCATTAGCCCGGTTGATAAGCTGGAGATTGGAGTAGATATTATTCAACCACTCAATAAGAATCCGGGAAGTATTCAAACAACCTTGTTTGCAGGCTTGGTTAGTTTCACCCCGGTGGAATGGATTAAACTCACTTCCGGCTTTGCAGGTGGAGGCATTGCGAATCTTGACATTCCTTTTGGCGTCTCTTTCAGTTTTACCCCGCAGCAGGCATGGCAACTCAGTATTGGCACAAGAGATATCGTTTCATTATTCAGGCAGGATACTCCAACACTTTCTTTAAGTATTTCTCTGCTGAGGTTTCGGATGTAGACAGAACATTCGCATAACGGTTTTTATCCCGTTTAACTTGCTATTACTTTTTCTTAGTTACCATGTCAAAAATTGCTCCTATAGCAACACCAATCGCTATTCCCAGGGCTAGGCTTTGGGAAATGCTTCCTGACTTGTAACCATAAGCGGCTCCAAATGCAACCCCAAGAGAAGCTCCAATGCCAATGCCAATACCCACATTTCTTCTTTTTTCTGCCATAATTATTCAGTTTTCAGATTAGTTGTTCAAGCAATTGTTTACAGGGTTGATTCCATTTCTCTTTTAAAGCACAAATTTTAGAAAAAACAAAAGTAGTATTCAGTTGTAAAGTTTATAGCGTTGGTTCTACTGTTTTGTCTTTCATATTTACTTTACGGACTGAATGCAGTATGAAGTTATTATCCGCCCTGTCAGCATTGACCAATTCAAAAATATAATTTGAAAATATTTCTGCAATTCGCTTTGATTTAAGATCTGTCATTTCTTTGTCAAGTATTAAAGGTTGCCCGCTGCATGAAACGCTGACAAATTGTACAGAAAATACGAATGGTTTTGTAGATGGTAAACCAAGGCTAAAATAAAAAAGCAACAGCAGGATGCTTGCCTGCTGTTGCTTTTTATCAAAAATTGAAAAACTGAATTAAAAACCAACCAGATTTAATTCACAACTATCTTTTTCGTAGTTGAACTGACGCCATCCATTAGACGCACGTAATACAAACCTGCCGGTAATGATTCATTGTAATTTTTGATAAAGGAACCGGATGTCTGCATTTTTTCACTTTTTATTACCCGTCCTAACATATCCATCAGATCAAGCTGGTAATTGCCGGCCGGAAGGTCATTGATTGCCACACTGAATTGTCCGTTGGAAGGATTTGGAGCAATAAAAAGATCGACTGTTGATTTCGTATTCACTATGCCGGTTGGAAATGATTCAGTGAGTAGCACATCGTCCACATAAAAATCCCCTATACCGCTATTGGCGGCGGCGGCAAATATATCTACTCCACCTGCTGCCTTTAGCGCACCCGTTCCGGTTGCGCCAAGCGACCATTGCCAGGTATGCACCGAATTGCCATTGATGATCAATTCACCCAGGTCGTTGGTGAGATCCATTTTTACGGTAATGGCAGTCCAGGTTTCCGGCGTGTAAGAAACGGTTGCGGCATTGCTTCCGCCTGCATTAATATATCCGCCACCTGCATCATCAAAATAAATTTCAAACATCCAGTCAATTCCTGGAGTTGCGCTTTGCTGAATATTGAAATATCCGCCATAGCCGCTTACCATATACATTTTCAGGCTGAAATCATATACCCCGGTGGTATAGTCTTCCGGAAAAGGCAGAATAAGATCCGCAGGTCCGGCCGCTCCAACAATATGCACAGAATTAATACCGCTCAGGGCATATGCATTGCTAACATCTGCATCATCAGAAGATCCTCCTGACCATGTGTCCCAGACAGGTGAGTTGGCCGCCAGCAATTCACCTGCAAAATAGCTTTCAAAAGTCTCGGTGATAATGGCCGGAGAAGCTGCTTTGATCAGGACAACATCATCGACATAAAAATCGGGTGTCGCTCCACTGCCGCCATAAGAGAAAATATCAATGCCACCTATGGTGTTTGAAGCTCCCGAGCCATCGGCGCCTAATGACCACTGCCAGGTATGAATGGAATTTGAATTAATAAAACATTCTCCCTGGTCGGCGTCGAGGTTTGCCCGAACCATTACGGAAGTCCAGGAATTAGGAGTATAGCTGAAGGTAGCCGCATTGGCTCCTCCGGCATAGATATAACCTCCGCCGGCTGCATCAAAATAGACTTCAAACATCCAGCCTATACCCGGAACGGAACTTTCCTGAATATTGAAGTATCCTCCTTTGCCGCTCACTATGTACATCTTAAGACTAAAGTCATACACCCCGGACGTGTAGTCTTCCGGGAATGGTAGAATAAGATCTGTTGGGCCGCCAGCGGCCGAACCGGTAACGTGTATTGAATTTGATCCTGATGTAGCCTGTGCATTGCTCACGGTGGCATCTTCCGCCGAAGTGCCGCCTGACCAGGTTGTCCAGACGTCAGAATTGGCGGCTACCAGGTCACCTGAGTCGTAACCTTCAAAATTATCGGAAAAGATGGTGGTTTGCGCCTGAACCACAAATGGCAATCCCGCAATTGCCAGAAGTAAAATTTTTCTCATGTTGGTTGGATTTTAGTTAACCCAAATATAACATTTAAAGGAAATTATCTGAAAATAATAATTATTGAAATCCAGCATGGTCAACCGCTTTGTAACCAGTGCATTTGTAAGCATGATCGCCATACTAGAATAATTTCAAGTTTCAAGTTTGAAGAAGTACAGGTTTGTTGACTTAAATAATGATTGTTGTCCGACTAAAATATTTGGGTTTAAGCTGAAATCCAATACTGGTGTGCATTCTTTAACCCTACGCTTCAGCGTGGGGTTATTGGATGAAACCCGTTCCTGGTGGGCTTTAGCCCACATTAGTCGGACAATAGTGTTAAATAATCTGTTCATTTTGCGTTATTCGTTAGGCTTTTTAAGAAATAAGGCAGGCTGCTTATAAAGCAAGTTCAAGCTTCAAGTAGCAGCTGTTGAGTGTAAATTTTCGATTCCCCATACTTAAAATAATATTTGCTTTGACCCATACCTTGGTTAATTTGGGTAAAAAATGGGTGTTTGCAGAATAGATTGCGGTGATTCCTGAAAACAAATATATTTTTGCGCCTGTTTAGCGGAATACTTGCAGGGAACTCATTCGGTGGAAACCTGGTTTCAATGTGCCGGATAGCAGCGTAATGGACTGTATGCCGTACCCGTTTGATTCTTAGCAGGCTGGGCTAAGCATGACATTTCCGTCTAATTTTAGTATCATCAAAATCAACATAATCAAGCAATGAAGAAACAATTCCTGATGCTGCTGGTGTTTACCGGCACTTTCTTTTCCTGTCAGTCTACCTCTAAGGAAGGCCTGACTCTGAAAGGACAATTGAATAATATGCCAAAGGATATGAAAGTTTTTTTGGAAGAACTTACCTATACATCCCGTAATGGTGTGGATACTGCGGTACTGGATGAGAAAGGAAAATTCACACTACATGCCGTTATAAAAAACCAGGGCCTTTACCAGTTGCGAATTGGCGAGCAACGGGCTATCTTTTTGGTGCTCGACGAAAAGCCAGCCACGGTAGATATCACGGCCGATACCTCCGACCTCAGCAATTTCACTTACAAAGTAAAAGGCTCGCCGGTATCTGATCAGCTGCGTGATTTTATTCAGCATACTAAAACATATGGAGAAGCATTTGGCAGCGCCATGAACGAGTATAACATGAATGTTGATGGCGAAACTCCTGATTCAATCCGCAAAGTGTATGAATTGAAGGTAATGAAAGCAGACAGTAATTTCCGCAACTATGCTTCCGGTTATATTGATACCGTCAGGAATCCGATAGTAGCAGTTTTTGCAGCATCCAATCTTGATTACAGTAATGACGCTGCCACCATCGATAAACTCACGGCTCGCATTGGAAAGGATTATGGAAACCTGCCTTTCGTTCAGGATTATCTGAAAGTTGTGGAATCGCAAAAAAGTCAGCTCGCACAGGAGAATGCTCCACCTGCCATTCAACAGGGTATGGTAGTGCCGGATATCGCCCTACAGGATTTTAATGGCAAGACGTTGAAGCTTTCCTCTTTGCGCGGACAGGTAGTATTGCTGGATTTCTGGGCTTCCTGGTGCGGCCCCTGCCGTAAAGAAAACCCGAATGTGGTTAAAGCCTATGAAACGTATAAAGACAAGGGTTTTACAATTTTCAGTGTTTCGCTGGATACCGACAAAGAAAAATGGATTCAGGGCATTAAGAAGGATCAGTTGATGTGGCCTTATCATGTAAGTGACTTGCAGGGATGGAAATCGTCCGTTTGTGAAACCTATGGTGTACGTGCAATACCACAAAGTTACCTGCTCGACAAGGAGGGGAAAGTTATTGCAATGAATCTTCGGGGTGAACAGTTGATGTCTGCACTGCAGACTGTGTTCCAATAGTAACCTGTATTTAGACAAAGCTGAGAACAGCGCTTATTTCGGGCACTGTTCTCAGCTTTTGTTTTTTCCTGAACAGGATGGTGCTGCAATGTATGGCCGATAGCGCACGTTAAGTGGAATTATTGGAGTTAATGCTTCCCGAAATTACCAAAACAGCCTGAGGAATGAATCGGTATCATACAAGTTTGATGGAAAATAACAGGAAGCTGCTATTGACTCCCGGTGAATTCGCACCGCTGGATCTGATTAATATATGGTAATCGAGTGGAGTTTCATTTGCGGCCGCGATTAATCTTTTACTGTCA
The DNA here is from genome assembly GCA_964524035.1 of uncultured Bifidobacteriaceae bacterium. Lineage (GTDB taxonomy): Bacteria > Bacteroidota > Bacteroidia > Chitinophagales > UBA10324 > JACCZZ01. Next base: position 10,567 of record CAZGBP010000078.1, read on the forward strand.
CTGAAATGCCTTAAAAATGAATGGATCATTCACCTGGTAAAACTTTTCCGATTGTAAGATTAATCAATAGTCAAAACTTCCAAATTCACTTTCGATAGTCAGTTTTTTGCTATGGGCTGCGGTGCAATGCCCTATAATTTGTGCGTCAATTTCAAATGATGCTGCAATATCAATCAGCGCAGCTGCATTTTTTTTCGAAGTATATACCTCCAGGCGGTGCCCCATATTAAACACCTGGTACATATCCTGCCAGGGTGTTTCTGATTCCTGCTGAATTAATTTAAACACAGGAGGAAGGGGGAACAAATTGTTTTTTATGATGTGGAGTTTGTCTACATAATGCAAAATTTTCTTTTGTCCGCCGCCACTGCAATGTATCATACCATGAATACTGCCCGAATGTTTTTCCAGCAGTTTGTGCACCAGTGGCAGATAGGTGCGGGTAGGGGAGAGCAATAACTTACCAACATTTAAGACGGCATCTTCAAAAGTATCGGTTACTCTTTTAGATCCCGAATAGAGCAGCGCTTCGCTGGTATTGTGGTCAAATGTTTCAGGATATTTTGTGTAATACGAATGATGCAAAACATCATGCCTTGCTGCAGTTAAACCGTTGCTGCCGATACCGCTGTTATACTCGTTTTCATAGGTTGCTTTTCCCGACGAGGCAAAACCCACAATAACATCACCGGCAGGAATTTCATTTTTTATAACATTAGCCCGTGGCATTCTGCAACTGATGGTGGAGTCTACTGATATCGACTTTACCACATCGCCCAGGTCAGCGGTCTCCCCACCCATATAATGAATGGCAATACCATATTGCTGCATCAGATTCATGAATGCAGCTGTTCCGGAAATAATCTCCGATAAAACATCTGCCGGTATTAAATGCTTGTTACGGTTGATGATGGAAGAAAACATAAATGGCCCTGTGGTACCAGCACAGATCAGGTCGTCGGTATTCATTACAATAGAATCCTGTGCAATACCCTTCCACACCGAAATATCACCGGTTTCCTTCCAGTATAAGTAGGCAAGAGAAGATTTGGTGCCGGCGCCGTCTGCGTGCACGATGCTGCACCAGCCGGGGTCGTTTGAAAAATGATCGGCAAAAATTTTACAAAAGGCATTTGGGAAAAGGCCTTTGTCTAGACTTGAAATCGCAGCATACACTTCTTCTTTTGAAGCGGAGACACCGCGCTGATTATACTTTAAATCTTTAGAACTCATTAAACTTTTTCCTGTGAAAACCTGAAAGCATTCTTAATACCGGCAGTTACCAGCTGCCGGAAAAGCAATGATTGTTACCATCCGGAATGGCTGATGATCGCTATAAAAATTTAAAGTGCTTACCCGGAAAATAAGCATCACTGCCTAACTGCTCTTCAATGCGCAATAGCTGATTGTACTTGGCAATCCGGTCAGACCGTGAAGCCGATCCTGTTTTTATCTGGCCACAATTGAGCGCAACGGAAAGGTCAGCGATGGTAGTATCTTCTGTTTCACCGGATCGATGGCTCATTACACTGGTGTATGCATTGCGATGGGCAAGATCTACAGCATTGATGGTTTCAGAAAGCGATCCGATCTGGTTGACTTTTACTAAAATAGAATTGGCAACCTTTTCATCAATGCCTCTTTGCAGCCGGGTCACATTGGTAACAAACAAATCATCGCCCACCAGTTGCACCTTGTTTCCCATTTCGGCAGTCAGTTTTTTCCATCCCGCCCAGTCATCTTCCGCCAGTCCGTCTTCTATCGATACAATCGGGTATTTCTTAATCCATTTTTTCCAGAATTCTACCATTTCATCTGAACTCATGGCTTTGCTGCCGGACTTGTGAAATACATACTGCTTCTTTTTATCATCCCATAATTCCGATACTGCGGCATCCATGGCAATCCAGATGTCTTTTCCCGGGCTGTAACCAGCCTCTTCAATAGCTTTCAATACGGTCTCAATGGCTTCTTCATTCGACTGAATGTTTGGTGCAAAGCCCCCTTCATCTCCTACGTTTGTAGAATATCCCTTCTTTTTCAGTACACTTTTTAACTGATGAAATACTTCTACTCCCATTCTCAGGGCTTCACTGAAACTGTCTGCACCAAAAGGCATTACCATGAATTCCTGAAAGTCAATTTTATTGTCGGCATGGGCACCACCATTCAGGATATTCATCATTGGAACAGGCAACGTGCGCGCATTTACGCCTCCAACATACCGGTAAAGGGGCATTCCCAGTTCATTAGCTGCTGCCTGTGCAGCGGCAAGCGATACGGCAAGTATGGCATTAGCGCCTAACTTGGATTTGTTTTTGGTTCCGTCAGCTGCCAGCATTACCCGGTCAATCATCTGCTGTTCAAATACACTTACACCTAACAGTTCCTTCTCAATTTGCTTATTGATATTCTTCACAGCCTGCAAAACGCCTTTTCCGCCATATACTTCTTTATCACCATCGCGTAATTCAACTGCTTCATGTTTTCCGGTAGAAGCACCGGATGGCACAGCAGCACGGCCCAGTATGCCATTCTCTGTGATTACTTCGGCTTCAACAGTAGGGTTGCCACGTGAATCCAGAATCTGTCGGGCATGCACCTGAATGATTACTGACATTTGTTCTTGTTTTTATGAAAGGTTACAATGAATAGATAATTACCTGCAAAAATAGGAGTCAAAGAGCTAAGTGGTTAGTTAAGGGTATATTATTTTTTGACCGAATGAACCTGCGGGTTTTTGCGAACAGTACGGAATGCAACTGCCAGAAGCACCCGGACACACTAAAAAATATTGCCGTTTGATAAAAGGTCAGTTTAAAAGACCTTCAATGAGATACTAGCCTGGTAACGGGGAAACCCGAACAGGCGGGCATTAATTTTTTTTCCAGTGAAATTCGATGCCTTCATTGTCGATATAATAAAACCAGTTATCCGTTAGTTTCCGAATATCGAAAAAGATCTGCAATACATTTTTTGTCTTATCCTCTCCCTGGTAAAGCGTATATATAACAATCAGGTCGTTGCTGTTGTCCGCAAATTCATATGTTCCGAAGGAATAAAGTGATAAATCGCCGGCATCGTTTATTTTAAAATAACTTAGACTTTTTGAGTCCCTGTTAGTAACAACATAAAGTGTTTGGCCTGCATAGGTAGAGGTAATATCCTGCCCATCTTTGCTGATAACCTGGTCAATAAACCAGTTTCCTGCCAGCCGTTCGTCTTTCGTCATCATGGTAAAAATCGGACCTTCCGGATATTGAAAACAACTGCTGAATGAAAACAGAAGCAACCCTAAAATCATGACGTTTAGCGGCAAAGAGCATCTTAACATAATGCAAAGTTTATCGGACGGATTCGGATGAATGTAATTATGAAGCCAAAGATAACGTTAATTTTTTACTGAAACGAGGTTTATAAGGTTCGTTTACTGCACTCTTATTGCAACGATGTGGCAATTAACCGGAGTCTTCCCACTGACCAGGACGAATTTTTATCATGTGCAGTTCAAAAAGGATTACCGGTAAAATAACAAGAGTAATACTTACCCTACCGTGCAAAAAAAAAGGAAGCATGAAGCCTCCTTTCTTTATTGCCGGAAAAATATCAATCCCAGTTTTTAACCTGGTAAACATTTGCTTCCTGTACATTCAGGATCTTATGTGACAGCGGATCTGTGCCTACCAGATTGATGAATGCCACAATCTTCAGGTTATTTACGTTGTAACCGGTAGTACTTGCACTTTTTGTGATCACATATTCACCGCCGGGAACCATCTTCGCCGCCGGAATGGCATCTCCAAGCTCTGCGGTAAGTGAAGTGCGAACTACGCTATTGTGAGCAAAACCAACAATAGGGTCACCCAAACCTACCAATGGAGAATTTGGATCTAAGGATCCATCGTTGTAGTAATTCGCTTGCGGAAAACCGGTTACCCCATTTTCTGTCAGGTAAATGGTAACCCGGTAATCGCCTGAAAGGGTAGTATTAAAACCGCAGTGTGCCGTAACATACAGGTTGCCTGATTGCACGTAAGAAGAAATAGCCAATCCGCACGGAGGAGTTTGTGTCAGTAAGATATTGGCTGCACCCTCCCAATAATTGCGGTCCATCATAAGTTGGCCACTGTAAGATTGACGGTTAACCATTCCTGACGGAAAACTGGAAACGCCGCCCAGCGCACCATCAAGTGCATTAAATACACTTACCTGCAAGGGATCTCCCTCATGAACGGAAGCGCCAATAATTTTACCCGGGTTGTGGTCAATCAGATCTTCGAGAATCAAAGCACCGTCGGGGCAATAGCCGCACCACGTGCCGGTAAATTCTTCCAGTAAAACTTTCTGTGAAAAAGTTGACGGTACCGGGCTGATGCCTGTACCACCTGTGCCGCCTGTTCCACCCGTTCCACCTGTACCTCCGGTTCCACCGGTATTGGTGTTATTGTCTACCGTAGTAGGGGTTGGATTGGTATATTCTTTTGTACAGGATACAGTAGCAAAAGAAAAGGCAATAAGTAGCGCGAAGAAATTTTTCATGGGCAAACTTTTGAGGGATTGAATATTTGGAAAACCAAATTTATTAAAAGGTTTTGGGATTGCAAGAAAAAGTTACTCCGATGGGGTGTTTTAGGCGTTGAACCGTGCTAAATATGTCTTTTCTGTGAATGTACGCGATTTCGGATTCGATGTCTCCAGTGAAGCCCTTCAAATGCCTCCACCCAATGCTTTAAGTTTTATTTCATCCACTATTTCAGGATTAAGAAGGGTAGAAACATCGCCAATCTGTTCCGGATGGCCTTCTGCGATTTTACGAAGAATGCGGCGCATGATTTTACCGCTTCTCGTTTTTGGCAATCCGCTTACAATGATTATCCGTTCCGGTTTGGCTATTGGCCCCACCAATCCTGAAACGGTGCTGATGATTTCCTGCACAAACGCTTGCTGGTCTGAAATCACTTTCAAGCAGATAACGAAAGCGATAATGGCTTCTCCTTTAATATCATGCGGAACGGGTACCACTGCACTTTCTACTACCAGCGGATGCTCATTGATTGCGTTTTCCACTTCTGCTGTCCCGATACGGTGACCGGAAACCTTGATAACATCATCAACCCGTCCCGTGATCCGGTAATAGCCATCACGGTCTCTCTTGCATCCATCCCCCGTAAAATACATGCCAGGATAAGTAGTGAAATAGGTCGAGATAAACCGTTCATGATCTTTGTAAATGGTTCTTGCCTGTCCGGGCCAGGAACGGCGCATACACAGGTTACCTTCTGTTACAGTATCATTCAGTACGGTTCCGTTTGCATCAACTATCACCGGTTCAATGCCGGGCAATGGCCATGTGGCAAAAGATGGTTTCGTGGCCGTTATACCTGCCAATGGCGAAATCAGGATTCCTCCTGTTTCGGTTTGCCACCAGGTATCTACCAACGGACAGCGCGCTTCACCAATATGGTGATAATACCATTCCCAGGCTTCCTCATTAATCGGTTCGCCGACTGATCCAAGCACCCTTAGCGTACTAAAGTCTGCTTCCTTCAGGTGATCATTTCCCCTTGCGATGAATGAACGTATCGCAGTAGGCGCCGTATAAAAAATAGTCACCCTGTACTTGCCGATTATTTTCCACCAACGGCTCCAGTCAGGATAAGAGGGAATGCCTTCATATAAAACAGTAGTTGCTCCATTCAGCAAAGGGCCATATACCACGTAACTATGGCCGGTTATCCAACCAATGTCGGCAGTACACCAAAAAATATCATTTTTCCGGAATTGAAAAACGTTGAGGAAGGTGAAACCTGCATACACCATATAACCTGCTGAAGTGTGCAGCACCCCTTTAGGTTTACCGGTTGAACCGGAAGTATAGAGAATAAACAAAGGGTCTTCAGCCTCCATATCTTCCGGGGTATTTTCCGTATCAGCCTGTTTCATCAGTTGATGCCAGAAAAGATCCCGCCCTGCTACTACCTCAATATCAAATCCAGCATGATTACAAACAATCACATTTTTTACCGAAGGGGTATCTTTCAGTGCAGCGTCTGCCATTTCTTTCAGGTATACCGGCTTATCGCCACGGTAGAAGCCATCGGCAGTAATTAAGAGGCGGCATTCTGCATCCAGTATTCTGCCGGATAACGATGCGGATGAAAATCCGCCAAAGACAATGGAGTGTATTGCACCGATGCGCGCGCAGGCAAGCATGGCAATAACTAATTCAGGAATCATCGGTAGATAAATACATACGACATCCCCTTTAACAATTCCTGTTTGTTTCAATACATTGGCGAACCTGCAAACTTCAGTATGCAGTTCACGATATGTATAGGAACGTGGTGCATCAGCCGGATTATTCGGCTCCCAAATAATGGCTGCTTTATCACCGGATGATTTTAGATGTACATCCAGACAATTCTCCGATACATTCAATTTGGCACCTTCAAACCATTTGTAATCTGCTTTTTCAAAACCACCGGAATGGATTCGGTGCCACTTCTCTTTCCAGTGAAATCCTTCAGCAACCGATGCCCAAAAGTTATCAGGATCACGAAGGCTTTGTTCGTAGGCAGCTTTGTATTCCTGCAGATTGGTGATGCGGGGGATCATGGGAGGTTATGGGAGGAGTTGAATGGTTGAATGGTTGAATGGTTGAATGGTTGAATGGTTGAATGGTTGAAT
>CAZGBP010000079.1:0-16867 GCA_964524035.1 uncultured Bifidobacteriaceae bacterium
GTAGTGAGTAGTGAGTAGTCAGCGGTTGGCTTCTTATGCCTTCACGGGTGCACGACATATCGTTTAGCTTGTTAAGCAATGGCTGGTGGGTTAAATGGTTAAATTGCTAAATGGTTAAATTGCTGCGGCGAAGTCGATCACTTGCTGTTTTGTAATCACTACTATACTCACTTACTCACACAAATTGTATATTCAACACTCAATAATGCATTTCCAATTTATCGTACAAATAGAACGACCAGCTTCCAGGAAATCAAAAAGATTTTTCACCGGCACTCGTGTTCCGTGAAATACCGGAGTACCATTCAAAACCTCTTTATTCACCGAGATTACAGATGCAGATTTAACATTCATGATCCTAAAGTTAACCAAAAATACGCAACTCTGAAGGATCATAAATCTGTCTGTGAAGAATCATAAAACTATACAACCTGTGGTAGCTTCTTCTAACCATGCTTCCTCAGCCAAGACATTCCCTATCCAATCTCCATCACCAGATCATCCGCTTCCACGAGTGTCTTTTCCTTCAGCGCAATGTGTTTGATGGTTCCATCTTTATTTGCAGTCACCGATGTTTCCATCTTCATAGCCTCAATTACGAACAGCGGCTGATTCTTTTTCACTATATCTCCTGTTTTCACAAATAGCTTCGACAACATGCCTTGTAAAGGAGCACCTATCTGATTTGCGCCGGAGGCTTTCTGATGTGATACCTTTTTAACCAGCGACTTCTTGTCCAGCATCTCCACGGTGCGTGTCTGTCCGTTCAGCCGGAAATAAACAGTACGGTATCCGCTTTCATCCGCATCTCCCACATATAATAAGCGAATCATCAGTGTTTTTCCACGGCCAATCTCTACCAGTATTTCTTCATTGCTTTTCAGGCCATAAAAAAAGGCAGGTGTTGGAATCGAACTCACATCACCAAATTGCTGCACGTGTTTGTAGTACTCTTCAAATACTTTCGGATAAAATTTATACGACAGAAAATCAAGTTCTGTTTGTGATGCATCAAACTGCTTCTGAAACTCACTGAACTCCTTTCCAAAATCAGTAGGTTTCAAATGGGCGTTGGGCAAATCAGTAAATGGCACTTCATCTTTCAAAATAATTTTCTGCAGCTCCACCGGAAAACCGCCATACGGTTGCCCGATCTCCCCTTTAAAAAATCCCTTTACCGATTCCGGAAAAGACAGGGAAGCACCTTTCAACATCACATCCTCTTTTGAAAGTTTATTCGAGATCATGAACATCGCCATGTCGCCTACTACTTTTGATGACGGTGTTACTTTCACAATATCACCGAACAACTCATTCACATCCTCATAAGCCTTCTTGATATCATCCATCCTGTCAGCCAGGCCCAAACCAATGGCCTGTGGTTTCAGGTTGGAATACTGACCGCCCGGAATTTCATGGTGATAAACTTCGGCAGTACCTGCCATCAGTCCGCTTTCAAACGGATAATAGTATTCGCGCACACTTTCCCAGTAGTTAGAAAACCGGTTGAGTGAATCAATATCCATCTTCAGTTCGCGTTCCTGCCCACGCATCATTTCTGTAATGGAGTTGAAGTTGGGCTGAGAAGTCAAGCCGGATAAGGAACTCAAAGCAACATCAATCACATCCACTCCTGCTTCAATCGCTTTCAGGTAAGTTGCAGATTGTATTCCCGAAGTATCATGGGTATGAAGGTGAATGGGAATATTCACCACTTTTTTTAATTCAGTGATCAGTTGTGTTGCCGAATAGGGTTTTAATAATCCCGTCATGTCTTTGATGCCGAGAATGTGTGTACCCATGTCTTCCAGTTCACGTGCAAGATCAAGATAGTATTGCAGTGAATATTTCTTCCGCTTCGGATCAGCAATATCGCCGGTGTAACAGATGCAAGCTTCTGCCAATCCACCGGTCCTCTCGCGAACAGCATTTATACTCACCTTCATGCTTTTCGTCCAGTTGAGCGAATCGAAAATCCTGAAAATGTCTACCCCATTCTTCCAGGATGATTCAATAAATTTTTCTACCAGGTTATCAGGGTAAGCCGAGTATCCAATGGCATTATTACCACGAATCAGCATCTGGAATAAGATGTTCGGAATAGCTTCACGCAGCAGCTGCAATCTTTCCCACGGACTTTCATGCAAAAAACGCAGGGCCACATCAAACGTAGCACCACCCCAAACTTCCATTGAAAACAATTCAGGATGATGATGCGCAAAGCTTTCAGCCACAGCCATCATGTCACGGGTACGGACACGTGTTGCTAGTAAGGATTGGTGTGCATCCCGAAAAGTGGTATCCGTATATTGAATCTCTTTCACCCCTTTTAACCAGTCACAAAATTTTTCAGGGCCTAAATTGGTGAGTTGTTGTTTTGTTCCGGGCTTAATTTTTTCAAAGTGATTAAAATCAGGCACCTTAGGCTTTTGAAAAACCTTCGTGTCATCTGCTTTCTGTACATCCGGATTTCCATTCACCACCACGCTGGCAAGATACCGGAGCACTTTTGTTCCGCGATCTTGTTTCTGCGATACACGCACCAGGTCAGGATACAATTCAATAAATTTCACGGTAGCCTTACCCTCCATAAAAACCGGATGGGTGATTACTTTCTCCAAGAAAGGGATATTGGTCTTTACGCCCCGAATCCTGTACTCCGTAAGTGTGCGGTGCATGCGTGCCGCCGCACCACTCAGCGTACGCCCATGCGCCGTGATCTTCGCCAGCATCGAATCAAAGAATGGAGATACTTTTACTCCTTGGTAAGAGCTGCCTTCATCGATGCGGATACCATGACCACCGGCATTGCGGTAGGCGATGATAGTGCCATAGTCGGGTTTGAAGTTATTGGCAGGATCTTCTGTAGTGATGCGACACTGTATGGCAAAACCATAACAATGAATGGCTTCCTGCGATGGAATATCTATCTCTTTTGAGTTCAGGGTTTTGCCATCGGCAATCAGTATCTGGCTGCGCACAATATCAATGCCTGTCACCTCTTCTGTAACTGTATGCTCAACCTGTATGCGTGGATTGACCTCAATAAAAAACACGTTCTCCTCTTTGTCAACCAGGAATTCCGCTGTTCCGGCATTGTTATAGTTTACTTTTCTTGCCAGCTGCAATGCATAGGCAAACAACTTTTCACGGGTCGCCTGTTTCAGGGAAGTGGAAGGCGCTACTTCCACTACTTTTTGAAATCGTCTTTGCACGCTGCAATCGCGTTCGAACAGGTGAACGATGTTGCCTGCTTCATCACCAAGCAACTGCACCTCTATGTGCTTGGGATCTTCTACAAATTTCTCGATGAAAATGGTATCATCTCCAAAAGCATTACCCGCTTCCCTCCTCGCCTCTCCAAAGGCTTTTTCCAATTCTTGTTCCTTATAAAGTACACGCATGCCTCTTCCACCTCCGCCGGCACTGGCTTTTAAGATCACAGGAAATCCAATTCTTTTTGCTTCTCTTAAAGCAACTGTTGAATCAGTCAGCGGTTCCTTATTGTCTTCAATCACAGGCACCCCACAGGACCGCGCCACATTCTTGGACGCTACCTTATCTCCCAGTTGCTCCATCACTTCCGGCCGTGGGCCGATAAAGATGATACCTGCTTCGCCACAACGGCGTGCAAAACGAACATTTTCTGAAAGGAATCCATAGCCGGGATGAATGGCATCTACCTGGTTCATCAATGCAATACGAAGGATTTCTTCAATATCCAAATAGGGTTTCAGTGCTTCATCATCCGGTCCGATCTGGTAGGCTTCATCTGCCTTGTAACGGTGAAGGGAATAGCGGTCTTCATAGGTATAAACGGCCACGGTGCGTATACCCAATTCAGAAGCTGCACGCAAGGCTCGGATAGCAATTTCGCCACGGTTGGCAACGAGTAATTTTTTGATTTTTTGCATAAGGGAAATGGAATAATTGAGCGTACCGGGAAGATTGCAAAGTTAAGGTCGATAGTTTGATTTGGCAATGAATAATTTTTACTGCGCAGCAGAAAAGAAAAGTAGCACACGGATGAGACGGATCTGACCGATCAGCACAGATTAAAACAGTATTGATTCGCTGTGCTTCAAAGCAATGGCTTTCAAATTTCATGAATATTTGATAATCTCGAATGCACAAACAATGAAAACTTAGAGATCAGTTACCGCCTTTCTATCCGTGGTTGGCGTCCCGCCACACATGGATAAAAAAATGTCATTCTGAGCGGAGTCGAAGAATGATATTTTTTCAGGAAATACTCAACAAAAGCATTTCTATCCGTGGTTGGCGTCCCGCCAACCATTTACAGATAAAAGCTCCTTTTGTTTTTTCAAACACTACACGGATTGTATTTGATAGATCCGCCTCCCGGAGATGGAGTGGTTCTATCCGTGGTTGGCGTCCCGCCAACCATTTACAGATAAAAGCTCCTTTTGTTTTTTCAAACACTACACGGATTATATTTGATAGATCCGCCTCCCGGAGATGGAGTGGTTGGCGGGACGCCAACCATGGATAAAAAAATGTCATTCTGAGCGGAGTCGAAGAATGATATTTTTTTAGGAAATACTCAACAAAAACAAATTCGCATTTCAACTAAGTTCATACTGAGCGTAGTCGAAGTGCTCAATGTGACCATGTTCTTGTTTCACGATCATAGCCTATCCTTCCATCTTCTTCACTTCCGCCACCGGGCTGAATAAATACATCCTGTTTGTGCGCAACTCAATACATTTATATCGTTTACGCAGCTTCTCCCCTTTCTTAAATACCCTTCCGTCTTTCCAGAGAAATAAACCATGCGGTTCCAAATCCTCGAGGTGAAAGGCAGGTTGCCTGTTATATTGATTCAGTACTTTCATCAGCACCGGATCAGCACAGTGTGTGGCAGCAGGATTAACAAAATAATTTTTTAAAGCAGCTCGTACATCTTCAGGAAAAATTCTTCTTCCGGTAAACTGATCCATCAGCTTCTTAAATTCTTTCTTCCATTCCATTCCGTGTGAGGAGACGGCATTCCCGTATTTTTCCCAGGTTGTCAGGTGCGCTACTTCATGAACCAGTGTTACTAAAAAAGCATAGCGGTTTAGGTCACCGTTTATAGAAATCCGGTGTCCATTTTGCTTATTCGGCCATCGGTAATCACCCAGTATGGAATTTCTTTTCCTGGTTATCGTAACGGAAATCTTATAGTCAGTGATCCAGCCGGCAGCAATATCCACTGCTTCTTCAGGTAAGAAAGGAGACAATTGTTTTGCAATCACCTGCTTATCCGGCATAAATTATTTTGTAATTGCGCAAAGGTCGGAAAGACCACGAATCAGCCCAATAATTTCAGGAGAAACAATTAACATCTGCTAACTTAAACAGGGCAAGACCCAAAGAATAAGCAATATAGAATCAGTTTTTGTCTTTGCTCTTCGCCTTCTGTGCCAATAGTAATTCACGCAATTCAAATACGGTAAACAGAATGTAGAAAAGAAAGAAAGGAAGAATAAACAGCGGCTCTTTGGGCTTGACAAAGATCACATATAACAGCACCAAAATTACGCTCAGCATCAGTTTCAGCAAAACAATACCATTAACACTGGCCACAAAACCATAGCTGCTTTTCTCCAATCCTCTTAATCCGATATAGAGCGTAAGGGCAGTCAGCAATGAAAAGAAAACAAGTGACAGCCACGTGAAATCCTGGAAAGAAGCAATAGCAGGAAACAGAAGGCCGGCAATTACTACGAGCACCGCTATCGCTGCGCTGTAAATAATAAGCCTGGAGAATACAGTCTTGTAAATCATTTCTTATCGTTCATCAACTCTTTATAAATCATATAGAGTGCTAACAGCACAGAACCAAAAGAAAATACCACTTTAAATACGGGAAAACTCCAGCCGGTAAACCGGTCTAAGAAATAGCCTGCAAGAAATCCCAGGGTAATGCAGGCTATGATTTGATACGAAATCGCGAAATACTTCAAGGGCGGTTATCAGACAGCCTTCGATTCCTTCTGCATCTGCATTTGCTGGGAGACCGGTTTTTCATTTGGTTTCATTTCCTTAACCCCCATTTTGCACGAACCGGTAAACCGGGCACCTGCTTCTACCACCAATTTTCCGGTGATGATATCTCCTTCCAGATAACCTGTAGATTTTAAAAATAGCATGTCACTCACTTCTACCTTGCCAAAAACTTTTCCTGAAATATCTGCATTGTCACAAACCATGTCTCCATCAACAATGCCGGTGGTACCTATAACTACTTTCGATTTAGAATGAATGGTCCCTTTCATTTTTCCGTCCACCCGGATGTCATTATCTGATTTAATTTCGCCTTCAATCTGCGTTCCGGCACCAATAATATTCACGGAAGACTGGTTAGTTGACGTACTGGAAGTGATGGGTTTGGCAGGATTGCCTTCTTTCGAGTTGAACATGGAATCAAAATTTTGAAATGAAAAATTAGTGTTTATTTAAAAACGAGGTAGTCTTCCGGGTTAAGCGGTAATCCCTTGTACCATAATTCAAAATGAAGGTGCGGGCCGCTGGTGAACTCCCCTGTATTACCAATTATTGCAATTACATCACCGGCTTTCACGTAATTTCCTTCTTCCTTTAACAGGACTGAATTGTGTTTGTACAAAGATATTAAATTATCATTATGCTGTATGGCCATCACATAGCCTGTTTCTGCAGTCCAGTTCGCAAAAACCACAATACCATCGAGCGTGGCCTTAATTGGTTCATTTTCAGGTGCCACGATATCAACGCCATAATGCCGTTCTCCGCTATTAAAGGGCTCGGTAACATATCCTTTCACCGGGGTAAAAAAGTGAAATCCCCTCACCAAAGAAGTACCCTTTTGTTTAGATACACTTCCTGATACTGTAAAACGCTGCTCTTCTTCCAGGTCCTTTCTGAGCTCAATTTCCGAAGGAGACACCTTGTCGAGGTTGATCGAATCATAATTGGGTGGCAAATTTGCCACGGCAGCATCATTTACATTGGCTGCCTCCAGCTCACCACTGATGACCCGCTTGATATTTTGCAGAAACAAATCGTTGGCATGAAGGACTTTCTCAAGGGAATCACTGCGCAGCTTGAGTTCCATCACGTCGCGCCGCATGCCTACATCGGCATAGCCCGGAATATATTCCCGCAAGGGAGTATAGACAATAGCGGAAACGGTAACCAGTACCAGGATTACCAGGATGGTACTTACCAGCACATATACATTCATGCGCGTGAGCTGGAATGAAGTAACCTCTTCAAAAGTCTCATCATTCAACAATACCAAACGGTACTTGTCGGTGAGCTTTTGAAACCACGACTTCTTTTTCTTGTATTCTGCGGGTTCTTCCACTTTCGTATTACAGGGTGCAAAGATGGCAAATCAAAGAGTAGGAGGAAAATTTCTTTCCATATAACCGATAAATACAAAGTGAAAACGGCTGCATGCCGTTCCGGGAACTGAATATACCAGAAGGTACTGACCACGCTGGCAAAATATGCAGTTGATAATCCGTGATTCTTAATCAACTTTGGTTTGAAGGAAGTATTTTTGCCGCCGGATTATGAAAAAATCAATGGCCATCCTTGCTTTTGTTGCCGGCATGCTGCTGATGGTAGTGCCTGATGCATTTGTATTCTACCTGATTATGCCCGTTCCAACCAGCCAGGAAAGCGATCAGTTAGAACTTGCCCATTCACTTTATGGCATACTCTGGCCTATGCGGATTACCGGTGTTTTACTGGTGCTGCCCTTCCTAATACAAGCCTGGCGAACAGGCAGCAAGGCCACCAAAATTTTTTCAGCGCTGTCTGTGATTTCTTCAGTTGTGCTGATCTACCTGCTGACATTCCGCTTTTCTGCAGAAAAGCGATTTAAAGAACCGGAACAGCTGATTTTTATGCCGGCTTCCGGAAATACTGTTCCTGAAAACAACTACGTACTCGGAGTAGCAATAAACGGAGAAGCCAAGGCCTATCCATTGAAAATGGTAGGTTATCACCACAAAATTCAGGATACGGTTGGGGGTAAACCCATACTGGTTACCTACTGTACCATGTGTCGGACGGGAATGGTCTATGATCCCATAATTAAAGGCGTCCATCAGCAATTCAGGTTGGTTGGTGCCGCATTTAATAATGCGATTATGGAAGATATGACTTCAAAATCATGGTGGTACCAGTCTACCGGCATTGCCGGAGCAGGGCAACAGAAAGGCACTGCCTTAGCGGTAATTCCCCATCAGCAGGTAACCTTGTCTTCCTGGGTACAGCAATATCCGAACACGGTTATTATGCAACCTGATCCGAAATTTGTGAATCAATATGCCCAACTAAAAAATTACGATATCACCGTTCCGGCCGCAAATACTGATCCCGCCCGCAATAAATCATTTCTTCCAAACAGCTGGGTTGTCGGCATTTTGTTAGGGGATAGTTCAAAGGTCTTCTTGTGGAATGAGCTTACATTGGAAAAGGTAATTAACACCAAGGTCGACAATCAGTCTATTGTGATTGCACTGGAAAAAGATGGCTATTCTTTTCATGCCTGGAAAAGCGCAGTTGCTGATTCATCCCTCACTTTTCAGGTAAACAATGAAGGAATATTAACTGACAAAGAAACTGGTTCAGTATGGAATTGGAAAGGGGAATGTACCTCAGGCATCTTTGACGGAAAAAAACTGGTTCCCATACCTGCTTACCAGACCTATTATCATTCATGGGAAAGGTTTTACAGCAGCAACTATAAGCAGGCACCGTATTCAGCCGGCAACAACAAAACGTTTACCTTTCCTTCAGCAAAACCCTGATTTTAGCTTACGAAAAATCATCATTGCCGGAAACAACCGGTTTTATCGATACTTGTCCTACGTCTTAAATCTTACATCTTAAGTCATTCAACACCGGAGTAATCGTTCACTAAAAAGCAGTGAGCAAAGACTTCGTCTACATCCTTACCTTTACTTCTTATGAATGCCTATTCGGGAAATACTAAGTCAAGAGCAGTATTACTGATCCTATCGCTGTTGCTTTGCTGCTTCCCGCTTTTTCTGCACCTGGGAACATCCCCAATCTATATGTGGGATGAAGCCACTTATGCCAATAACGCCCTGGATATGTTCCTGACGAACGACCTGATAGTTGTGAGGATGGAAGGAGCTCCTGATCTATATAATACCAAACCACCCTTTGTGCTTTGGATGCAGACAATCAGCCTGCACCTGTTTGGCTGGAATGAATTCGCCATCAGACTGCCTTCCGCTTTCTTTGCTTTTTGCACTGTGCTGTTGCTGCTTTGGTTTGGCATCACAGTCCTTAATTCCACTTTCATATCCCTGGTTTCTATGTTGGTACTGGTTTGTACCAATGGCTATGTAAGCATCCATGTTACCCGAAGCGGCGACCTTGATGCCGTACTCGTTTTCTGGATGACCTTCTATGTGCTGATCTATCTGAAATACCTGCTTCTGCCAGGAAACACAGCATTGCATTTTTTTCTGCTCGCGACGGGCTTATTAGGCGAATTCCTGAGCAACGGCTTTGCCGGTTGGTTCTTTCTTCCCTTTATGGTTTTAATTGCCATAGTATATGGTTCCTTCTTTAAACTGCTTAGTCAAAAAGAGCTATACATCGCAGCTTTTGTTGTACTGATCTGCAGTGGAGGTTACTATTTCCTGCGGGAATTCATGGCACCCGGTTATTGGGATGTAGTTTATTCTTCAGAAATCAGCAGGTTTGGTGAAGAAGTAATGAGCTGGCATGTGCAATCCTATGATTTCTATTTTCAAAACATGATTAGCGGCCGCTTCATCCCATTTCTCTTTCTATTGCCATTCACCTGGCTGGTAATTCTTTGGCAGAAGGAAAATGTAATCCGCAAAAGTTTCATCATGCTTTGGATTCTTTGCGCCGGCTATTTTTTGCTGATATCTTATCCTTCTGATAAACTGGAATGGTACGATGCGCCACTCTATCCTCTTTTAAGCCTGATCATTGCCATTTTCACTGAAACAATTGTCAAAAAGATTAAAGACATTCCAGCTGTTGATTCCAGCCGGTTGATGAAAAATACTGCAGGATCCGCGATTGTTCTTGTGTTGTTGATACCACCTTACTATCAAACGATTTTACGGGTAACCGAAAAAGATGAGATTATACACTCCTGGGCACCCCAACAGACCGATGAATTCAGAATAAACGGCGCCTTCATGAAGTACCTCAAAGAACAAAAACCTTTGATGCGGATCTATTCGGTATTTACTTTTCCTCCGGAACATGAAGAGCACTACGATCAAATCAAATATTATCAGCGCACCTTAGCACACAACGACAGTTGCTCAATCATAATAAAGAATCAACTGCAGGATCTGCAGGCCGGAGAATATGTTGCAGTATGCGATCATGCGTTACAGGATACAATTACTTCCCATTGGACAGTCGCTATACAGGAACAATGGAAGCATTGTGTTTTATATGAACTCAAATCCCGGAAGAATGCAGTTATTCAACCTGCCCTGCCGATCCAATAAACATAGCCGGCATGCGTTATAGCCGTCCTGGCAATGTAAATTAATTTACGGCATTTTTTCACTTAAAAGAGTCAGTAATCCGGAAGTACAGGGTTTTAGAAAAAAGAACAGATATTTAACCCTCCTCTTGCGGTAATTTGCCTGTTTTAAAATATTTTTACCCTTTAAGAGTTAATTTGCAGTCTTCAACAAATCCGGTTCCCTTGTTTAGCAAGCAGCGCTATTTGTTAGCGGTACTATTTACGGTTGTGCTATTGGCATCCTGCTCATCAGGCAAAGAAGGAGGGCAATCCTATTTCGGCCGTGTTTTTCATAATACCAGCGCACATTACAACGGTTATTATTATGCAAAACTGAAAATGACGGAAACGGAGCAGCAGATGCGCTCGGGCAGGAAAGACGATTATTCTAAATTATTATCCATCTATGAGGTCGGCAATATTGACGACCCGGCCGCAGGCAGCGAAATGGATTCTGTAATCAAACGATTAACTATCGTGGTTAAGCTGCATCCTAAAAGCAAATGGGCCGACGATTGCTATTTTAATATTGGTAAAGCTTATTACTACAAAAAAGACTACGAGGCCGCTCTGGCTACCTTTCAGTTTGTTTCCTCCGAGTTTAAGGAAGGCAGCACCACCTCTTCTTCCAGCGCATCCAAGAAAAAAAAGAAACGGAATAGCAAACCCATGACCAAAGCGCAAAGGGATGCTGCCCGTGCCAAAGAAGAAGCAAGAGCCAATAGTGGCAAGGATGAGGGAGGAGCGCTTGCTTTTCTCAAACACCAGCCGGTACGCAATATAGACCTGTTGTGGATGATACGTTCTTATGCCAATCTTAAAAACTTTAACGATGCGCAGGCTATTATTGCCTACCTGGAAGAAGGAAACAAATTTCCAAAAGAACTCAGTGAAGATCTTGCCCTTACAAAAGCTTATGTAAGTATCCAGCAAAAACAATACGATAAGGCCATCGAGCCTATGAAAACGGCCATTAATCTTTCCGGAAATAAAGGTGATCAAACACGATATACCTACATCCTTGCGCAGTTGTATCAGCTGAATGGAAATTTCAAATACGCTACACAGGAATTCAGCCAGGTAACCAAACTCCGGCCATCGTATGATATGGATTTTAATGCCCGCATCAGCATAGGTAAAATATTTGTTCAATCCGGAACCGGTTCCTATAAGGAAATCATGGACCAGCTTGAAGAAATGTCACGCAATGACCGCTATACAGAGTTTAATGATCAGATTTTCTACTATATGGCGCTGGCTAATCTGCGGCAGAACAAAGATGAAGAAGCGGTAATGAACCTGGAAGCATCTATAAAAAGCAGTTATACTGATGCCAATCAAAAAGGGTTGTCATTCCTTAA
Source organism: uncultured Bifidobacteriaceae bacterium (assembly GCA_964524035.1). GTDB lineage: Bacteria > Bacteroidota > Bacteroidia > Chitinophagales > UBA10324 > JACCZZ01. The sequence continues at coordinate 11,908 of CAZGBP010000079.1, forward strand.
ATTGGGCGAACTCAGTTTTCAGGACCAGGATTATCTGACCGCGCAACCAAGCTACGACAGTGCAGTGGTGTTCCTGAATGCAAAGTTTGATACCCTTGATCGGGTTAAAGAAATAAAAGGCGTGCTTGACCAGTTAGCAGATGAAACACGGATTATTGTGGTGGAAGACAGTCTGCAAAAACTTGCCGCAATGAGTGAGAAAGAAAGGAATAAGATAATAGATAACAAACTTGCCGACATTGAACGCAAGAAAGAATATGAAGCAAAAGATACGCTGCTGAGTATGGAAACCCAGCAATTACAGGAATTGCCTGGCAACCAGGCTGGCACTTCGGGCAACTGGTATTTTTATAACACTTCAATGAAAGCTACCGGCTACAACGACTTCATCAAGAAATGGGGTAACCGTGAACTGGCCGACAACTGGCGGCGAAGCAATAAGAAATCGAACGAAATTGAAATGGCCGGCAATGAAGTGGTCACCGACCCTGTAGCAGCCCAGGCGCTGGCTGCAGGCGCTGACCAGGGTAACGCAGAAAGAGCAAAAATGCTGGAAAGCATTCCTTTGACTCCTGCCAAACTTGCGGCTTCAAACAAGCGAATTTTCGATGCGTATTACGCCATTGGAACGATCTATAAAAGCGGGCTGAATAATGCATCAAAGGCCATTGCCACATTCGAAAAAATCGTGTCACGCTTTCCGGAAAGCGAGGATATTACCTCCGTCTATTACAACCTCTATTTACTTTACCAGCAAACAGGAAACCTGGCCAAAGCGGAAACCTATAAACAACTTGTCTTGCAAAATCCTTCCAGCGCTTATGCCCTGGTTATCAGTGATCCGGATTACTTCAAGCGAGATGAGGCCAGGAAGAATGAACTCAACAACTATTATGCTTCAACCTATGATTATTATGTGCAGGAAAATTATAAGGATGTGATGAAACGCGTGAGAGCAGCTGACAGCCTCTTCAAACCTAACCCGTTACAACCCAAGTTTGAATTACTGGAAGCGATGGTAACGGGAAAGACTTTAGGCCGTCCGCAATACATAGCCGCACTGGAAGCAATCGTAAAAAAATATCCTGCCGGAGAAGTGCATGATAAGGCAATTGAAATACTTACAGCGCTGGGGGTAACTGTGGCACAGTCAGCTGGAAAACAAATTGAACCAACAAACAGCAAGAGCAGACAGGCAACAAAGGCTCCGTACCAGATGCATCCGGGTAACCCGCATTATTTTGTGGTAGTTTTCAACACGATTTCTCCAAAAACTAAAAACGTGGCCGACAACCTGGCGGATTTTAATAAAGCCTCTTATTCACTTGAAAATTACAAGGTAACGCCGCAATTGCTTGATACCAAAACGCAAATGATTGTGGTGAAACAAATGAAGGGCAGGGATGCTGCGATGAAGTACTACAATGAAGTCTCCAATTCAGAAACTATTTTTGAATCGGTTGAAGATATTGGTTATACCATTTTCGTGATTGATGATAAAAATTTTCCCCTCTTTTATCAGCGAAAAGATGCTGCTGAATATGAAGATTTCTTTTATAAAAATTATGAGGACGGTGGCGATGAGGAAGAAGACGAAGAAGAAGGAGAATAATATGGTGAATCATTTAGCCGGGCCCGATGAATCCCTTAGTTAAAACATAAGCATTTCAGGATGTTGCCTCTGATCATCTGGTGAATACACCCTTTGCAGATTAACTGCAGGTATTTTAATAAATTTAATCGTATCAATCAGACAACTGATGATTCACCTTTCACCAATTACCTGATTGTGCAGAATTTTCTGGCATACCTTTTAATACCCACCTAACTTCACTTTATTTGTACTATTCTGTTAACAGCTAAGCGCACGCGTAAGCTTCATGACAAAGAATAAGGTAACACCCCCCAAATTTATCAAGTACTTCTGGTATGCTGTAATTGGAAGCGTGCTGCTCTTTTTTACCATGTTGTTCCTGGCGGCTATCGGGGCATTCGGTAAAATGCCGTCATTTGAGGAAATTGAAAACCCGCGCAGTTCACTGGCCACAGAAGTCTATTCGGCAGATGGCATACTGTTGGGCAAATACTATTACCAAAACCGGTCTACCTCTTCTTTTGAAGAAATTCCTGTAATGATCCGCAACTGCCTGATTGCTGCAGAAGATGTCCGGTTTTATAGCCATTCCGGTATTGATTACTGGGGCACACTGAGAGCAATCCTCTCCACCTTAACCGGCGACAGGGAAGGTGGCAGTACCATCACGCAACAGCTGGCCAAGAATCTTTTCCCGAGACCTTCATCAAATATTTTCGCAACTATTCTTTCAAAATTTAAAGAATGGGTAATTGCCATTAAACTGGAACGTCGTTATACCAAAGACGAAATACTCAACCTTTACCTCCAGACTGTTGCCTTCAGTGAAAATGCCTACGGTATTAAATCTGCCGCCCGCACCTATTTTAATAAAACACCCGATTCATTACGGGTTGAAGAAGCTTCCTTGTTGATCGGAATGCTGAATGGCAGCACGATATACAATCCACGCCGCAACCCCGATTTCGCATTCAACAGGCGAAACGTGGTCATGTCGATGATGAAAAGCAATGGCTTTCTCACATCCGAAGCCTATGATTCGCTCAAACAAGTACCAATCCGGCTGAACTATATCAGCCCGGATCATAATGAAGGAGCTGCCACCTATTTCCGTGAATTCCTCAGGCAGGACCTGACAAAATTCTGTAAGGAACAACGGAAGCCGGATGGATCCCAATATAATATTTACAAGGATGGTTTAAGGATCTATACCAGCATCAATTACAAGATGCAACTCTATGCTGAAGATGCGGTTCAAAAACATATGCGCGATTTGCAGCAACAATTTAACAAAAGCTACAAAGGCTCTGTACCGTGGGGTAAGAGTGAAAAGTATATTGAAGATGCCATGAAACGCAGTACCCGGTGGGCCAGGATGAAAGCAGCAGGGGCATCTGAGGAAGAAATCCGGAACGCATTCAAAACAAAAATACCGATGTCTGTATTTTCATACAAGGGAGAGATTGATACCGTTATGACTCCTTATGATTCCATTAAGTATTACAAGTTTTTTCTTCATTGCGGGTTCATGGCTATGGATCCAGCCAATGGGAATATACTTGCCTGGGTTGGTGGTATCAACCACCACTATTTTCAATATGATCATGTTAATATCAATGCAAAAAGACAGGTTGGTTCTACTATCAAACCCATCCTGTATACGCTGGCGATTGACAATGGATATTCTCCCTGCTTCCAGGTGCCAAATGAAAAAATCTCTTTTCCCGAATTCCAGAACTGGACTCCGTCAAATTCAGATGGCAAATACGGAGGTATGGTAACTCTTTACCAGGGATTGGAACATTCCATCAATACGGTAAGTGCATTTCTTATGAAGCAATTGGGGCCGCAACCTATGATAGACCTGGCACGCCGCATGGGAATAACCAGCAATATGCCTGCTTACCCGTCGATATGCCTGGGTGTTCCTGATATCTCGGTTTATGAGATGACCGGTGCCTATGGCACCTTTGCCAATAAAGGTACGTATACCAGGCCCCGCTACCTGCTTCGAATTGAAGACAATAAAGGAACGGTGATACAGGACTTTACTTCCAAACAGGTGGAAGTGGTTTCAGAACAGGTTGCCTATGTGATGGTGAAAATGCTGGAGAATGTAGTTAACTACGGAACCGGCACACGCATTAGAAACAAGTATGGTATTACCTCAGAAATGGGAGGTAAAACCGGAACAACGCAGGATAATACAGATGGCTGGTTTATGGCCATCACTCCACAAATTGTAGGAGGTTGCTGGGTTGGCGGAGAAGATCGCATCATCCGGTTTAAATCCACCTTCTACGGGCAAGGCGCAAGCATGGCATTGCCCGTTTGGGCCTACTTCATTAAAAGCTGTTATGCTGATAAATCATTGAATATATCGGCTTCTTCACATTTCCCGCTACCGGAAGGAGATATCACTATTGAAACAGATTGCTCTAAATACAATGAAGAATCGGGCCAAAACAACACTGATTTCATCTTTGGAACCGATGAAGGCACTCAGTAACTGCAACTGGCCATTAGTTCAGGAAGTCAAACTGCACGGAATCATATTTTTTGCTCTCCACCATTTTGCGCAACAGCAGCGTTGACTCATATGGACCCTTTACAATAAACATATTGGCCATCCAGTCGGGAATACTGCCTCCCGGGTCAAGCCTTAATGTATACAAAATTTTTATTTGTCCTCCGGGAAGCGGAGTAAGTTCATACCCACCTATAAAAACGGGAATCCGTACCAGGTCTTCTTTCTTACCGATATAATCGGGCACCGCCAGCGAAGTAGTATGCACTTTTTTGGTACCCGGATCCTGCCATATATTAAAATGAATACAAATATCACGGTCGCTGAAAGGATAAGGAAGGTCATTCACCTGGTATTGATACTGTTCAGTCTCACTGACTTTCTTTAAGATACGTGATTCTGTACAGGCAAAAATCCAATCGCTATAATGGTCAGCGTCGGTAATTACCGCAACTAATGCATTCATTGGCGCCTTTACCGTTAGCTCCGTCCTTAGTTCATCAATGGCATACCCTTCTACATGGCGCGTATATACCTTAATACCATTCTGATCCTTTGCGAGCTTCCAAGCTCCGGTCTGAGAAAATGAATATACAGGTAGTAATACTACTGCCATTGAAACAAAAAGGGTCCGGTATTTTATCATAGAAACATACTAAATCCCCTAAAAAAATTCAGGTCAATTCGTGAATTGCCTGCTGATCATCATCCATTTTCGTATTCAAACTATTCATACGCGCTTTCAGGTATCAAATTGGTTACCTGCTGCCGGTCAGATAAATGTGAAAAAAGACAAAAAGTTACTTCTTGCTCCACAGATTTTCAATACAACGTTTTGC
>CAZGBP010000080.1:0-16410 GCA_964524035.1 uncultured Bifidobacteriaceae bacterium
ATTGGAAGCAATCTGTTCTACTACACGGTGCATGAACCAATGAGCCATGCCTATCTGTTCTTCACGTTTGTCATTATCATGCATTACACGGTGCAATGGCACCGGTTACCCACTCTGAAAGATGCTGCAAGAATCGGTTTCTTTTCAGGAATAGCCATTCTGATACGGCCTACGGATGGTTTGATTTTGTTGGTCCCATTGCTCTATTCGGTAACCTCTTTCAAAACCTTGCAATTGAAACTTATGCTATTGATTAAGCATTGGAAGCATGTTGCACTCTTATGCCTGGTACTGTGTATTCCGGTCAGTCTTCAACTGATCTACTGGAAGATGGTAACTGACCATTGGGTATTTTTTTCTTACGTGGGTGAAGGATTTCTCTGGAATGATCCGGAGATCTGGAATGGACTATTCAGCTATCGCAAGGGATTGTTTTTATACACCCCCATCATTTCCTTTGCTTTCGTTGGTTTCATTTTTCTTTACCGGTACAGCCGCGATTTTTTTGTACCGGTCCTGCTTTTCACGATCATAAATATTTATGTAGTACTCAGCTGGTGGTCGTGGTGGTATGGCGGAAGCTTTGGGCTTCGATCGTTTATTGAAAGTTATGCATTGCTGGCACTGCCCATGGGTGCCTGTTACCAATGGTTATTGAAATCCAGGTGGAGCACCATTTTGCTTGTAACGGTGATCATTCTGTTATCAACCATAAACCAGATTCAGACTTTCCAGTACAGGCATTATTACATCCATTGGGATTCACAATCCAAGGCCGCCTATTGGTATGTATTTCTGAAAATGAACCTGACGGAAGAAGAAAAAAAGACACTCCATAAGCTGCAGGAACAACCACCCTGGCAGCGATATGAAAAGTTACAGCAAAAACAAATGCAGGAGTCTAACAAGTAATTATTGATTTAAAATCATTATTGTCCTGCTAAGATACCGGGGTTTAGGCTGAAACCCAATACCAGCAAGCATCTTATAACCCCACCCTTCAGCGTAGGGTTATAGGATGAAACCTGCTCCTGGCGGGCTTTAGCCCACATTAGTCGGACAATATTGATTCAAAATGTACATTTGACTATGTCAGATATTACCATGCAATAAGAATATCCGTTTCCCAACAAATCGATGCTGATAAAACAAACCCCAACTGGTTAAAATTAGAGTTCTTCTCTCCGCATTTTATTACTCCGGCAACATCTTAAAGTTATTGTAAACAAATTCACCTTTTGAATTCAGGGAATCATAAACTTCTGTATGCAAAGGCCGGATCATGAATCTGCAAGCAGAAATTATTTCCTCTTCACACTTCAACTCCACCCTTATTTTGTTTTTCGGATCATAGAGCACAATGGGAATATTAATACGTGCCCAGCCATCCAAAAGGTTGGCAGTGCTTTTTGTTTGCACAAACTGCCGGCTGATGGTTTGGCCGTTTTCATCCAGTTGATACACATGCATATCCGGACTGTCATAGTTTCGCAGATACAACTTCACCCAAACTGAAATATCGTATCCGGAAGAATCCTTTCCATTGGGAATTAATTCATCAAACAGCAACAGGCTACCTGAATCACTATGCAATACACTATCCGTAAAAGCATCCTTTGTGGCGTACCGGCTTATAACAGAAGCCGTGTCTGCATTACTGGTATACAGTCCATCTGATCGTCTTATCAGTTCCGCACTGCGATGGGCATATCTGATTCTGACGGAATCCAGTGATACCTCAAATGCATTCACCGGCAAAAGGTATATCCTGTATGGCCCTCGTTCATTGAGGTAGGTTGCTTTTGTGAGTAACCATTCCTCAAATGCCGTTTTTGTTTCGGGTGTGGTCACCACCAGGAATGGTTTATCACTCTTCAACCCGTTCAAAAAATCCTTCTCAATAAGCGTATCAGCCATCAGCTGCACCAGGTGTATTGTTTGTTGCAATGAAGTTCTGTTCATGTAGCTGCTCATAATCGGCAACCCGGTATTTAATGACGCCCAGGTAGATGCATACATGCTGATGGGATGTTCCAGCCATAATTTTTCAGAACCTAAATGGTAAAATGGCAATGGCAGAATCGCCTGAAAATCTCCCGGCGCATACCCTTTTTCAGCTATCCACCCGGTGAAGTTATCTTCCGCAAAAAACTCTTTTGCATAATTGCTGTTGGGATAACTGTTTTTGATGGTTAAGAGATTAGACCAGCCATCTGCAAACCATAGAATAAAAACCACTGCGGTAATCAGGCAACCGGCGGCTAATTTCTTCTGCTCAAAAAAATAATTCGCCAGCATGAAAATCAGCCAGGCAGAAAAAACAGAAATAACATAATAAAACAAATAGGCGAACCGGTCCAACGCCCTGAATTGCCTGATGAATTGGAAATGATCAAGCCAGTCGGGATACCAGCGCCATGGCAGACACATAGAGAAAATCAATACAGGAATGGAAGCAACAACGGCTGCCGGCAAAAACGGGGATACAAAAGGAATCAACTTCCGGAAGTATACGCTTCTTACCAACAGGATCAGCAACATGGCTATCGCCAGGATAATGGCTATCGTTGGAACGATGCCGACATAAGCATAGCCTTGCTGTGTCTTACTGATTAGTCCGAACCCATCAAAATTCCGCAGGTAACTCCAGGCAGGCGGATGAAAAACGCTTTCCAATGTAGCATAACTATTAAAAAAGCCATATGGAATACCCATTCTGTCACTAACAGGATCTGTGAAAGATAAGAGTCCTTCAATTAAGACAAAAGGCACAACAAGGGTAGCTGCCAGGTAAAACACCTGCCTGCTCAGCTTCCTTAAGAAAAGCCATTCATAAAGCAGCCATGACACCGCAAATGATAAGATAAAAGATCCGGCCTGGGCCAGGTAATAGAGATGCGTTAATCCAAAAAAAGTAATCATAATGATCGTCAGGGTGACCCACTTCCATTTCTTTTCCGACTGCAGCATACGGAACATCATGTAAAGCAACAGCGGCATAAAGAACGTGTAGGCAAGACTGTAATGACCCGTCAATCGCTGAATCTGTGGCGATAGAATAGTTATGGCAATGGCTGCAGGAATGGCAAACCAGTCTTTTACTTTCAACAGCTGCAGCAACAGGTAAATAAAAATAGCTGACAACAGCAGCGAGGCCATCATCACATAGTTAACCACCCCAACGGTATATCGGGAAACATCAAAAAGATAATGCTGTATTATTGAAAGAAGCCAAGCAAGCGGATACTGAATATCTACATACAGTACATGTTCGCTGTATGGATAATTCATCCCGGTAAACTGAAGACCGCTGTCAAATTTTACATAATAGGCAACAGAATAATAATTGCGTATTCCGTCACCTCCGCCCTCCAGGTAATAGCTGTTGGGATGCAACACCATTGGTCCGAAGCACCAGCAAATAACCAGCGCCATCAGAAATATCAAAATACAGATACCTGTATAAGTTGTGCCGTATAGCTTCGAATTTCTATCTGTCATGCGTTAGGTATTCGACTGTTGCAGTGACCATACCCTCTGTAAATACCTGCAGTTTACGGATACTAAAAGTGAACCGGTTTAAGCCCGCCAACCGGGAAATTTCATGCTGGCCGGTATGGTTCAATCATGTTCCTTAAGGTATTCTTTAAAGCCAGCCTGCTCCAGCTCCCTGGCCTTATCTTCCACCATACTCTTCAGTTTGGCCTTGTAAGCAATCAATTTTTCGGCCAGCAACCCACCGTCAGTGAGCGATAGTATCTGTAATGCAAGCAACCCGGCATTGTGTGCGCCATTGATGGCAACAGTAGCTACAGGAACACCCTGTGGCATTTGCACAATAGAATACAGCGAATCAATTCCATTCATGGCCTTTGACTGTACCGGCACGCCGATAACAGGCAGGTGTGTAACTGCGGCCACCATGCCTGGCAAATGCGCCGCGCCACCGGCTCCGGCAATGATCACTTTAATGCCTTGTCCGGCTGCGGATTTTGCAAAACTCATCAACCGTTCAGGCGTGCGGTGTGCAGAGACAATGGTGAGCAGGTAATTCACTTTAAACTCATCAAGTATGGATGCCGCTTCCTGCATTACCTGCAGATCGCTGTCGGAACCCATTATGATGGCGACTTGTGGTTGTTGGGCACTTGCCATAATGCTTTATTAGGTATGAAATTTTATTATCGAAAAACATTTGCAATCAACTTCAAAAAAACCAGGTGTTCGTCAAAACGTTCAGGCTGTCAGACAATGGTTGGCATTTTGCCATCTATGTGATATCTGTTGAAAATTGAATATTGAGTGTTGAATATTGAGTGTTGAAATTATCAATATTCAATATTCAATAATCAATAACCAATAATCAATATCCAATATCCAATATCCAATATCCAATTTGTCGTACTGCCAAACAACCTCAAGTAAGTTCCATCTCAAGATCATTGTTGTAATTTCCTGATAGTGCAATGTGCCTGCACCCATTTCGCTTTCTTACGTGCTTCCTTCACCGTTTCTCCAAGAATGGTGATATGCCCCAGCTTTCGCATGGGCTTCGACTCCTTCTTGCCATAAAGATGAACATAAACACCCGGCAATTTCAATATTTCATCATAGCCATCCAGAAAGTATGGACCTGCGAAATCTGTTGGTCCAAGCAGATTGATCATCGCGGCAGGTTTAACAACAGAAGTATCGCCCAGGGGAAGTCCTAACAGAATCCTAAGCAGTTGTTCATACTGAGAGGTATAACAGGCTTCAATGGTATGATGGCCGCTGTTATGCGGCCGCGGTGCCATTTCATTCACAAACCATTGGTTGCTTTGATCCAAAAATAATTCGATGGCAAAAATGCCAACTCCCTGCATGCGCTCTACCACCTTCATGGCTATTTCATTCGCTTTCTTCAGGAGTTTCTTATTGAGTTTAGCCGGGCATACCAGCAGCGTTACCAAATTGGCGACAGGGTCAAACTCCATCTCTACGGGCGGGAAGCAGGTGATTTCTCCATTCTTATTGCGTGCCACAATAATGGAAACTTCCTTTTTACATGCTACAAATGCTTCTAACACCGCAGGAGCGTTGAAGGGGATCACATTCTTCTTCAGTACATCGCTGGCATCCATGATCTGAACGCCTCTGCCATCATACCCTTCTTTTCTTTGTTTGGCAACAAACTTCTTCCATCCAAATTTCCTGATCGCTGTCTTCCACTCATCCAATCCTTCAACCATTTGAAAAGGTGCGGTTGGAATATCATGGTCGAGGTAAAATTGCTTTTGCAGCCCTTTATCCTGAACAATTTCCAGTATTCGCGGAGAAGGGATCAGTGTCTTACCGGCTTTCTCTAACTCAAACAATGGTTTGATGAAGATATGCTCAATCTCATAGGTAAGCACATCGGCTACTTCACCCAAGCGCCGTAACGGGCCGGCTTCCGCAATACTGCCAATAATATGGTCATGCGCTATTACCGATGCAGGGCAATCCTTATCCGCATCAACAATAATGCATTCAATGGTATACCGGAGCGCTTCCTCAATAAACATCCGGCCCAGTTGACCTCCGCCTATCACCCCTATAACCGGTTTGTGTTTCATACTTGCAGCTCGTCGTTGCGTTTTTGCAAAGGACGCAAAGGATTTGCAAAGCGTCAAAGATTACCATTGAAAATTCGCCAGGTTGTTTGAATCAAACAGTCAGAATAATAACCTGCAATACCCTGTCATTGATAAAAGGTAAAAAAAATCCCGTCCGACATTTGTTAATGCGCCGAACGGGATATCATTAAAATGTGCAATTCCTACCCTATAGCAAATTTCCGGATAGCTTTCAACTTACCATACCTTACCGCGAACCGATTCATTCCGGTACATCTTATCGCTTTCCGCTACACCAAAGGCCTCGTAAAACTCCGGCATATTGGATAGGGTACCTATAACCCTGTATTTGCCGGGAGAATGCGGGTCCATTACCAGGCGGCGTTTCTGCTCATCCGGACGGAAAGAGCCCGCCCAAACTTTTGCAAAACTCACAAAGAACCGCTGTTCAGGGGTAAGCCCGTTGATTACCATGGTGTCCAGTTCACTGGCAGGAGCCGCTTTCTTAAAAGCATAATAGGAAATGGTAAGCCCGCCAAGGTCGGCAATATTTTCACCCTGTGTAAGCTCCCCATTTATAAAGAAGCTGTCAATTGGTGAATAGGCATTGAACTGTTCGGTGATCAACTTGGTACGTGCTTCATATTGCTCTCCATCGGCCTTCGTCCACCAGTCGCGGAGGTTGCCTTCTGCATCATATTGCCTGCCCTGATCATCGAAACCATGCGTGATCTCATGACCGATTACCGCACCGATTGCGCCATAATTTACGGCATTGTCGCCATCCGCATAAAAGAAAGGCGGTTGCAGTATTGCAGCCGGAAAAACGATCTCATTGTTGGTAGGATTGTAATAGGCATTTACTGTCTGAGGAGTCATGAACCATTCCGTGCGGTCAACAGGTGTACCCAGTTTATCAAGATTCCGGCGCACTTCAAATGAAACAGAACGGGCAACATTCAGAATGAACGGGCCTTTATCAATCTCAACTGATGAATAGTCGCGCCATTTATCAGGATATCCTACTTTAATCATCAGGCCATCGAGCTTCTTCTGTGCATATTGCTTGGTGCTGTCTGTCATCCAGTCCAGCTTGGCAATACGCTCGCCGTAGGATTCAATCAGGTTACGGATCAGTTCCATCATCTTCGCTTTGGATTCCGGCGTGAAATTAGATTTCACATATTCCTGCCCAACCAGTTCGCCGAGGCAGAAATTTGACAGGTCCTGAATTCGCTTCCAGCGCGGGTCCATCTGCTCTATACCACGAATGGTTTTGCTGTAAAAGTTAAAATCTTCATTGGCATAATCGGCACTGAGATTAGATGCCGCACTGTTGATTACCTGGTACTGATAATACGTTTTCCAATCTGCTACGGATACTGATTTCAGCGCACTGCTTACCTGTTTGAGATACAATGGCTGGTTCACCACTACCGAATCAAAGGGCTTCAGGCTGAGTGCCTTAAAATAGACTTCCCAGTTGATGCCGGGATATTCCTTACTAAGATCAGCTTTTGATTTCTTGTTGTAGGTAGCATATGGATCGCGTTGTTCCACCCGCGTCATGGAGGCTTTGGCAAGTCCTGTTTCAATACCAATGATCGTGGCAGCATTCTTTTCTGCTGTGGCTTCATCGCTTCCCATAAGGGTGAAATACTTCGCAATATGTTTTGCATAAGCTTCCCTGATCTGCTTCGACTTCATATCCGTCAGGAAGTAATAATCCCTGTCAGGAAGGCTGATACCGGTTTGCGGCATATACAAAATGTAGCTTTTGCTGTCTTTCTGATCCTGGTCTACATAAACAGTTAAAAGCGCCATTGAATTGACCATGTTAGACATTGCCGTAAAGCGGATCACATCATCGGTAGTCTTAAACGCGGCAATAGAATCGAACCAGGGTTTTAACGGGGTAATGCCAGCCTGCTCAATAGCAACTGAATCCATCCCGGTTGCGAAAAAATCGCCTACTTTTTGAGTGCTGCTCCCTTTTGCGGCTTCCTTATCAGCGGCTGCGGTTTCCAGCACTTTCTTCAACTTATTGCGAACAGAATCATCCACCACTTCGAAAGCGCGCCAGGAACTTTCGGTGGCAGGAATTGGATTATTGCTGATCCATTTCGCATTAATGAATTCGTAGAAGTCGTCTCCCGGCCTGTAGGTAGAATCAAAAGAGGATACGTCGATAGCAGTATACTCCTTAGCGACTTCCTTAGTCGAGGTGGTGCATGACAGGTAAAACATAACGGTGGACAATGGAATGAAAAGTAATTTCTTCATGAATGGTTTGGAATTTTTAATGATTAGGGTAAGATTGCAGGACGACATTAACCGGTTTTTGAAGGCTATGCATCCCTTAAAATTTGGTGGCGCAAAGATAACAGGGTTTGAAGGCTATTACCGCCTGTTGCCAAATATTTCGGCAAAAACAGGAAATTATTCGACAAAAAACAATGTGGCGGCCCGGGGAACAGCAGAATACCGTAAAACAGGGCCTGTCAATATAAATATTTCAAAAAACCCTCATTGTACATTAAATATACATGGCAATTTCTCCAATCTTAATATCCCATATAGATATACTAAATTTGCCGACATCATCATCCTGGCATAATATTTTTCCAAGAAATACCAAAAGACATGAAATTTATTGTACCCTTCTTTTTTGTGTGCCTTTCCTGGCAGTATACAGCTGCACAATTTAAGTACATCAACCCGAAGCCCGGCACTGTTTTGCACCACCCGCAGGTCGCCATAACTTTGAGAAACGGTGATCTAATTGACCGGTCTTCCCTGGCGAATAATCAGCTTGCGGAAATAAAAGGGTCTACAAGTGGAAAGCATACCTGGTCGGTTCAGCTATCCGATGATGAAAAAACGATCATCATTAAACCGGATGTGCCATTTGACTATAGTGAAACCGTAACTGTTACCATTCAACCTAAACTACGGAAAAAAACAGGTGAAACGGTAGAGGGAACCTCCTTTCAATTCGGTATCCGTGCAAAAACAACCGTAGAACAGGAAGAAAGGATTCGTGAATTCAAAAAACAGAATTTTATCGAAGAATATGGATATGATCCTTCACAAAAGAACCCGGAGAAGATCGTTTATCCGCTTGACTCCATGCCTTCCTTTACCATTAACATTAATAACAACCCTGCACCGGGAAGAATTTTTTATACCAATCACGAAGACCAGACCGGACCGAGCCCCGGAACTAATTCCTTTACTACCATCATAGACAATGACGGTACCATTTTCTGGGCTCGGGATACAGGCGCAGACGGACGTGATTTTAAACTGAATGAGAACGGATACTTGTCCTATTTTATCAGGGCACGTGGAATCTGGATGATACTGGATTCCAACTATTACATTATTGATTCTGTGCAATGTAAAAACGGGTACGAACTGTCAACCAATGACCATGATGTAATGATGTATCCCGACGGGCACTTTTTGCTGATGGCTTACGACATCGTTGAAACAGATATGACGCCCTATGGAGGATTACCCAATGCCATGGTTCAGCATTTTGTAGTACAGGAACTTGATGCGGCGCGTAATGTAGTTTTTGAATGGAGAAGTGATGATCATTTTGAATTTACAGATGCCAATCAATACACCCCACTTACCAATTTGAATGTCGACTATATACATGGCAATTCCATTGAGCGTGACTTTGATGGCAATATCCTGATCTCTTCGAGGAATTTTGATGAACTCAGCAAGCTGAACCGCGAAACAGGTGAAGTGATGTGGCGCATGGGTGGTGAAAACAATCAGTTCACCTTTGTGAATGACAACAATGAAAAGCATTTTGCATCGCAACATGATTTGCGCCGGATACCGAATGGTAACATCACCATTTTTAATAATGGCAATAAAATGACGCCACAGGTTTCCAGCGCCAAAGAATATGCCTTAGATGAAGTAAACAAGATCGCTACACTGGCCTGGTATTATGAACACCCGGATGTGAATGGCATTAAAGTATATGGGCCCGCCACCGGAAATGCCCAACGGCTACCCAATGGCAATACGATAATCGACTGGGGTTTGGTACCATTTGGCTTACCCAACCACACTGAAGTGGATGCAGATAAAAATATTGTCTGGGAAATGACTTTCGATACTATAGGCCAGAAAAGTTACCGGGTACATAAATATGAATGGGACCCCTGTAGCAGAATTTCTGCGCACACAATGAAAGCCACTCCAAAACCGGCAAAGACTACCCTGGCATGGGGTCCGGCTACAGGTGTTAAAAAATACAAATTGCAATACCGGCCTCTCGGAGCAGGAAACTGGATTACCGCTCCGGCTGTAACAAAAAACAAAGTACAGCTTACCGGGCTAGCACCTTCTACATCCTATGAATGGCAGGTACAGACGTTATGTGCATTTGCCCCAGCCAAAACCTCTGCCATGTCTGCTATGGATACCTTCACAACGCCTCCTCAGAAACTGGCTGATGCAATTACATCGACCGAAGAATTGGTTACGTTGTACCCGGTACCAGCATCCGACATCCTGAATATTGCAATCAATCAACCATTGGAAGCGAGAGTAAGCATTATGAACATGCTTGGTTCAGTGATGTATTCCGGAAATTTTAACGGCAAAGAGAACCAGGTAATTTCAGTTTCCGTTGATCAATGGCCGGCAGGCATCTACTTATTGCAAATAGATAGTGAAAATCAGCCTGATAATTTATTGAGGTTTGTGAAAGAATAAACGGGCATGCAACGGATGCAATGGCCAGGTAGCTGGATCGCGTTGGTTTTTTCGGGCTTTGCGATTTTTGCGATACAAACGATCTGACAGATCTATTATCTCTTTGAGAGGACGGTTATAAATAACCAAATTTATAAACAGAACCTGCATATCTATTGGTATGCATCCAATAATTTTCCTGTTTTTAATTCACGCATGGCTGAAAGCTAACCACTGTATGTTATGCCGGCACGCGGAAAAACAGCATTCGGTCTGATAGCGCTGTAATTGTTCAAATCGTTTCAATCAGTGCTACCGCATACGCAGCCGCGCCTTCGCTTCTGCCGATATAACCCAGCTTTTCATTGGTAGTAGCCTTTATTGACAGATCTTCTTCACCAATCCCAATTACGGCGGCAAGCGCTTTTTTCATATCCGGAATATGGAGATTGATCTTGGGTTGTTCCAGACAAAGTGTAACATCAATGTTACCAACCTTATAATGTTTAGCAGTAAGTTGGAGCATTACCGCTTTTAACAACTCTTTGCTGTCAATATTCTTGTACTGTTTATCCGTATCCGGAAAATGAAATCCAATATCCCGTAAGCCTGCTGCACCGAGCAAAGCATCGCAAATGGCGTGTATAATTACGTCGGCATCGGAATGTCCGGACAATCCCTTTGAGAAGGGAATGGCAACTCCTCCCAGTATCAAAGGCCTATCTTCAGCTAATTGATGTACATCGAAACCAAAGCCAACCCTGACTGACAAATGAAAAGTATTGTATTAGCTAAAATTGAACTATACAGAATCTGCCAAACAGCCGTTATTCATCATCTGATGGAGCTTCTTCAGGGGCCTTATCCATTGCCGCGAAGTCAAAGAGTAATGAAAAGCGAAGCGTGTTGTCAAGTGGTGTTTTCTGGCTTGAAGTCGGAATCAGGTAAGAGAAATTCAAACCAAACACATTGTACTTGATACCAAACCCGGCTGTAATATATTGCCGGTCACCTTTGGTCGGGTCTTCATAAAAAAATCCTGCGCGCACCGAAAACAATTCCCTGTACCAATATTCTGCGCCTGTGGAAATCATGATTTCCCGCATTTCTTCAGAAAAACCGCCCGGCGCATCGGTGAATGAGTTGAAAATACCCTGTATTGTGCTAAGATCCCTGTAATCGCCGGATGAATCTGGCGTTGGCACCAGCAACTTATTGAAGTCAAGATCGAATGACAGCTTATTGTACTCATCAAACTGGAACGATACATCACCTCCAATACCCAGGTTACAGGGAAGAAAATCTTTGTTTTCGGCCGATTCTGTATACGATATTTTGTTGCCTATATTCGCAATGGTTGCGCCTATACTGTATGAGCCTTTTGTTTTGCCAAATTTGGCAGGATGTGTATAAAAAGTGGAAATATCCGCTTTCACAGCTTTACCGGCCTTAATGGGCACGTTGTTCACCACATAAGAAGCTGCGAGGTTTGAATACACAAATCCTAGGTTCAGCCCGATGCTGAAATGCTCTGCAATCTTCCTGGAGTAACCTACATCAATTGCAAACTCCTGCGGCCTGAAATCACCAATTACCTGCCCCGAGGCGCTGGTAAACGTGATGCTACCCAGCGAAAAATAGCGTAACCCGAAGGCCAGTGACGACTTCTCATCTACCTTATAATAACCGCCTAAAGACGCAAGGTAGATGTCATTAACCAGCGAACGAAGCCAGGGTGTATAGGTTACTCCCAATGACACCCGCTGCTGGGCGAATGCAATTTTTGCCGTATTCCAAAAAACCGAATTTGCATCGGGTGAAAGCGCCACTCCTACATCGCCCATTGCACCAGAGCGTGCATCAGGAGCGATTCTCAGGAATGGTACAGCGGTATTGATCACATTTACTCTTCCATCAAGGGAATCAGCTATGGTTTGTGCCCGTACACTTGCGGATAACAGCAGTGTGGTAAGTAGTATGAATAGACTTGCTGTTCGTAACTGATTAATACTTTTCATCAAAAATTTTACTTGTTTTTTAGTTGAATAAAAAAGCGGGCAAAGTTAAGGTTTATTTAAGAATGACCAACTTTTCAAAAGTGTCGGCCTTCAATCCATTCGCTGCCTGTACTGACAATTTATATACGTAAACTCCCTTACCTATCGGATCTCCGAAATCATCCTTTCCATCCCAGTATATCTTGTTTACCCTGTATCCGCCGGCCGTTCCTCCTTCATTGCAGCCGGCACCGCTGAATGCGAACATTTCCGGCATCACGCTTTGTTGAATGGTCTTAATAAGCCTTCCGGAAACGGTGTAAACCTGGACCATTATTTCCAGCATCTGTCCCGGCATATTGTGCTCAAACATGAACTCGGTTCGTGTTGTAAACGGGTTTGGATAATTCAAGACATGTGCCAATGCCATCTCGGCCGATGTGGAAACAATAAACTCGGTGCTGCCTTCTGTAGAATTATTATAAACATCCCATGCCTTCACTACTATAGTATGCAATCCTTCTGCCAGGTCATTCAGGGGATAGCGCGCCTCCCCTGACTGATAACTGTCAAGGTCAGCCGTATAAAAATCATTCATCACCAAAGTATTCTTGGTATCATTATCGAGCGTACCTGCAATATCATGGCCAATGCCTGTACCCACCGTATTTACCCCGTTTTTATCACTGATTTTAACCAGCACGCTGGGATTTTCATCGGTAATTCCACCGCTTACAAATTTTTCATCATTCATATACACCTTCACATCAGGGCCGTTACTGTCAATTCCCGCTGTATCGCTCACACCTCCAATAATCACATCATTTTTATATCCATTGGCGTCAACCTGGTCGTTTTCTGCATAGTAACTTAACTTACCAAATCCATACTGGTAGGCAATGTCTTTTGGCACTACAAAAGAAAAAGTGAAAAGGCCGTTTTTAACACTGGCTTTGCCATTATAGATAATATTCTTCTGCAGGCTGAAATTACGTACCTGGCTTCCCGGATCATTCGAAAGCGTTTGATACGTGATTGGTTTGTCATAAACCGTCGGATAAACCGTTCCGTTGAATGACGTCATTATGTTCCCCGAAAGGTCATTTACTTTTCCTTCAATAGTCACCAGTTGCAGGGCTTTGATGGTATCCTGTACCGCGCCAACCGGATGCGTATTTATCGCTGTTGTTACCACGCTATATTGGGGGTAATCGAGGGTAAGTGCCGGATCGCCTAATAAGGTAAACTTCCGGTTATTGGTATCACCGCCAATGCTGTTTTTCCCCTTTCTGAAAACTTCACCTAATGGTGGAATTACACCGTCAACAGGCAGAAACACGTAATCCATGAAACCCTGATTCATCAACCGGTTTGCAGATGAATACACCAGCCGCACGGTGGTAACCAATGCGATGGCCCCGCCCTTTGTATTCGACAACAATAATTCACCCGCTGATTCCACCGCAGGGTCATCGTATTTGCTAAACTCGCAGGTAGCTGTTACAAACAAGGGGAGTTTATACAGGTTTGTATAATTTTCAATATCTCCCAATCCAAGCACGCGTTCATGCGCCCATCCCCCTACGCCGCCATGGCCTACATAATTCATCAGCAGCGTACCATTGCATATCCTGTTGTTGATAGCGGTATTGGCATCCGGGTAACGTGTGCCGCCGGGAATAGAAATCTGTTGGTACGAATCAAAATAAATTTTATCGAAATTATAAACCGGGTACTTGGTTGCAATACTTACAGCTACTTCATCTGCATCTTTTATATGCGTATTGTTATCTTCATCATCGGCCACAAAGGTTACCACATTGCGCCAGTTGCCGAATGACTCTGGTGAAGCATACAGCTTAATCTTATTTATAAAAGAAGTGGCTTCTTCCGTATTGTTAACAGGCATTCTCCCGATGCCAATATCCAGTTTTGCATTCGGATCGAGCACATTGCCGCCTTCATTTTCATCCAGCAAACCATAGAAGTCATCAGAAACAAACGAACTGGTGGCACTGGTGGAATTGGCGCTCTGGAAGGTCGGAATAATGCCTTTATGGCCTTCAATATTTCCCTTATTATCATACGACCCATCGCCAAAAAGACAGAGGTATTTTGGCATTAGTGTGGCATCGGTTCCGGCTCGCTCGTAAAACATGCGCACCAGGTCACGGATAGCTGTTGCATCAGGTGCACCGGATGAAAATTCATTATAAACCTGGTCAAGGTCTAATACATGCACTTTCAGGTTTGAATTTGAACGGTGAAAATCTGCAAGTTCATTAGCATTACCAAGCAGTGACGCCGGGGTTACAATGAGATAATCTGCCTGTGCCAGCCCATGCAAGTCCTGATTCGGTATTTTGCCAATTGCTACCGGTGTGAAACCTTCATTATCTGATAACACTACAAATTCCCTTAATGTATCGCCCGGCAAAGCAAATTGAAGCTGACTGCCATTCAGGATGGTTTGCTGCTTAAAAGCATTTACCGGGTCGGTAATGTCCCAAATCACCAAAGAACTAGTGCTGTTACTGACTGTATATTGTGCAATATTTCCGGTTGCCCAGGAGGCCAAACTCCGGAAGCCCATCTGGGAACCTGGCCAGATCAGGTTACGCTGTGCATTTACTTCAATATGATTAAGCCAGCCTTTTGCATCCTGTGCATTCCTGGTATAGGTAAGCTCAATGTCAAAATTTCCGGAGGAAGGAATAAAAGTTCCATCCAGTTTGGCGGTATAGGCAAATGCGCAGGTATAGTCGCTGCAAACTTTGGCTATATCTGCTTTTGCCATGGTTTGACCGGCGGCTGACATTGTGAATGTATTGGAAGCATAAATACTTTTGGAGGCAACTAAGGAGGTTACTTTCACGGGTACCGATGGCACCACATTAGCAAAACTGAAAGGGAATGACTGCTCTGTCTCAAACTCAAATGATTCGCCATACCACTCCCGGCCACTTTCCAGAAAATTTTCCAGTTCCACTTCATGAAAAGCACGATCGTCGAAGCTGCTTACCTGTATGTTAGCAGGTTCAGCAGAAGATGATTGTTCGGTAATCCTTTTTCCGGGGCCCAGATCTGTGGTAATGAAATAACAGGCTTCCGAAGCATAAATATTTAACTGGTGCACAAACTTCTTCGCCGTGGCATCATAAACCCACCTATGTGGTCCGCGGGCATAAAACTGAACATAGTCTCCTGCATCAAATCGTCCGTCAGTTTCACCCTGTACCCTTATTGCATTTTCCTGAAGGTCGTCGTACCGGAAGCTGGCATTGGCTTCTGGCAGCAACCCGCCGCCATTTCCGTAAATACGGATATTTCTCGGATCAATCGTTCCGGTACTGATCCCCAATGCATCCAGGAAACTCTTGTCGAGCTTAAAAACACCATCATTCTTTACCGATATTTTATACCAGTTTCCGGTAGAAAGAACAGAATGATCGGCATATTCTTCCCCGTCACGTGTTGCTGACAGGTCGCCTGTTGGTGTAATGGTAATTTTATATTTGAAAGAAACAAGTCTTTCTATTGTTCCATTTGCCGGATTTTTTCTGAAAGGGACAATAGAAATTTGTACATAAGGTTTTTTCTTTTCAAGCCCGGTGCCCGCCTGTATTAATGGAACTTCAGAAACTGCATTGAAATAACCGGTGGGCATCATTCCTTTTTTCAGGAGAGCGGGTGCATAGGTTGCCTCTGTAAGTTCAACTACTGCTGTACCAGCTGCAGAGGTGGCTACGGATTCATAAAAATAGGGCAGGTAACCGTACCTGGCATCATCATAGGCGGCACCATTAAAATACATAGCCTGGTGTAACCTGTAATCAGAGAATTCGAGGCTGCGCAATGAATCAGACCAGGCAAGCGTTTTCATAGCTGAAATTATTTGGGCATGTGATACATGCTGCACAATCAACAATAAAATAAGTAACGTAATTTTTCGCATGTAAAACTCAGATCTGGCTGGTAAATCAAAATTGATTCTCAAAAAATGTCGTTCTTTAACGTCTGGTGGGCTATAATATTACTGGGTATTTTTAAAATTTCAATAAATCTCTTAATTTGAATTTTGGTTCAGAAACGCT
>CAZGBP010000081.1:0-16338 GCA_964524035.1 uncultured Bifidobacteriaceae bacterium
CATGACGGAAGGATAGATGATTACCTTGCAGGCAGGGAAATACTGAGAGCCACAGACCTGAAGAATAGGGCGACCGACAGCGCCGGTCACAATTCAAAAGCAATTGCTGCTTTATTGGATCATTTCAGGGAAGTCAGGATAAAGTTTATTGAGAGGCTGGAACAACTGGATGATCAAATGCTGAGTGCTGTTTCCATTCATCCAAGGTTGCAACAACCCATGAATTTTGTGGATATGGTTTCCTTCGTTTGTGACCATGATGATCATCACCTGGCAAAAATGCGAGAGTTGTTGCGGATTAGTTAAACTGCCTTGACGGTTTTAGAAAGCGTTTAGAAGGCAGGCTAACTAATATGCGCGCCGGTTTTAAGTAAAATCAGCCGAACCGCATTCGGTTGATTGACTTCTGCAGATAAGCTATGTTTCTTTCTGAAAATCCAAAGAAAGGGAGTTTACGCAATACCTTAAACCTGAAGGAGAGGGGCCATCATCAAAAAGATGGCCGAGATGGCCGCCGCAATTTGCACAGGTGATCTCCGTACGGACCATTCCATGACTGTAATCAGTATTGGTATGGATCATGCCATTATCAATTGCATCAAAAAAACTGGGCCATCCGCAACCTGCATCATACTTGGTAGCCGAAGTAAATAGTTCGGCACCGCAACCTTTGCAGACATAAATGCCGGCATCCATGTTTTTGTAATATTTTCCAGTATATGGGCGTTCCGTTCCTTTTTCACGCAACACATGATAAGATTCAGGATCCAACGCTACCTTCCATTCCGCATCAGTTTTGGGGATATTGCTATGGTTCATATGGATTGGTTTTTATCGAAATTACATAATCGGCTGTATGCTGCCATCCATCCGGAACATTCATGGCGCAAAAATGTTTCAGTAACCGGTTGCATTGTTTCGTATAGCTTCGGCTGATCTAATCCCGGAAGAGGTTAATCCAGCTTATTGATTGCCGTGAATTTTTGTACATGCTTCACCGCAATATTCTTAACTCATCTGTTTTAGTTAGCTTGCCATCTGAAATTGTTTATGAAGAAAAAAAGCACAGCAGGCAGTTTGCTCTTATCCATTGGCACAGCGGTGCCGGAGTATCGTTACAAACAGCAGGCGATTGCTGATTTTATGGTACGCTATTTCAGTATGCCGGAAGATACAGGCAGAAAGCTTTCGGTTATTTACAAGAAGAGTGGTATTGAATACCGTCATTCTGTATTACCTGATTTTTTTAACAACGGGCATAATCCTTTGCTGTTTGATGCGTCTTCCATTCTTCCTTCCCTCAGCAAGAGAATGGGGATCTACCAGGCTGCCGCAGTAAATATGGCTGTGGAAGCTGCAAAAGATTGCCTGGCAAATATTGGAAAGAAGGAAAAGAAAAAATTGCTGCCGGTAACACATCTGATTTCGGTAAGTTGTACCGGCATGTCTGCACCCGGATTGGACCTGCAGGTGATGCAGCAATTGGAACTGGGTGCAAACATAGCCCGCACGAGTGTTAATTTCATGGGATGCTATGCGGCCTTTCATGCAATGAAGATGGCCGATGCCATTTGCTGCGCGGATGAGGAAGCTACGGTACTGATTGTACTGGTTGAGTTGTGTTCATTGCATTTTCAGCCCGAACTGGATAGCCAGAACCTGGTGGTGAATTCCTTGTTCGCAGATGGTGCAGCAGCCATGTTGATTTCTTCCGGAAAAAAGTGCAGGAAAACGGAACATCCGGCATTTGCCATTAATGGATTTTTTTCAAAAGTGCTTCATGAGGGAAAAGCGATGATGACCTGGCACCCTTCAGAGAAAGGATTTTTGATGGGGCTCGATGCACTTGTACCACAGTTGATTGAAGACCATGCCGGACCAATGATGGAAGAGGCGCTGGAATCATTCAATTCGAGGAGATCAAAAGTAACGCATTGGGCCATTCATCCTGGAGGCCGTAAGATACTGGAGGCCGTAAAGCGCGGTATGCGGTTAACGGATGGTAACCTGACAGAATCCTATGAAGTATTGCGCAATTTTGGAAATATGTCTTCTCCTACCATTGCTTTCGTATTAAAGCGAATGATGCTGGACCATGCAAGCTGGAAAAAGAAAAAACGAATCCTGTCTGCAGGATTTGGTCCGGGCATTACCATTGAAACGGCTTTCATGAAACCCGTAATCGCATAGTCATGATATTTGATGTCAGGCATCCGGGCCCTGAGTTAATGGATAGTCAGCACCTTCCGGAAGAAGACCTGTATCTGAATTACCGGGAACTGCATACCATCAATCGCTTCCTTGGCGGCTATCGTATTACACTTAAAGGACTTGCCCGGTTGGCAACGGGCCACGATCAGCTTTCCATCCTTGATGTGGGATGCGGCGGAGGGGATATGTTAAAAGTGGTGTCGGCCTGGGGAAAACGCAATCATATTAAATTGCAGCTGACAGGAGTTGACACAAGCGGTGCGGCCATAGACTATGCGCGGCAGAATAATATCCACTTACCTGAAATAGAATTTCTGCAGGCAGATGTGTTTCAGCATCTGGGATCCGGAAAGAGATATGATATAATCATGAATACGCTTTTCATGCATCATTTCACCGATGAGCAGATCATTACCCTGTTGAGGCTGATGAAATCACAGGCAGCCGTTGGCTTTGTAGTGAATGATCTTGAAAGGAACCGTTTAGCGTATCACAGCATCAAGGGGCTTACTGCTCTTTTTTCCCGTTCATATTTGGTGAAGCATGATGCGCCGGTGTCGGTATTGCGGGGCTTTCATGAAGAGGAATGGTGGTACCTGCTTTCCCGTGCACTGATAGCAACGGCCGAAATCAGTTGGGAATGGGCTTTCAGGTATTTGCTAATCTATAAAACTGCCGCACCGGCAAAATGATTGGATGAGGTGCCTCACGACGCATGAAAGAGGTTTTCGACGCAGTAATAGTTGGAGGCGGATTGGCCGGACTTTCACTGGCAATACAACTGGCTGAGGCAAAAAGGTCTGTTGTAGTATTGGAAAAAAAGCGCTATCCTTTTCACAGGGTTTGCGGTGAATATGTTTCCATGGAGTCATGGCATTTCCTGGAGAGAATAGGCCTGCCCTTGCGTGAGATGCAGTTACCACTTATTAACAGCCTGCAGGTTTCTTCGGCAGGCGGAAACCTGATTACGCATCCGCTGGTCCCGGGCGGATTCGGTATCAGCAGGTTTTTACTCGATTCTTCGCTGGCAGCCATTGCAAGATCGAAAGGCGCGACAATACTTGAAGATACCAGAGCGGAGGAAATTACCCTGCAGGGCGACCTGATGGTTGTACAGGCAGGCAGAAAAGAATACCCGGCAAAAGTGGTGATCGGGGCATTCGGAAAACGTTCGAACCTGGATAAGACTTTACAGCGCTCCTATATCACCCTGCCAAAAAAGGCAGATTCGAATTGGGTAGGAGTGAAGTATCATATAAAATCAGATCTGGCACCTGATTGTATTCAACTCCACAATTTTAAAGGAGGGTATTGTGGCATTTCAAAGGTGGAAGGGGATAGGTATTGCCTTTGTTATCTAACAAAAGCTGAAAACCTGAAAGCATTTGGCGGAAACATCCGTGACATGGAAGATCAACTGCTCTCGTTAAATCCGCTGCTGAAGAAAATATTTATGAACAGAGATCCTTTTCTTTTTGAACAGCCGGAAACGATTTCCCAGATTTCATTCGAAAATAAGAAGGCTGTTGAAAAGCATGTGCTGATGGTAGGTGATGCGGCAGGATTGATAGCACCTCTTTGTGGCAATGGCATGAGCATGGCTTTTAAAGGAGCCGCCCTTTGTTTCAGTTTGCTTGAGAAATTCCTGGACTCTGAAATTTCGAGAATGGAGATGGAGCAATCGTATGGCAAGCTCTGGAAGCAGCATTTCTCTTCGCGGCTGAACGCCGGCCGGCTGTTACAACCATTGTTGGTTAATACATCCCTTTCTACTCCCTCAATTGGCCTGTTGAAACGGTTTCCGTTTATCATGAAGCAGGTTATAAAAGCAACACATGGTAAATCTTTTTAAGATTTTTTTATTGCGCTCCCAAACCATGATAATTAGCGGTACCCCAATTAACCATTTAGCAATTTAGCAATTAAACCATTAAACCATTTAACCATTCAACCCCCCAACCATTGCCTGACAAGACAATCGAATGGCCGTACCCCTACTCCCCTTTAGATAATAGCCTAATCTCCGATAAATAGTACTTTTAGAAAGTATGACAACAAGATCCGGCGCCTGGTTGAATGCCATTCACCACCTGAGAATTCCCTTCTCCATATTTCTAATGCCTGTTTATTGGTTTGCTTTAATACCGATAGAAGTGGATGTCTACAGGGCTGCCATGGTTTTTATCGCATTGCATATTTTTATTTACCCGGCCAGCAACGGTTACAACAGCTACTTTGATCGAGACGTGGAAAGCATTGGCGGTTTAAAGCATCCGCCTGAGGTGACCCGGGAACTGTGGTACGTAGTGCTGGCTTTTGATCTTTTCTCGCTGCTTATTGCTTTATTGGTCAATTTGCCCTTTGCCGTAATGGCCTTGATCTACCTGCTAGTTTCGAAGGCCTACAGCTATGAAAAAATCAGGTTGAAGAAGTATCCGGTGACCGGGGCAATAACGGTGGTTGTCTTCCAGGGATTTTTTACCTATATGGCAGTGCAGGCGGGCGCAGGCGAACCGGTTAGCTTGTTTGATAACGTCGGTTACGGTATTGTGAGCACGCTTTTCCTTTTGGGCAGCTATCCGATGACGCAAATCTATCAGCATGCAGAAGATGAGAAACACGGCGATTACACATTGAGCCGCATGCTTGGACTTAATGGCACCTTCCTCTTTACCTCCGTGGTATTTGTGATGGCAAGCGTTTTATTGTGTTACTTGTTCTATACAGATCACCAGGTACTGAATATCATAATCTACCTGTTGGCACTGATTCCGGTTAACATTTATTTTCTGAAATGGTATGTTGGCTTCAGGAAAGGCAAACCGATCATTACTTTTGAACGTACCATGTCGCTCAATGCGCTGAGCTCTTTGCTGCTGAGCCTGGCATTCATCAGTATGCTATTTATAAAATGACTGTAAACCGGAATCTAAAACCAGCATGTGAATTTGCTGGCACATAGACCGCCATGCTTATCATGCTATCAATATTCAAACGTTTCGTTTCTATTCAGCTACACTAAAACTGACTTTCTTCCCCGTAAACTTGAAAGTCAGCACCAACTCATTACGCTCGTTTAATGCACTTTCCACTTGTACATTTTTGGAGGCTACCGGCTTCGCAGTTGCCGGCACGCCATGCATGACCAGATGAAATGTCCGGCCGGCAGGTGCCGATTCAAATGCGCCTTTACTGCCTGAAAATTCAAAATGGAAAGTTGAATTCTCAGGGGTGGCCGTGGCGGTAATCAGTTGAAATTTGCCGGAAGCCAGAGAGCTTTTGCTGACACCGTCATCATCAAACAATACACTTGTTGATGACTGATCCGCCGCATAATAATGCCAGGTAATTTCTTTGGTGCTGTACTGCGTAGTGTTCATGATTTCAAGGTTGGATGGTAATAACGGTACCAGGCTTCCTGCCTTTACATAAACCGGAATGTCATTGAGTGTAACTTCTTCTTTCAGCCAGGTACGCCCCGCTATCATTTCATTGTCCTTCCACCGGTACCAGTTACCCGCAGGCAGATAGAGCTTTCGTGATTGGGCGCCTTTCTCCAGCACCGGCGCAATCAGTATGTTTTCGCCCCACATATACTGATCTTCGATCCGGGTGGCTGTGCTGTCGTGGCTGTAATAAAAATACAACGGGCTAACCAACGGGGCTCCTTCGGCGGTTTGCAGGTAACTCATGGTGTAGTTGTACGGAAGCATTTCATACCGTTGCCGGGCGGCAGCTTTTGCAATGGCACGGTAAGGGGTATCGATCAGGGCAATTTCGCTGGGAAAGCTGAAGGCCCTTGGATCTACTTCGTAAAGGCCTGTACCGTGCGGCCTGAAAATGGGTGTAAACTGTGCGAACTGTATCCACCTTACATATAATTCATTGTCGCCGCTGCCACCGGCAAAACCGCCGGCATCTGCATGCACATACGGAATGCCGCTCATACTCATGCCCAGCATAACGGGCAATTGCGCCTTCAGTCCACTCCAGCTGCGGCTTACATCACCGCTCCAGGGAAAGATTCCGTAACGCTGTGTGCCGGCAAAGCCGCTGCGGTTTAAGCTGAACAACCGCTTTTCAGGATAGTGTAAAGCAAATTGATTGAATAACATTCTTGTCCAGTAATGACCGTAAGCATTATGCACTTCATCGGCGCTGAAGAGCCGCTTATAACCCAAATCATCCAACTTATGATACAGGTCTGACGGATGATTTTCCGGTTCCCCTAAATCGCCCCACCAGCCTTCTACCCCAATATCCATTTGTTGTTTGTAGTACTTCCAGAAATGAAGTTGTGCATCATTTTGAAAGAGGTCAATCAGTCCGCCTTTACCGAAATAGAATTTGTCGAGTGTATATAATTTACCGGTACTGTCAATACCCAGATAGGGCTTGAAGGAATCGTAGGTCCGTGTGCCTTCCAGGATAAATGGTTCAGTGATCAGGATGGTTTGAACGCCATCGGTATTGAAGCCGGCAATCATTTTCGCCGGATCGGGCCATTTCTCTTTATTCACCCAGTCAAGGTTACCCAATGTTCCTTTGATGCTGTCGCCGAACCAGAACAAATCAAAGATCACCGCATCAAACGGAATGCCTTCCTGTTTCATTTTATTATAGATCTCAAGGGTTTGGTTTTCCGAAGTATAGCCGAACCTGCTCATGAAAGTGCCGAGTGCCCAGCGTGGCGGAAGTGGCTGTGTGCCGGTTAACCGGTGATAGGCATTGAGAATTTCGGGGTAATCATTTCCCGTAATAAGATAGAACGTGAGGTCACCGGAAAATGTACCATACTGCAGCACCTCTTTATTTGTTTTTCCAATATCAAAATATCCTTTGGCTACATTATCAAAAAAGAGTGCGTATTTTCTTGAAGAAGTAATGACAGGAACAGAATAGTTTAGGTTTTCTGCACCTTCTCCATAGCCATACGCCGGTCCGTTATAGAGGTTAAAACGGTTGCCCCGTCTGTCAAGTGGCAATGCACGTTCGCCGCCACCAAAAAAGCGTTCTCCCTTTTCCATGGCAATATCAAAACCCCGGTAGCCGTTGCCTGATTGGAATTTTATATTCACCACACTGTTGTTCCTGTTTATTTTCAGCGAGGTGCCTGCAACCATTATTTCGCCACGCTGCAGCCGGATCTTGTCGGCATCAGTTGCTGCCATTACTCTTTTTGATTTGGCTTCAAAAGCGGGTTTCAGGATTACCGCATCACTGATATTCTCATTGTGTGTATAATCATCGGGCCGGAAGGTGACCTGCACGATATCTGAATTGTATTCACGGAATATCCAGGTGCCTGGTGTAAAAGTCTCAGTGGCATTCGGTTGCGCGAAAGTACAGCCATAGAACAGGAGGGCAAGCAGAAAGTGGAAGTTGATTTTCATTCACCTGGAGATTAAGAGAGTAAAGTAAATTATTGATTTTTGAATAGTGAATATTTTTTTCTTCCAGGGAAGAGCGCGGGGAAGAGCAATTGTCATACTACTGGGTGGCCTGTACTACAAATTAGATATGGATTATTGGGTGTTTAAATCAAGTATTTGAGTAAGTGAGTAAAGCAGAGCAGAGAGTATGGAATAGTAAGTAACCGGCTTCGCCGCAGCCATTCAGCCATTTAGCCATTTAGCCATTTAGCCATTTAGCCATTTAGCCATTTAGCCATTTAACCATTTAGCCATTCAACCATTTAGCCATTCAACCATTTAACCATTTAACCATTTAACCCACCTGCCATTACTTAACAATATAAAGGAATTGTGCCACGCCCACACCTCGTCTTAGTTACCTCTTGAAATGATTGTATTACGATATTTGCAATAAAAACATGCCGTACATTCAGTTTGATACCAGGAAAAGAATAGACATCTGGCCGGGAATTTCCGGTACGGTGTACCACTCCGAACAGGCTACTTTCGGATACTTTGACCTTGAGGCAGGAGTGGTGCTTGCCGAACATCAGCATCCGCATGAACAATGGACGCACCTGATTGAAGGCACGCTTGAATTCAATATTGCCGGCGAAAAGAAAATGCTGAAGCCGGGCATGGCGGCTTTTATTCCTTCCAATACACCCCATTCGGCAGTGGCACATACTGCCTGTAAAGTAATTGACTGTTTTCTGCCGGTTCGTGAAGAATTCAGGGCACTGGAGGAAATGGCCTGACTGATCTTTGCCGCCACACTGCAGGCAGGTTGATCTGCTAGTTCAACAATTGAAATAATTCACTGTATTGCGGATTGCCCGGATTCAACGACTTCAGTTTGATGATACAGGCAGCCGCTTTTTCCTGTTGGTTGGTCTGAAGGTAAAAATAGGCAGCCCCATAGTTTAATTGTTCTGAATCCGGATACCTGCTGAGTCCTTCATTGAAAAGGTGAGCAGCTTTTGCTGTATGGCCCGATTGCTGAAGAAAAAGCGCATAGTTGTAATAGAGCCTGTCATGATCAAGTTTTCCGCGATAGGCAAGCTCGAAATGATCTAATGCAGCGTCGGTATTTTTTAGTTCTGCTTGCAGTAAAGCAAGCCGGTAGTGTATTTCAGCATTTTCAGGATCAAGTTGCAATGCCTGGTTGAGAATGTGCAGTGCCTTGTCGTTTTGACCGGAGGCATTGTATACTCCCGACAGATTGATGCGTGCATAGTTTGCCAGGCTATCCATCTCCAAACAGCGCAGAAAATATTTTTCGGCATGCGCATAATCCTGCGCCCTGTAATAATAATCCGCAATCATCAGATTGCCGGTCGGAAAATCAGCGTGGTTGAACATCAGGTTTTTCCATTCCGCGTTCGCCTTTTCATAAGCGGGCAGGTTTTCACTCCCTATTGTTTCCTTCGGAATTCCAAACAATGCATTGGCTGCTGTTGCACGAACCGCGCGAACAGGGTCTTGCAGCAGCGGAATGGCATCTTGCATCCACAACTGCGCCGGAAAACTGAGAAGCGCTGCCGCTGCTTCATTGCGTACCAGGGCGCTGCTGTCGCGAAGGCATTTCCGGATGGCATTGATGCTTTCTTCGGTGATGAGGTTGCTCATGTAACTGACTGCCGTAGCGCGGATGATATCCGTAACGGAGGTATCAAGTAGCAGCCTGTTCAAATGCATGAATGAATTGGCATCGAGTAAACTTCCCGGTATCAGCTCATCGGTGTAACGATGGGGCCTCACCGGGCCATACCAGTTTACAACGGCCGCTGCTGCCCACTGGCTGGATTTATCTTCATGGCATTTGTTGCAGGCATTCGGCACGCCATACTTTACACTTTGATCAGGCCGCGGAATACGGAAACTGTGATCGCGACGTACATCATTACCCATATAGATACGCGTTGGCATATGGCAGCTGATGCACATGGCACCATCAGTATTGATTGTATGGAAATGATGCGAAGCCGCATCATATTCCGGCTGATGGCACTGCAGGCAAAGTTTATTGCCGGAAACAACTGTTTTTCCCGTATGCGGATTATGACAATTGCTGCACTTCACACCCCGGTGGTACATCTTGCTTTGTGTAAAGGACCCGAACTCATAGTCTTCGTCCCTGAACTGCCCGTCAGCGAAGTAGTTTTCTGTAGTGGGTAGGGTAGGAATGAAATTGTCGAGCACTTCCGATGAGGGTATTATATCAGCGGCAACTTCCATTCTTCTCGCATGGCATTGCACACAGCCTGCCAGTTCCTGCCTGTTGTTTGCATCTTTATTCAGCACGAGAAAGGAGCCTGCTGCTTTTTTTCCTTCCTGATAAGATTTGGTATTAATATACTCCACATGGTGTTTACCCATACCATGACAACTCTCGCAGCTGACGGTCAGGTGGCTGAAGGTAGTATGATAGCTGTCGCTCGCTTCATCATAGTTACGCTGCAGGCCGGTGGAGTGGCAACTGGCACACATCGAATTCCAGTTCTGCGATTGGCGGGTCCAATGCAACCAGTCGCGGTGGTCGATTACCTGCCCGCTATACTGGTGAAACCATTTTTTCTTCACGACATCATAGGATACCCTCGGCACCTGCATCCTGCCTCCCGGAAATGCTACCAGGTATTGTTGTAACGGATAGTAGCCGAAGGTATACTTCACTTCATAATCCCGGTTGCTGCCATCACCGCTTTCTGTGTTGATGTAAAACTTTTCGCCGCGTTTGAAAAACCTGCTGGTCACGCCATCGGCCTGGTACGTTGCATTATTAAAATCTCCTGCTACGGTTGTTTCATTGGCCACCATCATGGCCCGGTAGTGGTCTGATGCCAGCCAATCGCTGTATTCTTTCTCGTGGCAGCTACGGCAGGTTTCCGGGCCAACAAAGGTATTGCTGCCGGAAAAGTCATAGGAGGTGGCTGAGCTGCTTTTTTGTTTGCAGGAATGCAGGCCGGTGGCGGCAACATAAATTCCCACCGAACCTAAGAGTAACAGGATAATTAAGTGTTTGCGCGAATTCATCAACGGGGTATGAAAGTTAGCATAAGAGGAAACTTCCGTATAAGGGGTATTTGGTTTTCCATGCGATCAGGCTGTTCAGGCAATGAGGCGGTTAGCTTTAAATTCCGGTAAAGCTCAGCGATATGCCAAGTTCATCATCAAACGACGCCAGGTTGGTGATACCCAGTTTTGATATGGAAAGGCTGCCTTTAACCATTACAGAAAATCCTTTTCTGTCGTTGGGATTAAGCCGTAGGATAGAGAAGGAGAAGTTGGTTGGAAAATCGATGTTGTTGAAATTGGCGATCAGGTCAATATTCATATTCATCACATTGTTGTTGTTGTTCAGCACATCATAGATGGGGATGGTGCCGCGCAGGCTTAAAATTTTGCCCAGGTTTTCGCCGGAAGGCACAAAATCCGGATTCGTAACGGCCAGGTTCAGGTGGTCGGTAAGCAGGAGTACTTCAAAGGCGCCTGTATTCTTGTCGAGGTGAATTTCCACAATGGTAGTGGCCCAGGCTACCGGTTTACCGTTTAAGGAGGCATAGATCTGCATGTTGGTATTCATGATGGCCGCTTGTTGCCCGTAGGTGAGTAAAGGGAAAAACAACAGGGCAAGATATTTTAGCATTTTCTTCATGGTACTGGATTTAAAACGCTTACAAACGAATCCGGCCGGTTACATTCCTGGTGGGAGCCGCCTGCCGGAAAAGATTCAATCAAAGTTAGGAGGATTCAATCAATAATCAACGGAACTTGCTGTGGGGTATGACAGTTGGGTCATTTTGTAGAGCAGTGGTTGGTGGGTTAAATGGCTAAATGGTTAAATGGCTAATGGCTAATGGTTAAATTGTTAAATTGTTAAATTGTTAAATTGCTGCGGCGAAGCCGGTCATTGGTTATTCTGTATTCAATACTCTGGTTTACTTTGCTCACTTGCTTCATTCTCAACTCCCAATAATCTGTTTCGTATATGTCGCACGCCGTGTGCTTGTTGTAACGAAAATCTTGTGCGGGTGTGAGTGCGGATAGGTGGTTTATTAAAAGACGGAATCGCATCAACGAAGTTATAGGAACATTTTTCTTTGGGTCTCAGAGGCTTTCTTTTTGAGGAAACTGCACGAAGAGAAACAGCCGGAAACTTAGTGGAATTGTTTTTTTATCATTCTTGACCGGCTAAAACATCGGGTTCTTGGCTGAAGCCCAATACCTGCCTGCATCCGATAACACTACGCTTAAGCGCAGGGTTATTGGATGAAAAGGGTTCTGTTGGGCTTTAACTGACATTAGCCGGACAATAGTGACAGTTTTTTTATATTTGAAAGCTACAGTTTGATTTGAAGATATGATAGGTATTGGAATCAGCGATGCAGAAATAGGAGCTATGCGTAAAAAGTTCTTCCAAATCTCTAAACATTTACTTATCAAGCTTTTTTATTTTCACAACTCAAAACCTAATGCCGAAAATACCCGCTATTAATAGCGCTAACCAAATTGTTATGCGTCATGCTTGGGGACACTGCATAATTCAAACATATTATAGGAAATAGATATTATTTATGAACTAAAATTTTAAACAATGGCACGAAAAAAAGCTACCGCAACTTCAACTCCAATTTGGAAAGATTGGCGATTTATTGTTGGAACAATCATTGCAATTTTGGCAATATTTTTCGGCAACGAACTTTATTCAGTTTGTAAACCACATTTTGTAGTAAGCATTAAGCCTTTAGAAATTGTCGTATTTCAAGGGGAAAGAAGTGAAACCAATGCCTCAATACAAAATGCTTCTATTCTTGGGTTGGATTTCAAAAAACCTGTAAATATTGAAGCACAAGGACAGCAACAGGATATTAGGTTTACTTTTAGCCCTGATGCTCCTACATTACCAAACTTTGATAGCAAAGTAATGATAGAGGTAGGTAGCAATGTTGCTCCAGGCAAATATGAGTATACCTTAATTGGAACAGGTGAAAATGGTTTGGCACATTCATCTGTGTTTTTCATCACTGTAAAAATCCCTCCTTGTCCATCACCTTATGTTATTAATGTTGAAGAATATTTTATTCCAAGTGGATTTATGTGTAACGCAAATGACTTAAAGATTGATACGAGATGCGATGCAGCGCCTTTTTCAGGAACAACCTGCACGAAAATCGAATATTCAGCAAAAACTGATAAACCATGCCAAAGCGATGGCTGGATTGGGGCAGGTATTTATTGGTTTTGTGCAGGTTGTAAATGGGACCAGACCAAACCCGACCCAATAAAATACGATTTTTCATGTGCTAAAAGTTTAATATTCATGGCAAAGGGTGGCAAAGGTGGAGAAAAGGCAGAATTCAAAGTCGGTGGTGTGACCGGAAAATTTAGCGATGGCGTTAATCCTCCCAGAACAACTGGGTTACTCACACTTACAGCTAATTGGCAAGAATATAGGATTGATTTTACCCGTAACGATAATTTAACCTCTATGATTGGTGGATTTTGCTGGGTAACAGATAGAGCATGGAATCCTAATGGATGTACTATTTATTTAGACGATATTAAATTCATTGACAGATAAATAAAGCACGAACGCATAACATAAGTAACCGTTGCACAACTTCGATAAAAACAGAAGCCTTCTGTTTTTTATCAGGAATTTATTTCAGAGCGGTTTGAAGGAGTGATTTTTTGGATCAACAACTTATTTTGAGCCGATATTTCAAAATGGTGCACTTAACAGCCTGGTAGTTTAAAAATAAGCCTGAAAAGGCCTTGTCCAGCGTATTTATTAATTCTGTAGTCATTGCCTGCGCTTTTATATTCACTTTCCGGCTGGTAAACTTCAAATACTTTTTGAGGTTGTAGGAGAGTGCAGCCATCATCACATGTTTGTTGGCTTGTTCAATGCCACGTGTGTTGCACCTGTGCAGGTTTACAAAATTGAGCAGCGTTCCCAGCACCGGCTCTACGGTGCTGCTGCGTTTTTTCATGAGCTGTTTGGCATAAGGGGTTTGCATCTTTTCATGCATGGCATCATACAAAGGCTTGTGGATGCTGTGCTCTATCTTTTTATAGTCGCCCTTGCCAATACAACTGCTTCTTAACGGACAACTTTTGCATTTACTGTTGTCGCTGCGGTAAACCTTCATCGCATGCTTGTCAAAACTGTATCTTATTTTTTTGAATGGCAGGATCGCCATATTGCCACGCATACATTCATACTGATCTTTCGTTTCGTTATAAATAAAGCCCTCACGACTGTGTTTGTACTGACCGAAGTTGGGTATGAACGCATCTATGTGATGTTCACTGCAGTATTGGAGTGTGCTGCCACTGGAGTAGCCTGCATCAGCAGTGATTTGCTCCAGGACAATATCATTTTCCTTTAAGTTGC
This sequence comes from uncultured Bifidobacteriaceae bacterium, assembly GCA_964524035.1. Classification (GTDB taxonomy): domain Bacteria; phylum Bacteroidota; class Bacteroidia; order Chitinophagales; family UBA10324; genus JACCZZ01. The sequence continues at coordinate 14,026 of CAZGBP010000081.1, forward strand.
TGATCGTTTGACCCAGGATATGTGCCAGGCATTCGCTATCGCGCTTATCGGCAAAATCACTGCCTGCACCCGTGATCACATGATGGCTTTCATCCACTGCAATTTGCGCATAGTAGTTCATCTGCCGCGCCTTGCCCGGTTTTACTGCGATACGTGCATGAGGGTCTGTGGGTGAATAATGGGTGTGGTTGCTTAAGAATTTGGACCGTACCAGGTCACCGTGTTCACCGGTAACTTTGCCACTGCCACCGGGCATGTCTTTATAGGCTTGTTTTTTCCATTGATGATGCTGGTCAACGGATTGGTATTTTTCTGCACTCACGTTGAGGTTGATTTATCCTGTGGGGTAATACCTGCTGGTTTTATTTTGTATTCGCTTTCTTCATTCAACTCCGTACTGTACTGTTCGACATCATCCAGTATTTGTTTTTCCTCCAAACTGTCCAGGCTGGCATTGGCTTTTACATAAGCACTGTCGATCGCCTGGCGTTTGCCACGAACCATGCCTGCTGTTATACAAAGGCTTAATACTTTTTTAAACAGCGCAAGGAAAACTTCTTCCCCATACAACTGTCTGGTTCTGCTGATCGTGCTGTGCCAGGGAAGTGATTCATCGATATCATATTTCAAATACAGGCGCACGTCGAGGCAGTTGCTGCAATACTCCATCAGCTAGCGATCGGAGCCAATAGTGTTAAGGTACCCCACCAAACAAATCTTGAAAAATACTACAGGATCTATGCTGTCCTGACCCTCGCTTCCATAGTAACGTGCTGTTTGCCCATACAGAAAATGTAAATCAATAGCCGCATCCAGCCTGCGGTAGAAGTTTTCCTTTGAAACCAGGTCATTCAGATGCACCTGGTAAAGCATCTTGGGAGTAATGTGCTTTCTGCCTTGCATACTTCAAAGATCAGATACCCTCTTTTAATTTCATCCAATCATTATAATTACTTATTCACTATGTTTGGTGAGTTGTGCAACAGGCACATAGGCTTTGAGTTAGTGAGCACGAAGTGCGGACAGAGAAAGTGCAGCCTTTGCTTAACTTTATTGCGGCGAAGCCGTGAAATGTTTCAAACGCTCACCAACTCAAAGTCTCATTCGTTAGCGGCACCTCTTGGACGATCTGCAAACAACAACCGACAAAATAAACAGGGACAAATGAGAATAATAAAAATGATTTTAAACACGACAGTACTTTTCAGCGTTTTGACTGCGTTTAGTTCGTGCAACGGACAAAATCAAAAGCCGAAAGAGATTAAAACTGAACAGAAAATACCTTTAAGTATTGGCGACACCGTTATAGAACTTGGCAAAAACATTGGCTGTATCTATCAGGACAAAAACGATAACTACTGGTTAGCAAGCAATGGCGAAGGAGTGTATCGTTATGACGGCAAAACCCTGACACGTATTACCGACAAGCACGGTTTGGTAAGCAATTTTGTTTGGAAAATTGAAGATGATGTAAATGGCGATTTATGGTTCTCTACACGGGATGGCGTTTGTAGTTTTAACGGAGTTTCGTTTACCAACTATACCGACAAGATTAACGATGCACCATCAGGGAAACTTAACTATACAAAAGGCGGACTTTTTTTTGGGCAGTTAAACGGTTTATGCTTTTATGATGGTAAATCATTTACAAGTTTTACCATTCACCCCGACACATATAACCCATCACCCTCTGATGTGAACAGACCATATAGTGTTTATTCCACTCTAACTGACAACGCAGGCAATGTTTGGTTTGGGACTCAGGAGAAGGGCGTTTGTCGTTATGACGGAAATACCTTTACTTTTTTTACCGAGCAAGGATTAGACAAAGCAGCTGTAAGAACTTTATTTCAGGACAAAGCTGGAAATATTTGGGCAGGTAACAATGGAGCAGGTTTGTTCAAGTTCAATGGAAAAGGTTTTATAAATTTTACGGACGAAAAAGGTTTAGCTAATCGTGACTTCCTGAAAAAACTTCAGGGAAAGGAAGGAACATTAGCCCGACCCTGGACAATAAACGAAGACGAAAATGGAAATCTTTGGATTGGAACTATTGATGCAGGAGTATGGAAGTATGATGGAGCTAATTTGACAAATTATACCACCAAAAACGGGCTTGTCGGCAACTCAATATGGACAATATACAAAGACAAGAAAAATGAGCTTTGGTATGTAACAGACGGTGAAGCAATTTGCAAATTCAACGGAAAGGCATTTACGAAATATGAAGTTCATTCACATGGACAGAAATAGAGCAGCCGCTAACACGGGTTTGGCAAAAGTGGCGGTTCAGTGCTCCGCAGACACATTTGT
>CAZGBP010000082.1:0-15770 GCA_964524035.1 uncultured Bifidobacteriaceae bacterium
TTCAGGGTAGTAGGTTGCGAGGTGGAGGTACAGCTGAATGTATTGGTTTCCATCACCTGGTAGTCGCCTTTTTTGGTGGTAGTGTATATATAGTTGGTCGCACCTGCAATGGCTTGACCATCCTTAAGCCATTGGTAAGTAATACCGCTGCCTGTGTTGGCGGTAAAAACCACGTCGGTACTGGTACATACGGAAACGATACCTTCCGGGCTGATGGTTGCTATGGTTGCGTTTTCATCCGTTATCCCGTTACAGTTGTCATCAATCAGGTTACACAGATCTGTAGCCGCCGGATTAACCGTACTTCCTCCATTCAGCGGGTCATCGTTGCAATCCGTATCATCTGTCACATATCCGGGCAGTGAATCACCTGCCTCCGCAAACACTGCGGGATTCCCAAAACCATCCTGGTCTGCATCTTCAAAAACCAGCTCTTCATCAATCAGTCCGTTACAATCATCATCTATGCCATTGAATACTTCCGGAGCTCCCGGAAAAATAGTGGCGCCAGCCAGTACATCATCATTACAATCTGTCTGATCTGCCACATATCCTGCCGGCAATTCCACAGCAAGAACAGTATCGGCAGCATTGCCAAAGCCATCCTGGTCAGCATCAGCATACCAGGTACTTACCTCATCAATGATTCCATCGCAGTCTTCGTCGAGGCCATTCAACAGTTCGCCTGCTCCGGGATATACCTGTGCCCCATTGGCCGACGTATCGTCGTTGCAATCGTAGTCATTATCAACATATCCTGATGGTGCAGCTGCTGCCCTGACGAATTGTGCCGGATTGCCATACCCATCATTGTCTGCATCCAGATAATACTCAGATTCCGGGAAGCAGGGTTGCAGCAACGGAAAGATCGTATCATTCGTTGCCAGGCGTATGCTGTCGCGCTTCAGCCGGTATAGTTGAATAAGTGTTGCATAATCCGGGTCATTAACCAGGTTGTTATTTTGTTGCGGATCAATGGTCAGATCAAAAAATTCTTCGGTTACCGTACTGCAATAACTGTAGATATACAAATAGTTAAGCGAGCGAACGGCCTCCCAGTTGTTTCCGTTGTCGGTATAGTTTTCCAGGAAAAAATCCTTGCGATGTAATTCCCCCGAAGCCAGTTTCCGCAACGAAATGCCGTCCATATTAAACGTATCCGGAATGCCGGCCGCTTCCAGTATAGTGGGTGCCAGGTCAATGTTGGCAGCAAATTCATTCTCAACTATTGTACCTGGAGCAAACCAGGCAGGATACCGAATAAACAAAGGCAACCTTAATCCTTCATCATATGCCAGGCTCTTTCTTTCAAAGTAATGTTCACCCAGAAAATAGCCGTTGTCGCTGGTAAAAATAATCATGGTATTGTTTAACAGATTATTGGTATCAAGATATCCTATCAACCTTTCCACGCTGTATTCGGCGGCATGACAGGTCTCAAAATAATCGCGGATGTATTGATCCATTTCAGCGGAGTCTCCTTCGAACGCATGTCCCGGATAGAGGTAAGAAGGAAAAGCTTTACTATAGGGATCGAAGTTTTCCGGGAAAGGAATGGAAACAAACTGATACAGGCTGTCCTCCGTGCTGATGGGTTCAAAAGGCAAATGCGGTACCCGGTGATTTACAAACAGCAACCAGGGCTGTCCGGAAGGCACTTCCGTATCCAGAAAAGAAAGGGCCAGGTTTGTATACACCACCGCATCATGGCCTTCATAATTTACCACCGTGCTGTCGTTAAACCGTACAGGTAGATCAAAGTGCGTATCATCATCATCCGTTATGGCCCAATAGTCAAATCCTATAGGTAAATCCGGCAGCTTGTCGTTCAGCAACCATTTACCAATGAAGCCGGTATAATACCCGGCATCCTGAAGTATGGTTGAGATATAATCAAGCCCGGGCTTGGGAGAAGTACCATTATCAAATGCGCCATGATGGTGCGGGTAAAGGCCGGTGTAAAACGAAGCCCGGCTTGGAACACAAACTGCGGTAGTTGCCCCGGTATATTTAAAATTAACCCCTTCATTTGCTATCCTGTTTATGGATGGGGTATTGAAAAAAGCCGGCCCGCCATTGGGCTGAAACATATCATACCGCGCATCATCCAGCTGTATGACCAGCACATTGGGTTGCTGTGCCGAAACATTTTCAGAACAAAAGACACCGGTCGAGAGCAAAGCAAAACCCATACTGAAAAAGCAAAGGCTGTTGCTGCAGCTATTAATAGAAAAAAGCTGATTCATTTGTTTTCTGCAGTGCAGCAGGATAAAGTTCAGAGCAGCGATCATGATTGGAGGTGAATGGTGATGAGATTGAATGAAATGCAAGTGCATATTGCAAATGGATGGCCATGCTACAACCGAACAAGTCAGCTTCAGTTAATAACCGTGCGGTCACCATTGCATAATAATACTAAAAATCTATTGTTTGGTTACAGTTTGAACAGCCATCAGTAAGAACTACTGAATGATAGACGGATTTGTTGCGGCCATAAATGCACCCGTAACCCTTACGTAAACAAAATGGGTACAGCACCGGCACTGCTAATGTCTGCAGATAACATATCAACCATTCTGTCAAGGAATTTGCACTCTTTAGAACCGGGTTGCCTTTTGTCTTTCTTTCCTGCAAGAAGTCACCTATGCATGAGAAGCGGTAATGGCATGCAACCTACTGCTGAATCACTACCTGCCTGGTATAAGTTGCTACGGCCCATTGACTGCCTGAATCGAAGATTTTCATCTGTAACAGGTACAAACCATTTGCCGGCAGCTGCTGCTGTGGGATACTAAAAAAAACCGGCCGGGTTAAATCGGTTACCTGTTCGCTATACAACACGCTTCCCGCTAAACTCAGCAACTGCACTTCTGCGCGAAAAGAAGCATCATAATAGCATCCGTCAAAGGATATCGTAAATGCGCCTTCGCCCGGATTGGGATAAATACTGATTGATTGGCCGGCCATCTGCTCTTCCATAGCAGGCAACCGGCAGGATTTAACGACGGTAACCGCTTCCGATGTTTGCTTGCATCCGTTGTTTTTGGTAACGCCCACTTTGTAAAGCGCGGCCGCGGTAGCTGTGTATGCGCTGCTGGTAGCCCCGTTGATCTTGTTGCCGTTCTTGATCCACTGATAAGAAAGATTGCTGCCTGTATTAGCCTGCAATACCACCGAACCGGTTTCGCAAATATCGGTATTGCCCAGCGGAGTAATAACGGCATCGGGCTTGCTGAGGGTTTTAATCGTAGTTACCATGGAAGTTGACATACAGTTAAATGCATTTGTTTCCATCACCTGGTAATCGCCTTGTTGTGAAGTGGTAAATGTGTTGTTGGTTGCATTAGCGACGGGAACTGCATTACGAAGCCACTGATAATTAATACCTGCTCCGCTATTTGCCGTGAGCGTGACTTTGATGCCTTTGCAAACTTCCATCATGCCTTCCGGATCAATGGTTGCCAGGATGGCATTCTCATCCGTTAGCCCGTTGCAATTATCATCAATGCCATTACAAATATCTGCGGCAAAGGGGTTGATGGTACTGTCGGAATCATTACAATCCGAATTATCGGAGACGTACCCATCCGGCTGACTTGTAGCCAGTGTATCCATGGCCGGATTTCCGTAACCATCACTGTCAGCATCCGCATAATATAGTACCGCTTGTGCGGCCGGTGACAGTTTAACGATCCAGTAATCGCTCAACCCGACATTAAGCTGCGATTTATCGCCATTCTTTCCTGAATTGGAGTGGCCGCCAATAATAAAACCGCCATCTGCTGTCTGCGGTACATCATGCAACCGCTCTTCATCGCCACCACCAAGGTCAAGGTCCCATAGCATATTGCCGGCTGCATCGAGGCCTGCCAGCCAATAGTCTGTTCCTCCTTTGGAGTCGGTCGACTTATCTCCGCCGGCATCCGACTCCGACCACCCGCCTACTACGTAGCTTCCGTCACTGATCTGGTAAATGGATTTGGCTTTATCATCCAGCGTTCCGCCCAACCGCTGATCCCATGCTATGTTCCCTGCACCATCCGTTTTCACGATCCAGAAATCATATTCACCTTCCCCTGTCACCGTCACATCACCACCCACTTCAGAGCGGGTATAACCGGCAAGCACAAATCCGCCATCGCTGGTTTGATCCAACGCATACAAATACTCATTATCACTGCCACCGTATCTTTTATCCCAGAGTTTGTTGCCGTCTGCAGCAATACGCAGGAGCCACATATCTGTTAACCCCTTACCAGCCTGGCTGACGTCAAATCCAAAAGGTGAAATCGTCCAGCAGCCAAGGATATATCCGCCGCCCGGAGCTTCCTGGATGGCATTGAGCCTGTCGTTGTCAGTACCACCATAAGATTCATCCCATTCAATATTTCCATTCGCATCGGTCTTCACCACCCAGACATCATATTGCCCCATCCCGGGTTCTGTCTTCTCGCCACCGGCACCCGACAACGATTCGCCTCCTAAAATAAACCCACCGTCGCTGGTGGCGATCATTGAACGCAGCACATCATCCAGCGCGCTGCCGTATCTTTTGTCCCACTGTTTGTTACCAAACTGATCGGTTTTCACGATCCAGAAATCCCGTTCTCCGCGGCTCACCTGAGTCTGATCGCCACTGATGGTCGACAAAGACGAACCACCAATCAGATAGCCATGATCAGCGGTCTGAATCACATCAAACATTTCTTCTTTCTTATTACCCCCAAAGCGCCTGTCCCATAATTTATTACCGGCAGAATCAGTTTTTACGATCCAGTAATCATTAAATCCCTGGCTGCCCTGCGATTTCTGGCCACCGATTGGCGAGTCAGAATCACCTCCCAGCAGGTATCCGCCATCGGTTGTTTCGATTATAACATACATATCATCACTTCGGATGCCGCCGAAACTATTATCCCATTGTTTGACAGGTGCAATTTGTGCCAGGGAAAAGAATAGTTGGAAGCATAACAGAAAGAACAGGGAGATGGGCTTTAGGGGTAGTGGTAGGGGCATGGTGGGCTATTTGACGGTTGTAAGATAAGGAACAGCGGTATAGCAGTAAAAATAGGTATAATGTTAAAACCAGAGAAATTGCAAGATCGCTGTATATGGGCGGCATTATGCTATCTTATGTTTCAGTACAAACATGAAATAAAAAGACCAATCTTGATAATACCGCGAGCCGCAGAAAAATATTCATAATACTAGTGACTTGGGAACATAAGGTTCAGGCCACAAAGAAAATATAGGAATATGAAAGCATCCACCATACATGGATGCCCGGATAAGATGCAGATCCCCGTGTAACCGTATAGAGTGCGGATTAGTAAAATACCGGACGGTTACATTTCAGTACGCCTTTATTGATCTCGGTAGCATACGGCCTGCTCACAATAGCAACAACAACATGCAGTTTATCAACGTCATCCTGCCGGTTGCTTCACAACACCGTATCGGGGTATGCGAGAAATACTGAAACGGTGAAAACTATCGAGAGAATTGAACCAGTCCAAACAAAAAAATCTCAAAACGGATATGTGTAAGGAATTTGTATGAATTAACTTTAAACTTTGCGAGATATCCGCCCCCATATGCCCCGTGATAAACTATTTCAGCTCATTCATGCCTTAACTGCGGTTGAGAAAAAATTTTTCCAGCAATATGCCCGCCGCCATGTAACGGAAACAGATACCATTTACCTGCAGCTTTTCAATGCCATTTCGAAACAGGCCACCTACGACGAAAGCAAACTGAAAAAGCAGCTTCCCCTTGCTGCTTACAACGAGCATTTCCATAAGGCGAAAGCCTACCTCTATTCACTGATCCTGAAATCGCTGGTAATTCGCAAAAGCAGTCACTCACCTTACAGCCAGGTACTGGAACTGCTTTGCTCTATAGAAATACTCTGTGAAAAACAATTCTTTGAGCAGGCACTGGAACTCCTCGAAGAGGTGAAAAAGCTTTGCCAGTTACATGAATTTCAGGAACTGGCTCTTGCCGCTATTCGCTGGGAAGAATCCATAGCAGCCACCTCTCAGATGATGAATACGGGAGACGATCTGAAAATTGCGGATAACTATTCGAATCGGAGAGAACTGCTGTCGGAAATTTCCCTCACGGTGGAATACCGTTATTTGTTTTTTAAATGGTCCCTGATCAATGCCCCTTTTACACCGCCATCCACGGATGCAAACGAAAGGCTGGCCATCCTCTTCAACGATCCATTGCTTCAACCTGAGAATCTGCCAGAATCAAAAGCCCCAAAAAGATTCCATTTGGGCTTAAACGCCATGAAAGCCCGGATGGAATCAAACCATCAAAAAGCATACGAACTGAGCATGGAGATAGTAAAGATCATGGAGACCTATCCCCGCGGATTCTACTATACCGAAATGCTGTTGATCTTTACTTATTACAGTGTGATAATGGATGCTGTTAATGCCGGCAAATTCCCGGCCGCCGAAAAAAACCTGGCCAAACTGAAGAAACTGCATCCGGAAAATCCTCAGCTAAGCTATAATCATTTTCACCTGCTTATGGCCAGCGAACTTACTGTACTGAATGCGATGGAACGGAAAAAGGAATGCCTGGCCCTGATTGATACATTTGAAAAATCATTACACCGGTTCACCCCCGGCATCAGCAGAATCCATGAATACAGAAATTACCTGCTCATTATGAATTGGCTGGTGAGGGCCAGGGAATATGAAAGAGCTATTGTTTTTATTAACCTCATGATGCATGAAAAAGTGGCCGATAAAAGAGTGTTGCCCTTTCAATACCATGCCCGGCTGCTTATGCTGGTTGTCCATTATGAGTTAAGAAATTACGAGCTGCTTGAATACCTGGTCAGGCAGGTAGAATACTATTTCTCAAAACATCCGCTCCCTTTGCATTTTCCGGGAGTACTGTTGTTGTATTTTAAGAACATTCTTAAGCCAAAAAGTAACCAGCTGGCAGAGCAGAAAATACTTTCCGGCAAACTGGATGAAGTTCGCAAAAACCAGAATGAAAAGACTGGCTTTAACAGCTTCCTCGATTGCGGCTGGCTGCAGAATCATGGTATAGTTAAATGATCCGTATGCTATCTGATAAAGGAACCGGCTTCATGGCAGGTCTGTAATACACCATAGACGACAAAAGCAAATGAGCATTTGAGCTGCATACCGTCACGACCAATTGGATATTGAATATTGCGTGTATAAAATTTTCAATATTCAACACGCAACACAAAATATCAATTTTCATCGCGGGGAGCATACCAACTACTGCTTAGCAGGCTAATGGATTTGTCTTACACCTCCTTCAAAGAGCCTGCGACAATTCTCGTTCATCTAGTCAGGCAATGGCTGGTGGGTTAAATAGCTAAATGGTTAAATGGTTAAATTGCTATTCTGTATTCACTACGCTACGTTACTCAATTACTTAATTGTCCTGTTAATCTATATCCAATTTGACGTACACCCTCCTTCAAACTATTAATTTTCAAATTCCAACTTATCCACTATATTTGCCGCAGATTGAATAGAGGGGACCAACGTCCCCTCTTTTATTTTCAGTACCTGAACCATGTCGAATCTCGAAGAACGGATTAAAGAAATACTGGAAAAACTCCTGCCGGAGAAGGATAGTTACCTGGTGGAACTCAAGGTGCGCGAAGGGCAGATGGTGCAGGTTTTTGTTGACCGCGATCCGCGCATCACGATCGAAGATTGTGCCTCGATCAGCAGAGGGTTACAAAAAGAACTGGACAAAGAATTCCCCTTCAGTGAACAGCATACGCTGGAGGTTTCCTCACCGGGTATGGGTGAACCGCTGAAAATACTGCGGCAGTATAAAAAAAATACCGGCCGCGAAGTAGATATCCTGCTGCTCACCGGGGTCAGGAAATCGGGAAAACTCCTGTTTGCCGATGAAGAGAAACTGATTTTGGAAGAAGCCGCAGATCCAAAAAATAAAGAAGCAGGTTTAATACAAACGGAAATTCCTTTTTTAAGTATCAAATCAACCACCGTAGTGATCAAATTCTAATTACTTAAAACGATTACCATGAACAGCCAAGGTTTAGTTGAATCATTCTCAGAATTCAAAGATTTCAAAAACATCGACCGCCCCACAATGATGAAGGTGCTGGAAGATGTATTCCGAACATTGCTTCGTAAAAAATACGGGTCTGACGATAACTTCGATGTAATCGTTAACACCGAAAAGGGTGACCTGGAAATATGGCGCCGCCGCATTATCGTGGAAGATGGAATGGTTGAAGACCCGAATACACAAATAGAACTCAGCGAAGCGGTAAAACTCGAACCGGACTATTCAGTAGGTGAAGAAGCCATTGAAGAAATCACTTTTGAATCGTTCGGCCGCCGGGCCATCCTTACTGCCAAGCAAACCCTTGCTTCACGCGTTTCTGAACTGGAAAAGGAAGAACTTTATAAGAAATATCAGGATCGCGTTGGTGAGATCATTACCGGCGAAGTGTACCAGGTTTGGAAGAAAGAAACCCTGCTGCTTGATGATGAAGGGAATGAACTGGTACTTTCAAAAAATGAACAGATACCATCCGATTTCTTTAAGAAAGGAGATAATGTGCGGGCAGTGGTAAAAGGTGTTGATATGAAAAACAATACCCCTATTGTCATGCTTTCCAGAAGTGATAATGCCTTTCTTGCCAAATTACTCGAACAGGAAGTGCCGGAAATATTCGATGGCCTGATTGTGATTAAACGCATAGCACGTGAACCCGGAGAAAGAGCCAAGGTGGCTGTTGAATCTTATGATGACCGGATTGATCCCGTTGGCGCATGTGTAGGCATGAAAGGCTCACGGATACATGGCATCGTGCGTGAATTGCACAATGAAAATATTGATATTATCAATTACACCAATAACACACAGCTTTTTATCACCAGGGCGCTTACCCCATCAAAAATTTCCTCCATGGAAATTGATGAAGAGAATAAACGGGCTTATGTGTATCTGAAGCCGGACCAGGTTTCGCTTGCAATCGGAAAAGGCGGATTAAACATTAAACTGGCCAGCAGAATTACCGGTTATACCATTGATGTATTCCGCGATGTGCAGGATGAAGAGTATGATATCGATCTCGATGAATTCTCAGATGAAATTGATGGCTGGATTATCGATACCCTCAAAGGCATCGGCTGCGATACGGCCAAGAGCGTACTCGAATTGAGCCGTGATGAACTGGTTCGCCGCAGCGATCTCGAAGAAGAAACCATTAATGAGGTGCTGCGCATCTTGCGGTCGGAGTTTGATCAGGAGGGGAAGAAATAGTAGTGAGTAGTGAGTAGTGAGTAGCGAGAGGTGAGTCGCCTGGAAATACTGATTTAAGTGCAATACATTTTCTGAAACAACGTGAAGGCCGTATTTAACCCGTGCAAAGTGGTTTTTTAATTCGATCTTTGCCATTCAAATTTTGAGAGGAACAGCAACATAAATGGCTGAAGTAACAACATCAGACGTACGAATACAGGCCGTAGCCAAAGAACTGAATGTTAGTTGGACGCACCTGATTGAGCACCTTCAGAAAAAAGGTTTTGCAGTGGAAAGTAAACCCACTATCAAAATCAATAAGGAGATGCACACCCTGCTTTTACGTGATTTTTCCCAGGATCGTGCGGATAAGATGCAGGCCGACAAAATCAGCCTCGGCTCCAAGCTCTTTGAAAAGGAAAAAGAGAAGGAAGCGGTTGTTACTGCCAGGAAAAAGACGGAAACAGAATCGGAAGTGCTTGTTAAAAATAGCCCTCCCGCAACGGCCCCTCCGGTAACAGAAAAGAAAACAACTCCTAAAACAACTAAGGAGGCAACTGAACCTGCGGCAATTCCTGCAAAGGAAAAGGAAGTTCAGAAAGCGGCAGAAGTGGAAGTGCCCGAAGTTTCGAAAACAAAAGTCGAACAACTGGAAGCCCCCAAAGTACTTGGCACCATCGACCTGGATAAATTAGATCAGAAAACAAAGCCGGAAAAAAAGAAGAGTTCGAAGAAAGCGAAAGAAGAACCTGCCGTAGTTGCCAAGCCTGAAACAACAGAAGCGCCTCCGGTTCAGGAAGTGTTGCCTGATACGGAGGTATTACTGGAAGCTAAAACCGGAAAAGAAACACCTCCACCCGAAGCACCCGCAGTTACTGCCACACCGGAAATCCCGGCTGAAACCGATGTTCCATCCGTTGAGGTGAGAAAAACAGAATATGGTAAACTTGACGGCCCCAAAGTTATCGGTAAGCTTGACCTGGATGCCATAAAGAGCAAACCTGCCGACTATTCCGATATTATTAAAGCAGGAAAGGAAAAACGCAAACGCAAGAGGATTTATACCTCTGATAATGCAGCCGCAAAACCGGGTACTGCACAAACACCACAGGCACCGCGTACAGACCGGCCAATGATCAAGCGCGACGACCGGCGTCCGCTTATCAGGCATGATGCTAACAAAAGATCTCCTTTGGCGCCAAATGAACCACAGGAAGTTTCAACTAAGGAGATCCAGGAAAAGATTCGCGAAACCATGGCGCGGCTCAGTGGTACTACCAAGGGAAAGAGCGCAAAAGCTAAATACCGTCGCCTGAAAAGAGAAGAAGCGTCATCCGGATCAGAAGATCTGGTAGATGGAAAAAAGGTGATTCATGTAACCGAGTTTATACCGGTTGCGGAACTGGCTACATTGCTGGGAGTGCCGGTTACGGAAGTAATCAAAACTTGCTTGAACCTGGGTATAATAGTATCAATCAACCAGCGACTTGATGCGGAAATTATTGAGTTGGTATCACATGAATTTGGTGCTGATGTACAGTTTATCAGTGTCGAGGAACAGGATGAATTTGAGGTAGAAGAGGAAGATCAGCCCGACGACCTGAAGTCACGTGCCCCCATTGTTACCATTATGGGCCACGTGGATCATGGAAAAACTTCGTTGCTGGATTATATCAGGCAAACCAATGTAGTGGCAGGTGAAAAAGGAGGCATTACACAGCACATTGGTGCTTATGAAGTAATTCTTCCGAATCAAAAACGTATTACCTTTTTGGATACTCCCGGCCATGAGGCATTTACCGCTATGCGTGCACGGGGTGCAAAAATTACGGATATCGCCGTTATCGTCATTTCAGCCGACGACAGCGTGATGCCGCAAACCAAGGAAGCTATCAGCCATGCACAGGCTGCCGGTGTACCCATGATTTTTGCTTTTAACAAAATGGATAAGCCCGGTTCCAATGCAGAAAAAATCAGGGAACAACTGGCCGGCATGAACATACTGGTGGAAGAATGGGGAGGTAAGTTTCAGTCACAGGAGATATCGGCCAAGCAGGGTACAGGAGTTGAGAGCTTGCTGGAAAAAATCTTGCTGGAAGCGGAATTGTTAGACGTGAAAGCCAATCCGGACAAACTCTCAACCGGAACAGTAATAGAAGCAACCCTCGACAAAGGACGTGGCTATGTGGCCACGCTGCTGGTGCAGGAAGGCACCCTGCATGCAGGTGATTTAATTGTTGCCGGCAGTCATTTTGGAAAGATAAAAGCTATGTTCAACGAACGTGGTCAACGCATGCAGTCGGCCGGCCCCTCTGCACCCGTATTGGTGCTGGGACTGGATGGCGCTCCGCAGGCAGGCGAAAAATTCAAAGAGTTTAATGATGAGCAGGAAGCAAAACAGGTGGCCTATAAGCGTCAGCAGATTTTGCGCGAACAGGGTATCCGGACAAAGAAACATATCACGCTGGACGAGATTGGAAGACGTCTTGCATTGGGCAACTTCAAAGAGCTGAATGTGATTGTGAAAGCAGATTTTGATGGTTCTGTGGAGGCGCTGACCGATTCATTGCAGAAATTGTCTACTGCAGAAATTGTGGTAAATGTGGTTCATAAAGCGGTGGGGCAAATAACGGAATCAGATGTGCTGCTTGCTTCCGCTTCTGATGCCATTATTATTGGTTTCCAGGTGCGCCCGTCACAAAGCGCGCGCAAGATTGCGGAGAAAGAGAATATTGAGATCCGTCTTTATTCCATTATCTATGATGCCATTGATGAATTGAAGAGCGCCATGGAGGGAATGCTTGAGCCCAAGATCGAAGAAAAGATCGTTGGCTATGCGGAAGTGCGCGATGTCTTTAAGGTTACAAAAGTAGGAACGGTAGCCGGCTGCTTCATGACGGAAGGCAAGATTACCCGTAATACAAAAGTGCGGCTGATTCGTGATGGTATTGTCATTTATTCCGGTGAACTGGCTTCACTGAAGCGATTTAAAGATGACGTGAAAGATGTAACAAGCGGACAGGAATGTGGTATTGCAATTAAAAACTTTAATGACATCAAATCAGGAGATGTGATTGAAGGTTATGAAGAGACAGAAGTGAAGCGGACACTATAAAATATACAGGCTTATTAAGCATCCATTTCGTTTAATGCCTGACTGTCCCAAAAACGCTATCATCATTTGAAATGGATACATTAGTTAAATCCGGATTTTTCAATTGAAAAACCCGGATTTAACTTTTTTGTAATAGCCAGGATATCCTTACGCTGTTTTCTACAGCCTAACGCTGAATAACAAATTTCCCCCTGAACTCCTGTTGATTTTCCGTTTTCAAAGTATAGAAGTACATGCCATCATTGCCAATGTCTTCCGTTGTAACCCGAAGTTCCGTGCCTGATATTTCGGATTGATAAAGCAATTGGCCTCCGGCATTGAAGATGGAAAGCACTGCATGCTCAGCTACTAGTTGTCCAAAATCGAAGATGATCATATCACTGGCTGGATTTGGATAGACGGGTAATCCGGAATTCATCAGTTTATCGCCGGTTTTGCATGGTACAGAAACCGTAATGACATTGGAATTTTTAGAACAACCTGTAGTATTTTTGGTCACGTTGCATTTATAATTCCCGGCAGCCAATGCAGTGAAATTTACTGATGTCTCACCGGCAAGCAGGGTGCTTCCCTTATACCACTGATAGCTGAGTCCGGAGCCGGAGTTAGCGCTGAGCACCACAGATCCGCCTTCGCAAAAAGTAGTAGGTCCGCCGGCGATGATTTCAGCAGTTGGTTTTTTGTTTACGGTTACCAAAATACCATTTGATGTTGCCATACCGCAAAGGCTGGTCGTGATGCAGGTATAAGTGCCTTTTACGGTAGCAGAATAGGCAGCACCGGTAGCTCCCGCTATATCCACCCCGTTCTTTTGCCACTGCAGGGAAGTTCCGGTATAAGTTGCCGTCAGCGTTACTTTTCCTCCTTTGCAAATGGTTGTGGGTTCTATTGCAGCGATGCTGATCGTTTCAGTAATGCCATCATCAACCAATCCGTCGCAATCATCATCCAGTGAATTGCAGGTTTCTGTAGCCGGAATGCAGGTGCTTTCCAGTTTCACTACCCAGAAGTCCCATCCACCCACATTTTCTTCAGTCTTATCCCCATTGATGCCACTGTTCGATTGTCCGCCCAGGATGTACCCACCATCAGGTGCCTGGCCAATTGAATAAAAGTATTCATTGTCTTCAGCGCCTATCACTTCCTGTGAAGTAATGTTTCCTGCCGCATCCGTTTTCACAATCCAGAAATCGGCAGAACCTTCCGTAGTCTCAATTTTATCACCGCCGATACCACTGTAAGAGTAACCTCCCAGTAAAAAGTTGCCATCTGAAGTTTCCATTAACGAAAACAAGTACTCATCGCTTGTTCCACCAATGGTATTTTGCCATTCAATGCTTCCTGTTGCAGAGAGTTTAATCACCCAGTAGTCATATATGCCGATCAACGGCTCGTTCTTATCACCGGTCGCGCCGGAATTGGAGTAACCACCTACAAGGTAACCGCCATCTGAGGTTTCAATCAATGCCCTGCAGAGATCATAACCTTTCCCTCCCAGGCCGTTCTGCCATTCAATATTGCCTGCAGCATCCGTTTTTATTACCCAATAATCATAGAGGCCCACATTGGAATCTGTTTTTATGCCATTCGATCCTGACAGGGAGTGTCCGCCGAGAATATATCCTCCATCAGCGGTTTGGTTAGCGGAATAACAAACATCCACGTTATTGCCGCCATATACCTTTTGCCATTCAATTACTCCGGATGCAGATAATTTCAATAGCCAGTAATCCGCATTGCCGGACGGGCCATAAGGAGCTAAAGTTTTGTCTCCGGAAACCGGTGAGCTTGAATGGCCTCCGAGAATATAACCCCCGTCATCGGTGAGGTTGAGGGCGAGCAAATCATCAGCACCTGTTCCCCCGATTGTATTTTGCCATTCTATATTTCCGTTATTATCGAGCTTCAGAATCCAAAAATCCGCCGAGCCAATCCCTGCTTCCGTCTTTTCGCCAGATAATCCCGAAAAGCTGGTGCCCCCCAGAATAAAACCATCATCGGCGGTTTCCCTTATCACATTCAGAATATCGCTGCCACTGCCACCAATGGTATTTTCCCATTCCACATTCCCTGCTCCGTCAAATTTCACCACCCAATAATCATAATCCCCATAGGAATCCTCTGACTTTGTTGATGAACTCTCCGATGCTGAACCACCACCGGCAATAAAGCCTCCATCACTCGTGTTAACGATAATCCGTAATTCATCATTGGCTGTTCCGCCCAGGGTTTTCTGCCATTCAATTACGGCTGGCTGCGCTGCGAGGCGAAAAACACTACAGGCGAGGAGGAAAGATAAAGCAGTTGATTTCATGGATCTATAGTTTTATGAAGTTTTGGGTTAATACATTTTCATTTGTGACTATTTCAACAAAATAAATTCCGGCAGACAAAGGTCCGATATCTAAAGTTAAAGAAACTAACTCAGTGCTGATAACCTGTACCGTTTGACCCAATGCATCCTTAACAATTATTGTTTTTAAAGTCGTTGAATTTGTTTCTATGATAACCTGGGTTGAAGCGGGGTTAGGATAAATTTTTAGGAGAGCAAGGGAACCTGCACCTGTTTTGCAAGGTACTGTAACCTGTATTTTTGGAGAAGTGCTGCTGCAGCCGGTAATATTCTTTGTAACCATACACTTGTATTTACCGGGCTGGGTGACTGTATAAGTATTCAAAGTTGCATTGGATATGGCAGCATTTCCTTTATACCATTGATAACTCAGTCCGAAACCGGTATTTGCAGAAAGAATAACTGAATCACCTTCACAAAAGGTAGTGGGACCATTGGCAGTAATTTCAGCGATGGGGTTCTTGTTTACATCTATCACAAAGCCATCCGATATAGCGGTACCGCAGTCACTGGAAACCTCGCAGGTATAGGTACCTTTCTTTTTAACCAGGTAAGAATCATTTGTAGCGCCTGAAATGATGACACCATTCTTTTTCCATTGTAAGGAACTTCCTGTATGAACCGCATTTAACACCACGCTGCCTCCTGTACAGAAAATGGTCGGGCCGGAAGGTGTGACCGATATGGAAACACTAACCCCGTCATCTACGGCTCCATTGCAATCATCATCGATGCCATTGCAGATTTCTGTGGCCAGCAGGCAGTTTCCTTCCAGTTTTATTACCCAATAATCTGCATCACCCAAATTGGCTTCTGTTTTATCGCCACCAATACCACTATAGGAATAACCGCCAAGAATGTATCCGCCATCCTGTGTTTGATTGGCAGTAAAGATGTAATCACTTCCGGGGCCTCCAATCGTATTTTGCCATTCGATGTTACCACTGCCGTCCAATTTCAGAATCCAGCTGTCCCAACTGCCAACGTTGGCTTCCGTCTTATCGCCACTGTTACCGCTTT
>CAZGBP010000083.1:0-15765 GCA_964524035.1 uncultured Bifidobacteriaceae bacterium
AGTGACAGTCAATGTGCAAAACTTCTCCTTCTCCCCATCAAGTTTTTCCATTAACCTGGGAGATACGGTTGTATGGAACTGGATCAACGGAATTCATACCACAACATCACTGACTATTCCGGGGGGTGCAGCTGCATGGGACAGTCCAATCAGTACGACCGTTAAGAAGTTTACTTACGTGCCTGCTGTGGTGGGTACCTATAACTATAAATGCACTCCTCACTTTGTTACTCAGAATATGCAGGGCAGTTTCACCGTAGTATGTCCAACACCTTCTGTAACCATCAGCGCAGGCGGACCAACTACCTTTTGTAAAGGAAGTGAGGTGCTGCTTTCTGTGAGCGCCGGAGGAACATTTAGTTCTTATCAATGGAAACTGGATGGCGCCAACATTACCGGCGCAACCGCTTCGAGTTATGCGGCAAAATCAAGTGGCGACCATACCCTTACTGTGTCTAACAATTGTGCGAATACGGCTACATCCAACACAATAGCTGTAACTGCAAACAAAAAGCCCAAGGCGGAAATTACCCCATCAGGCCCGCAAACGATCTGTGCCGGCCAAACGCTATTACTAACCGTAAGCAGCGCAAACAATCAAACCTATCAATGGAAGAATGGAAATGCCAACATTCCGGGAGCTACCAATACTACTTTATTGGTAAGTGCAGCCGGTTCCTATAAATGTAAAGTGACGAAAACGAATACTGGTTGTACCAAAACATCAAAGCCGGTAGAAGTTAGTGTTACCTGCAAAAATTCAGAGCCACTCGCTGAACTGTTGGTTTACCCAAATCCTTCCTCAGACTATTTTTTAATAAATACATCTTCCCTGTCATTGCAAAATGGAAGGATCAATACCTATGACCTGACCGGTAAATTGATGGAAACTTATGAGGTATTAAATGAAAATACGGTTATTGGAAAAAACCTGCCGGCCGGCGTTTATTTTGCAAAAATATTCTCCGAGGGTAAAACTATAGAGGTTTTGAAACTGATGAAGAACTGAAGTTATTTCTGAATTTAACAGGGAAAAGCGCACCGGTGGTGCGCTTTTTTTTCGCCCTTTCCGCATGCTTCCGGACATTGATTTTTTACTGAGGCAAACTTATTATTGCACTTTCATCTCTATTAGTGTGCGGGTTGTGTAATTGTTTTTACCGCTATAACATTCCGAAGTATTTTCCCTGATAATACCAATGCCTGAGCCAACGATCCAATAGCCCTCACAATGATCCGTAATTCTAAAACAGGCTGATGCCTTAAATTTACCTTCCGGGCAAGCAGCCATTTTTACAATAGTCTTCTCTATCACCACGTCACCTCCAAACATAAAATTAAACCTGCTTTCCTCCTGAACAGGCATCATCACCGGGGAAGAAATCTTGGCACCTGTCCTTTGCCTGCCCAGCTGGTAGATCGTATCTCCACTGGTATACCATTCCTTCCCATCTGCAAAAACATAAACGGTTTTATTATTCCACTCTTCAGTGCTCACGATTTTATCCGTATCATTGGTCACCAGACTTAGCGCACCATCGGTAAAAACGGAATCCCGGTAAATCCAGTAATTGCCTTTTGACATTGGAACAAGACTTCCGCCACCGGCAGGCGCTGACTGATTGCACGAAGGCTTTTCATTCAACAACAAAATCAGCAGCAATGCCGGGACTGAAAAAAGGTAACCTTTCATAGCTGAATTGTTTTACCGTTTAAAATGATGCATCGTGAATGCAATAACAAATAACCCATGACGAAAGTAATACTTAAAAAAGGGAACTACCAACGGATCTTTTCCGGCCATCCCTGGGTATACAGCAATGAAATCGGCACTTTCACCGCACCGATTGCCGGTGGTGATATAGTGGAAGTCTATGATTCCAGGAATCGATTCGTAGGCCGTGGCTATTATAATGTAAAATCCCAGATCACCGTTCGCCTGCTTACACGCGATATAAATGAGCAGATTGACGAAGCGTTTTTCAAAACCAGGATAGAGTCATGCCTGCAGTACCGGCATAAATTAGGGTATACGGAAAACTACAGGCTGGTCTTCGGGGAATCTGATTTTCTGCCGGGTTTGATCATTGATAAATTTGGTGACTGCTTTGTCTTGCAAACCTTATCGCTTGGCATGGACAAATGGAAAGAAGTAATCGCCAAAGTGCTCATGGAGCGTTTTTCACCTAAAGGCATTTATGAGCGCAATGATGTGCCTGTCAGAAAACTGGAAGGCCTTCCGGAACAGAAACAATTTCTTTCCGCTCCTTTTGCAACAAAGTTTCAACTGGAAGAACAGGGAGTGAAAATTTGGGTTGATGTGGAAGCCGGACAAAAAACCGGTTTCTTCCTCGATCAAAAAGAAAACAGGCAAGCGCTAAAGCATATTGCAATGGGTGCAGAGGTACTTGACTGCTTCTGCTATACCGGTGCATTTGCACTTTTTGCGGCAAAATTCGGAGCAAGCCGTGTTTTGGGACTCGATGTCTCAGAAACAGCTGTGGCACAGGCTGCTGAAAATGCATCGCTTAACGACTTTGGAAAGTGTTGTACATTCCAGGCAGCCAATGCTTTTGATGTGCTTCCACAGTGGGCAAAAGAGAAAAAATTATTTGATGTTATCATACTCGATCCTCCGGCATTCACTAAAAACAGGGCAGGTACAGAGGCTGCCGCAAGAGGTTACAAGGAAATAAACCTGCGGGCCATGAAACTCATTCGTTCAGGTGGCTTCCTGCTTACCTTTTCCTGTTCTCATTTTATGGAACCCGGACTCTTTTTTGAGATGATTGAACATGCTGCCATTGATGCCGGAAAAACCATCAGACAGGTGGCATTTCTGACACAGGCCAAAGACCATCCAATTGTGTGGAGCATTGAAGAATCCAGCTATTTGAAGGGGTTTGTCTTACAAGTAATTTAGTCCTAAACAACCGCTTCTCCGGGGTATGGATTCCGGCAATATTTCTTGGTAATGCCACATAATCGCCGCTATTGTAAAAATAGCGTCTAACTCCCCGATAAATTTCTATATTTGCAGCCTTAATTTTTTCTAAAACCCTCATAATCATGCGCGGAAAAGGCCTGGTCACGTTTTTCTCAATAGCGTTGATCCTGATTTGTATTTATCAGCTATCATTCAATTTTGTTACCCGTCGGGCAGAAAGCAAAGCAACAAGCTATGCTGAAACTGCCGTTTTAAATGGCAAGTCGCTTGAATCAGTTGTAGCTCCTAATACTGCTAATGCTGCCTTGTTCAAAGATAGTGTACAGACAGAAATCAGAAAGAAAAGACAATCTTACCTGGATTCCATTTCAAACAAAACCATCTTTAACATTGGTATTGCACAATTCACTTACCAGGAATGCAAAGATCAGCAACTGAATCTTGGCCTCGATTTACAGGGTGGTATGAATGTGGTGTTGCAGGTATCTACGGAAGACCTGATTAGAGCGCTGGCGGACAACAGCGGTGATCCAACCTTCAATAAAGCGCTTGCGCTGGCCAGGGAAAAACAAAAAACACAGGTGCAAGCCGACTTTGTGACTTTGTTTGAACAGGCATGGACAGAAGTTGCACCTGAAGGTAAACTCGCCTCTATTTTCGGTACGCGTGATAACCAGGAAAAAGTGAAGTTCAATTCCACTAACCAGGAAGTGATCGCCTTTATTCGTGCGGAATCAAATGGTGCATTCGATAAAACGTTTAATATACTCCGGTCGCGTATTGATAAGTTTGGAGTCACGCAGCCAAATATTACCGCCCAGGCATCCACCGGCCGCATCACCGTAGAACTTCCCGGTGTAGATAATCCGGTAAGGGTAAGAAAACTGTTGCAGGCAACAGCCGTTTTGGAATTCTGGGAGACCTACGATAACCCTTCTTTTATCCAATACCTGGATGCCGCCAACACAGCCTTACGAAATAAACTTACCGTAACGGATACTGCTGCTAAAGCCGCTGCAACAACAGAAAATCCACTCACGACATCCGGTGAAGTGGCTGTTGCGGCTAATGAGAATCCTTTGCTTGCCGAAGGAAGTGATTCTGCCGGCCTTACTTCCCTTGCAGATTCCGGGTTGCTTACCGGCGACTCTTTGGATATAGCTGCAGAAAATGCAAAGAATCAGGCAAAAGAAAATCCGCTTACCTCGCTGTTGCAACCGAACATTTACCGTACTGCCGACGATAAAGTAGCCCTTGCGCCAGGACCCATAATCGGCTATTCACTTGGAAAAGATACTTCCAAAGTTAATGAGTACCTCTCCCTCGATTACATTCGTTCCAACTTTCCTAAAGATGTCAAGTTTCTCTGGAGTGCAAAAGCAACCGATGAAGCAAGCAATGTATACGCACTATATGCGATAAAAATGCAGGTTGGAACCAGTAAAGCACCACTGGAAGGAGATAAAGTTAATGATGCAAGACAGGATATTGACCAGAATGGCAGTCCGGAAGTATCCATGACCATGGACAATGAAGGAGCGAAAATCTGGAAAGTGATGACGAGCAAGAACATCGATAAACACATTGCCATTGTGCTTGATAATTACGTCTATTCTGCACCGCGCGTAAATGGCGAAATCCCAAACGGCCGCTCTTCCATTACCGGTGGCTTTGATATTAATGAAGCGAAAGATCTTGCAAATATTCTGACTGCTGGTAAATTACCCGCTCCGGCCAGAATTATTGCGGAAGATGTGGTAGGCCCGTCTCTTGGACAGGAATCCATTCAATCAGGTATAATTTCCATAGTTGTTGCTTTCATAGCCATTCTGCTCTTTATGGTGCTTTATTATAACACCTCCGGTATCATTGCGGATATTGCTTTATTCTTTAACGTCTTCTTTATCATTGGCGTCCTTGCTTCGATTGGTGCCACGCTTACTTTATCGGGTATTGCCGGTATCGTGCTTACCATGGGTATGGCTGTAGATGCAAACGTATTGATTCATGAAAGGATAAAGGAAGAGTTGGCGCGGGGCAAGACCCTCCTGAAAGCAGTGGAGGAAGGCCATAAGAAATCGTATTCGGCAATTTTCGATTCAAATATTACATCCCTTATTACAGGTTTGATTCTTGCGTATTTTGGATTGGGGCCTGTTCTTGGTTATGCCACCACTTTAAACATCGGTATCATACTCACCATATTTACCGCGGTATTTATGGGCCATATCATTTTCAATTTTGCATTGAAGCGTAATCTTCCATTGCGTTTTACTACCAGGCTCAGCCGAAATAATTTTACCAACAGGAACATTCCATTCGTAGGAAAGAGAAAACTTGGCTATTTGATTTCAGGAATTGTAATTGTAATAATGATTGCTTCGATCCTGTTGAAAGGATTCACTTATGGTGTTGATTTCACGGGCGGTCGTTCCTATACCATACGGTTCGATCAGGATGTGAATACAACCACTATCAGGGAAGACCTGGCTGAAACACTCGGAGGAACTCCACCGGTAGTAAAAACATACGGCCCGGCCAATCAGATAAAAGTTACCACAGGCTACCTGATGGAAAATGACAATACAATGGGTAGTGACAGTATTGTTAACCAGGCCATTTATGCAGGACTGAAAAAGCATCTGCCGGAAAATTTATCGTTTAAAGATTATCATGCAGATTACCAGCTGCGCTCCGAAGTTATTGGACCCAGCATTTCAAATGATATCCGAAACAGTGCTTTCAAAGCGGTCATTTTCGGATTCCTGGGTATATTCCTGTACATCTTCTTCCGGTTTAGAAAATGGCAATTTGCAACCGGCACCCTGATCGCACTGGCGCATGACATCATCATACTCATGGGTATATTTTCGATCTTCTCCGGACTGCTGCCCTTCTCACTTGACCTGGATGAAACTTTTATCGCTACGGTATTAACAGTGATGGGTTACTCAGTGAATGACAAAGTGGTGGTATTTGACCGCGTACGTGAATTCTTACGGGAACATCTGAAAGGCAATACGGGAGTTGTGATTAACGATGCGTTGAACAATACCTTGAACCGCACTATTATGACCAACGTAACGGTGATGATCGTTTTATTGATCCTCTTCATCTTCGGCGGTGAAGTGATCCGTGGCTTTGTGTTTGGATTGATTATCGGTTTGATTATCTGTACCTACTCATCCATCTTTATTGCAGCGCCACTGGTAGTGGATCTTACCAAAGAGAAAGAACTGAAGAGTTTTGATACTGCTTCCGGCAAACAACCCAAAACACCGGTTGCAGCTAAATAGCATTTAAGAAAGAATAAGTATTCGAACCCCCGGATTTAATTTCCGGGGGTTTTTATTTTTAGGCCACACCGGTCTTCTTAATTTATAATCCGGACTTATTGAGAATGGGATTTTTAATCCCATTGATAGTTGCAACTTTCAAATGCGTTAATAGTTGAGCATAACATCAGAATGTCAGGTAACAATTTGGTCATTATTCAAATTACCACTTCAACAATTGTTTATGAAAATGATACATGCTACAGCATCAATAATTTTTTAGCCGGGTGAAAGTTTTTCCGGATTAAAAATCACTGGTGTTCGAAACATTGAGTAACAAAGAAGCAAAAAAAATGTCATGCTTCGACTCCGCTCAGCATGACATTTTTTTTAAGGAACTCTTCAACAAAAACAATGTCGCACTTCGACTCCGCTCTCCGTAGGAGTCCTTCGGACAGTGTGACATTGTTTTTGTTCTACTATCATGACGGTTCATGTATGTAAATCGCGATAGCTCTGATTTGATATCATTGCTTTTCGAAACATGCGCAATAACTTGCCAGCCATACGTTACAGACAATTTGAATAAGTGGTTTTATACTGAAAATGAAATGGGTTACAATTCGCACCATGCTTTTCCTGAAGGGAAAAAAGTTCATGACTATTTGAGCTTGCACTTTATACTCACTTTTCCCGATAGAAATATCAATGAAAGTCAAGCCAGTCGATGGTTCTGAAAGTTTCGAACACCTGTGATTGCAAATCCCGACCAACGGGGGACATTCATTTGCCTATAATACAATCTACAATCGAAGCGTCATGCCGTCGCGCCAATGGCGGATCGGCATCTCAAGATCAATTGAGAGATCCTGAAACAGGTTCAGGATGACTCGTTGGTGGGAGGTTGATGTTAAACACATGATACAATATTTGTGGAATGATTCCTTACGAGGCATTCGTTTGCCTATAATACAATCTACAACCAGGCAGTTATAGCTTCACAAAGGTGCCAAATTCATTTTTCCCGGATTTGTTATTTATAAACTGAACCACATAGGTGCCTGGCATTATAGAAGAGATGTTTACTTCAATTTCATTGTTCGAAAAAGAGGTCGGCAATGAGATCTTTCTGCCCGTCACATCAAAAACTATCAAAGATATTTCACCATGCAGGAATGCAGCACGTAATCCGCCTGTCATGCTGTATTGCTCCGGAGCAATCCGAATGTATTGCTGAGCGGGATTCGGATACATTTCAAATCTATTGCTTTCAATTGTCTCCATACCCGTAACATCAGCAGACAATTTTACAATCCAGCAATCCTGGGTAGTACCCATTGCCGTTTCATGATTGCCTGTTACATCACCATCATTGGAAAAAGAGAGGCCGGCAACGATGTAACTTCCGTCAGCAGCCTGCTGAACAGAATAGGACTGATCATATTGACTGCCTCCCAACGCTTTTTGCCACATCAGATTACCGGTTGCATCTAACTTTACAAGCCAATAATCGGTACTTCCATGATGCCCTGTAACGTCACCATCCGAAGAATGCGTATAACCGGTAACTATGAAACCATTATCTGCTGTGGGATCGATTCCAAACGCA
Source organism: uncultured Bifidobacteriaceae bacterium (assembly GCA_964524035.1). Classification (GTDB taxonomy): domain Bacteria; phylum Bacteroidota; class Bacteroidia; order Chitinophagales; family UBA10324; genus JACCZZ01. The sequence goes on from CAZGBP010000083.1 coordinate 7,832, forward strand.
AAATCATAATCGCTGCCGCCCAGGCACTTCTGCCATTGCAGCACGCCTGCTTCATTTAGTTTTATCACCCAATAGTCAGTATCGCCTTTATTACCGGTAACATCACCATCCACAGAACTGGTCCATCCGGCAATCACCAACCCTCCATCACCTGTTTGTTTAACCATGCGTGGATAATCCACGCTACTGCCCCCAAAAGATTTTTGCCATAGAAAATATCCGCTGGCATTCAGTTTCACTACCCAATAGTCGCCTTCTCCATGATTACCGGTTACGTCGCCATCTGTAGATTCCGATTCTCCAACAATCACAAAGCCACCGTCATTGGTTTCCTGTACATAATACGCTTCATCCTCTCCGCTACCGCCAAGCGATTTCTGCCAGATCAGGTTACCATCAGCATCCAGTCGCAATACCCAATAATCAATCTCTCCATGATTTCCGTTAACATCTCCGTCATTAGATTCCGAATAACCGGCTACTATATATCCACCGGTTGATATTTCCCTCGCTGCATAGGCTTCATCCATACCACTCCCACCATAGGTCTTCTGCCAGGTAATATTTCCTGCGGCATCCAGCTTTACCAGCCAATAATCTTCCGCTCCCTTGTTTACGGTAATATCGCCATTTGCTGATTTTGACTGGCCTGATACAATGAAACCACCATCGCTGGTTTGCTGAAAATCCCATTGCGCTTCATGATCACTGCCACCTAATGATTGTTGCCAAAGCAAATTGCCTGCAGCATCCAGTTTCACCACCCAAAAATCCGTGGCACCATTGTTCCCGCTCACATCTCCATCTTTAGATTTCGTGTAGCCTGCAAAAGCAAAGCCACCGTCTGTTGTCTGCAGGACAGTATTGGCCGTTTCTCCCACACTACCGCCAAAAGATTTCTGCCATTCAATAACAGGTGCTGTCTGCGCCTGCACCACTCTCACCGGCAGCAACATGGCAAATACAAGAAAAAGGGTAGCAAATCTCTTCATAGTCTATTGGTATTACTAAAGCTTTTCACGCTTGCGCGACTTAAGCAGGCTATAGACCGCAAGGAACGGGTTTCATTGGCTAACCCTATGCTGAAGTGCGAGGATACACGCCAGTGCTGGGTTTCAGCTTAAGCCCCGATACTTTAGTCTTACAATGTTGAAAGTTTAGGTCAGCAAACGACTTCAAAAATAAACCAACTGTAACAACCGGCATAATCATCTTTTCTTCCCCATTTTAATACAGACTAAATTTTATTTTAGACTAATCTAAATATTTTTTTACCTTTGTCGCAAATCTAAACGATATGTTCTCTCCCACCGAAGAGAATTACCTGAAGGCCATTTACCTGCTTACGGAAAAAGACAGTGCACGTGCCGTAGCTACCAACGAACTTTCAGCGCAGATGAATACCCGCGCAGCCTCTGTAACGGATATGCTGAAACGATTAGCCGACAAACGCCTTATTCACTATAAGAAATACAAAGGCGTAATGCTGACCAACACCGGCAAATCGCAGGCACTTGCCATTGTAAGAAAACACCGGTTGTGGGAATATTTCCTGGTAGAAAAACTAAAATTCCAATGGGATGAAGTTCATGCCGTGGCAGAGGAACTGGAGCATGTAAAATCAGAAGCACTGATAGAAAAGCTGGATTCTTATCTTAATAATCCAAAATTTGATCCGCATGGTGACCCTATTCCCGACAGGCTTGGAAAATTGTCAGCTTCCGGATTTAAAAACCTGACTTCGCTAAAAGTAAATGAAAAAGGAAAAGTGGCCGGAGTAATCGAACAGCAGCCGGCCTTTCTCAAGTACCTCGACAAACTCCATATCCATATGAATACGCCCTTAAAGGTAATTGAGCATATCGCATTCGATAAAAGCATGACCATTTCCATTAACCAAACGGCAACCGTTAACATCAGTCATGAGGTTGCTAAAAATATCCTCATCACCAAATAATGGCTCAAACTACATCACATACCAAATCACTGGAAGACGTTCACTCTTCGGTAAATACAATCGGCAAGAAGGGATTCTTAAGATCGCTGTTGGCTTTTATCGGGCCGGCATACCTGGTAAGTGTCGGGTACATGGATCCGGGCAACTGGGCAACAGACATTGCTGCGGGAAGCGGATTCGGGTATTCGCTTATCTGGGTGCTGCTTATGTCGAACCTGATTGCCATCCTCCTGCAGAGCCATTGTGCCCGATTGGGAATCGTTCGGGGCCTCGATTTGGCCCAGGCTTCCAAAGCGGCCTTCCCGGGATTTGTAAACATACCATTGTATGTGCTTGCGGAAATTGCCATAGCGGCAACAGACCTGGCAGAAGTTTTAGGTCTGGCGATTGGATTAAATCTGCTGTTTGGTATTCCGCTTTTAATGGGTGTATCAATAGCGGTGCTCGATGCATTGCTGCTGCTGGTGATCATAAATTTTGGCATCCGGAAAATGGAAGCATTCATTTTTTCTCTTGTTTTCATCATCAGTGCATCTTTCTTTGTTGAAATATTTTTTGCAAAACCGGATACTGCGGAAGTATTGCAAGGTTTTATCCCGGCCATACCAAATGATATTGCTTTATACATCGCAATCGGAATCATCGGAGCCACGGTAATGCCGCATAATTTGTACCTGCATTCGGCATTGGTGCAAACCCGCAAGATTGATCCGTCGTATGAGGGGAAAAAGAAGGCGCTGCTGTTTAATACTATTGATTCAACCATCGCTTTAAACATAGCTTTCCTGGTAAATGCTTCTATTCTTATCATGGCAGGTGCCGTATTTTTTAAGAACGGATACTTTGAAATCACGGAGATTCAGGATGCACATGGTTTGCTGGCACCATTGCTTGGCACGCAACTAGCCCCAATACTTTTCGCAATTGCCTTAATAGCAGCCGGGCAATGTTCTACCATAACAGGCACCCTGGCCGGGCAGATCGTAATGGAAGGGTATATTCACCTCCGCATTACACCGTGGATCAGGCGGATGTTGACCCGCATCATTGCGGTTACCCCTGCCTTCCTGGTAATCTGGTTAAAAGGCGAGGAAGAAACCGGTGAGCTGTTGATTCTTAGCCAGGTCATCCTGAGTCTGCAGCTTGGTTTTGCAGTGGTGCCCCTTATACATTTTGTGAGCGACAAAGAGAAGATGGGTAAGTTTGCAATCGGCACCAAGGCTAAAATTGCTTCCTGGCTGGCTGCGTCCATCATAATTGCGTTAAATGCGAAACTGGTGTTGAATGAGATCATTTCTTTACTGGAAACCGCCGGTCCACATTTATGGGCTGTTTACTACATACTGATTCCGGTGGTCGTGGCTGCCAGCCTGCTAATGGTTTATATAATCATTCATCCATTCATTTCATCGAAGAGCAAAAAACTGCGTGTGCCGCATCCCGAGATACTCCCTGTTCAATTTGAGGAAAATGCGCAATTCAATCGTATTGCCATAACAGTCGATTTCTCAGACAAAGATCAAAAAACCATTTCGCGCGCTTTAACTACCGGTGGCAAAAGGAGTAATTACCTCCTTATTCATGTGGTAGAGTCTGCCGGTGCGATCTTTATGGAGAGGGACATTGCTGACCTGGAATCAGGAACCGATACCGAAAACCTGAAGCGCTATGTAGAAGCACTAACCAGCCAGGGATACCAGGTTACATTTAAGCTGGGCTTTGGCAGAAGATCGAAAGTGATTCCTAAAGCGGTTAAAGATTTTAATGCCGACCTCCTGGTAATGGGTACCCATGGTCATGGAGGATTAAAAGACCTGCTTTTCGGAGAAACCATCAATGCTGTACGGCATAAAATAGGAATACCTTTGCTTGCAGTGAAGTAGATGAATTACCTTTTTTCATTAATTCAATCCTTACAATGCATGCCAGGGAAAACTGATTATCAAATTACCGGGGTTGTTACACCTTTGCACTCATGAACCATTTTACTTTCCTCATTTTTACAAAATGAAAGAACTGTTCAATCCCGGTGATCAGAAAATTTTTAAGAAGCTGGTAACTGCTGCGGATACAGCAGGTTTTGCTGATGGCCTTGTGCATCCGGTCTATTCCACATTCAGTATTGCACGGGATGCAGAATGGAGCGGAAGACTTTTTGTATTGGATATGAAAGATGCGGATGAAGAAGGAATTGGCACTTATATTTCCGTTCGGCATCATTCGCCTGCCTTTCCGGGCGAAGAAGTAGTATTCACTGCTACATTAAAGGAGATCAGAAAGCATGAAGTACGTACGTCATTTATTGCCATGGCGGGCGACCGTCTTATTGCAGAGGGCGAACAAGGCCAAAAAATATTCAGGCAAGAAAAACTGGAGACGTTATTCTCCTCCCTAAAAAGCAAAATAAGCGATGAGTGATTCCATCAATATAAAAAACAAGAAAGCGTATTTCGAGTTTGAATTCATCGACAAATATGTTGCCGGTATTCAACTCACCGGAACGGAAATAAAATCCATTCGCGAAAGCAAGGTGAATATGAATGATGGCTGGTGCTACTTTCAGAAGAATGAACTATGGATCAAAAACCTGAATATCTCTATCTATGACAAGGGTACCCATTATAACCATGAACCGTTGCGGCCAAGAAAATTACTGTTGAATAAAAAAGAGCTAAAGAAGTTACAGGATAAGATTAAAGAGAAAGGCTTAACTGTAATTCCATTACGACTATTTATCAACGACCGTGGATTTGCCAAACTGGAAATTGCCCTGGCAAAAGGCAAAAAAATACATGACAAACGAAACACCATCAAAGAACGTGAAGCGAAACGCGAAATGGGCAGGGATGGCAAAGCCCGTTATTGACTTCGCAGCAAAAAAAAATCCTCTGTAAAGAGGATTTTTTCTAAGCGGATAAGCCTGTTACTTTATTCGTGTAAGAACATATGATTTCTGCAGGGCCTCATTAGTAACCGGATCTATAGTATCCCGCTGAAGCTTCATCTCATTGTTCCTCAGTTCGATAATATCAAACAGCAACGATTTCTTGGTTTCCGGATCAAGAACAAGTAACTGTTCCTTATTCTTAAGGTCCCCAACGTTACCGGTAAAATTCCATTCTTTAACGATAACAGTTAAAGAACTGTCTTTATATAAAGAATCCTTGCAAATGGGAGTATTATTAGCAATGTCAAAAATATATGAAGAGTCGATAGTCAGTTTCTGTTGGTAGCCTCCGTCCTTCTCAAAAGTCCAGATATATTTATAGTTCAAAACCACCTTATCTGTCTGGCTACCGCAAAAACCGATATATGGGCCAATAGAATCCACTACCCTTCTCAGAGAATCATCATTATTCACCTTGTACTCCGTAATATTCCATTCCCCGGTAACCCGCGCCAATCTCGAATGAAGGGAGAAAAAGGGATCTTCAGGTCCTTTCTTGCAACTTTGCCAGAAATTAAGCAGGGTGATGCCAAGAAGTATAAAAACAACAAACTTCAATTGTTTCATTTTTTAAAATTTAGTTCTAAAATGCTGCTATTAAAGGAAGTGGCCAAAGATAAAGTAATTTTTTATTGTTGTGTTGAATCCGGCAAATTTCACCAATTCTCTCCCAAATTTGTCCTATTGAGGCTATCTAATGCTGATCTGTCTGAATTATTGTGTCGCTAAGGTAAATAATGAACAACACCATTTCAACTATTATCTGCTCTTACCCGGCAAAAATGGAAACGGAATCCTTTCAGATCCCGTTTCCATCAAGTCATATAAGCTATTATTAATGTATCACCTGCATGCTTTTAGTACCAATATTATTGGAAGCGCTCTGGAGGCGGTAGAAATAAATACCGTTTACCAGGTTGCTTGTGTTCAATTCAATCATGGTGGTATTCCTGCTTACGGGTTGTGAATAGATCTGACATCCAAGCTGATCAAATACAATCAAGGTCATATCACTTGTCAAACCGGAAACCGGAATAGTAGTAACCTGACTGGAAGGATTTGGGAAATTTTGTCCCAGTTGCTGTGTACCGGAAGTAATGGCATCAGTTCCGGTAATTCCGTAAAACCAATCATATGCAGTTTTAATGATGGCTGATTTATGTGTGCTGGTACCGAGCATTTCAATGCCCGGAGCAATATAAACCGTTTTATAGGTACCATTTTCACCACGTACACCAGCTACTTTAGAAGTAACATTGTTGTAGTAAAATATAGGTGTTCCAACCCCTTTGGCTACAATCTGGTCAGGGAAAAAATAGGTGCTGGTATAATAATAATTGATAGGCGTGGAACCCAAGGCACCAAAAACCGGATCACCGGTATTGGCTGTGAGTGGCTTATTCGCTGTGGTTCCGTCATTAATATAATCAGCAAACATATAGTCGTTGTAAAACTCCTGCGTAAGTGCCGTGGCATGACCTGCGTCTGCCGGATCGGTCCACACATCCCATCCTATATCCTGACCACTAATAAACAGGTTACCTCCATTATCCATAAACTCCATCAATTCAGTTACAAATTCATCTGTTAATGCGGGAAAATACCAGCCTGCATTGTAGTAGATATTATTTACACCGGCCAGGGAACCCTCTGTAAAGGCACGTTGTGCAAGTGATGAGTTCATCATTCCATAAGCTTCTGTACCCACGCCGGCAAAAGCATTGGTGTAAGTCGTTTCAATGAAGCTGACTGTTTCACATGCCATGGCCGAATTATTTATTACCAGTTCCGTAACACCTGATAAAACATATACTGATTTCAATACCGGATCTTCAGAAGGGTTGGTTATTGACTGAATGCTGAGCAGGTAAGTAGCCATGGCAGGAGTTGCACCGGGTGTAACGTTTACCGCTATTGGTGTGGCAAGGCCTGCATCTATGCTACCCGTTGCTGAATTTGTATAGGTTGTGCCATTTATTACAAAGTTGGCAGACCAGTCGGACGGAGCATCGGATGTCAGCGTATAAGAATACTCTTGCGTTACCTCGCTGATATTGACCCCTTCGAGTGTAAATGAACTTACCGCAGATACGGTACTTGCTGCCGTAATAGTGAGCGGATCATTGATGGAAACACTTGGGTCAAACGTTGAACCGCAATTATAGATTTCCTTTGTAGATTCATTCTGAACAAAAGCCACAAGAGCGATCTCGTCCATGTTCCATGCAGCAACTTCATCATAAGAGTAGTTGAATACGACAGAAGCTCCCTGTGCCGGAAGTACAATCGTTTCACCGGCGGTAGACGGAAGCATAGAACGGAATACATTAGGGAAATACTTTTCTCCATTATTGCCCGGAGGGCTGGCATAATTCACGTTTCGCTCAATAATAGCTGTGCGCAGTTTCAAGTTACCGGTTGGCGGTGTGCCCACTGAATAAACGGTAACCGTTACATCGTGGGATACGCCATTATCAACATCTTCAACCGTAATCCTGATTGGGCTGGTGGCTGCTACCTGATCATTCACATCCTGTTGTACAAATGCACCCGGAGCGCCTGATTTCACATTACCCAGCATATACACATCCGGCACGCCGGTAACATTATAATAATCCACCCTTGCATCACTCTGTGCAGCATTTGCATTGTACATAGGATCAACACCAGGCCAGGAGGTATGATAGGCGATATGCCTTACCGTATTTGGATTCTGGTCCAATATATTGCATTGGAATCCGGGGTTCTGCTGAGCGCACGGACCACAACTTGCCTGCGTGAAGTGCTCAAACATCACATATTTGGGAGCCTGAGCCTGGATACCGCTGAATCCAATGAAGGCCAGCAGTACCGAAAAGAGCGTAAATTTTTGCATGGAAAAAAGGGTTTAGTAAATGATTTGTTTGCGGGAACGGCGAATATACAAAAATCAAAAAAAAGGCCTAATGTGATGCAACCCGGGAAGGTCTTCGACCATTCGTTCATCTTGTCAAGCAATGGTTGGTGGGTTAAATTGCTAAATGGTTAAAT
>CAZGBP010000084.1:0-15687 GCA_964524035.1 uncultured Bifidobacteriaceae bacterium
ACGATTCTCGCAAAGAATGTGTCCGTTAGATATGGAGACACAAAGATCAACATCATTGATACACCCGGACACGCTGATTTTGGAGGGGAAGTGGAGCGGGTATTGAATATGGCGGATGGCGTCTTGCTTCTTGTTGATGCATTTGAAGGTGCAATGCCACAAACACGCTTCGTTCTTCAAAAAGCACTTGAATTGGGTAAGAAAGCTATTGTGGTAATTAATAAGGTAGATAAGCCAAATTGCCACCCTGAACTGGTACATGAACAGGTTTTTGAATTGTTTTTCAATCTTAATGCAACAGAAGAACAGTTGAATTTTCCAACCATGTATGGATCCTCTAAACAGGGATGGATGAGTGATGACTGGCAGAAGCCGACGGAGAACCTGATTCCATTATTTGAAACCATCATCAACTATTTTCCTGAAGCCCCTGCGTTGGAAGGTACTCCGCAGATGCAAATCACTTCACTGGATTACTCTTCCTATACCGGGAGAATTGCGATAGGCCGGTTGTTGCGAGGCACTATCAAGGAAGGGATGCCGGTGAGCCTGGTAAAGAGAAATAACAAGGTTCTGAAATCAAGAATCAAGGAACTCTATACTTTCGAAGGGCTGGGAAGGAAACGGGTTACGGAAGTGAGTTCGGGTGACATTTGTGCCATTTTCGGCATCGAAGATTTTGAGATCGGTGATACGATTGCAGATTTTGAAAACCCTGAAGGACTAAAACCTATTGCTATTGATGAGCCAACTATCAATATGCTTTTTACGATCAATAACTCTCCCTTTTTTGGCAAAGAAGGCAAGTTGGTTACCTCGCAACGCGTACGTGAACGGCTGGAAAAGGAAACAGAAAAAAATCTTGCATTAAGACTGGAAGACACGGATTCACCGGATGCCATCCTCGTTTATGGAAGAGGAATTCTGCACTTATCTATCCTGATAGAAACCATGCGCAGGGAAGGTTATGAAATACAGGTAGGCCAGCCAAAAGTAATTGTAAAGCAGATTGATGGAGTGAAATGCGAACCAGTGGAAGTACTTACAGTTAATGTGCCGCAGGAATTTGCCGGAAAAGTAATAGAATTGGTTTCTGCCCGCAAAGGTGAGATGACGATTATGGAGCCCAAAGGAGATGTACAACACCTTGAGTTTAATATTCCATCGCGCGGGTTGGTTGGTTTAAGAAACAATATGCTTACCGCCACAGCCGGTGAAGCAATAATGGCGCATCGTTTTAAGGCATTTGAACCATGGAAAGGTACTATTCCGGGTCGCAACAATGGGGTGCTGCTTGGGTTGGAGAAAGGCATTGCAACCGCTTACTCTATTGATGCATTACAAGACCGCGGCACTTTTTTTATTGAACCTGGTGAAGAGATCTATGGCGGGCAGATTATCGGCGAGCATATCAGGCCGGGCGACCTTGTGATCAATGTTGTTAAGACTAAAAAACTTACCAACATGCGCGCATCCGGCACCGATGAAGCCGTTCGCATTGCACCAAAAATAAATTTTTCATTGGAAGAGGCGCTTGAATTCATCCAGGAGGATGAGTTTGTAGAGATCACGCCCAAATCTATCCGAATGAGAAAAATTATACTGGATCATAATGAACGTGCAAGAAAAACAAAAGAAGTGGTAGCAATCGTCTGAGCTGGCCGGCAGGATTATCAGTGATAGGTATTGTTTCCTTCTTTATTGAGCACCTGTACCGTACGCCGGTAGAAAGCAGTTGCCCGGTTGGCTGTATCGCCAATGCAAACCACGCCCAGTTTTCCATACTGCGATAATGCCCCCATAAGGTGAAACATTACGCCTTGTTGCAGGCTACCATCGTATTGCAGACGGTTGGTAATAGCAATGTCCATTAAGTCATGGGGAGTGAGACCCCGATATACATCACTTTTTAAGTTATCAGAACTGAAGTAATATCTTTTTTGCCCATTAGCTGTACTGTAAATTCCGGATTCCAGATCATAATTTCCAACCGTAAGGCCCTGCAGCATCAGAAATGGATGGGTGGTCCCTCCTTTTCTCAGATTCAATTCAAGTGCATAATGCTTCCAGCCGTTCTCGGATTTTACAGAAATAAAGTCAGCACCAAAACGGCCGATTACGCCATGTTCTTTTAATTTGAAGCCAATATCACGGCCCATCAAACCAATTTCGCGGGCATACTCAGGACTGGCAGGAAAGTTAGCTCCGACAAAAATCTGTCCGCTATCGCCTCCAAGCAGTTGATCATGTGTAGAAAGCACTTCCACTGTACCAAGCGGGTTTATCCGGCACTGCACTGAGGGAGAGTGCTTTCTCCCACCCGGAATGAATTCTTCCACCACTCCACACATGGAAACGAATTTGTCCATAAAATTCTCATAAGTAATATCATCCGCAACCACTTCCAGTTTCGCCGTAAGGGTATCGCGGACATACTTTTTCAGCGACATCGATTCATCAAAATCACTAAAGGAAAAAATGGCATTGCCTTCCCCGGAGAAGCCTTCATTCAGTTTTACCACGGCCTTCTCCAGTAACGGGTTTTTGCTTTTTAATTCTACCAAAGCACTTATGATATCTGATTCATCTCTCAAATCCTCAAAGCCCTGCGGTGTATGGATGCCACACTCTCTGAATATCTTCCTGCTGCCACTTTTCGTTCCCAGGTGAAGCAAATCCGGATCACAGCCATAAATGGGCAGTTCAAGCTGAACCGCCAATGTCCGTTCCAGGTTTGTCATATTGAAACAGGCTATATGTGCGAGATGCCCTCCGGAAATCCTGTTGCGGATCCGTTCTATGAGCCTTGGACGTTCAAGTATTTTTTCCGTAAGTGATTTTGGTGAGGCATCAAAACAACTCAGCATGGTGAGTCGTTGCCGGGCATGATAGCCGGTGATACCTGGCAGCAGGTGCAGATAATAGTCAACAATAACAGGATCTATGGGTATGCTTGATAAGTAAATGATATGTGTCCGGGGCATTCGAAGCAACATCAGCAGGCATAGCAGACGCTCTTCATAATACACAGACCCCTTTACTTTGGAGAGAATTTCCTGGTCAACCGTAAGGCTTGGAATGATCACGATGGTTTTTTCCGCCAATACATTGGGAAAAATATCTTCATATTCTGAAGCAAATGTCTGCTGGAGGGCATGAAACCGGTTACGTTCTTCATTGGAGCCCGGCACAGGATTTAAGTAGTCATGTTGCTGAAAACCAATTTGCATTGAGGGTATTCCTTGCTCCATTCTTTTTTGCAATGAAATTGCAAGTTAAGAAAGTAAAAAAGAAAACCACCAAGCCTTTATCAATCGGATAGAAAAATATTACCCCAGCATATTTTTGATATGGGCGAGCTGCTTGTCTGAACCCATCACAATAAGGCGGTCTCCATTTTGCAGGATGGTATCGGGAGCCGGGTTCAGCAGATACTCATCCGTCCTGTTTTTTAATCCTAACAAGGTAGCCCCGCCTGACGCTTTCCAAAGATCAGCATCAGCAAGAACAACATTTTTTTGAACCAAAACTTCAGCCACCTGGAAGTTTTCATTGCTCTGTGTAGACAAGTAATCCAAAAACTCTTTTACGTCTCTGTTTATCACCAGCGTAGCCATGTGTGTTCCGCCGATCTTATCCGGCATAATTACATTCGTTGCACCAGCTGTTTTCATTTTGTTTACGGATGTATCATTGGAAGCCCTGGAAATTATTCTTAATCCCGGATTTAATGCTTTGGCGGTAAGCACAATAAAAACATTATCCGCATCGCTTGGAAGTGTTACTATGATGGCCTGTGCCCGTAAAATACCTGCATCAATCAATGTTTCATCCATCGTGGCATCTGCTACAAGATAATGCTCCAACTGCCCGCCATCCAATTCGATCTGTTCTTCATTTTTTTCAAGTACGACCACAGGAATCTTGTTAATCAGCAACAGATTCGCTGCTGAGCGACCATTACGGCCGTATCCGCACAGGATCACATGATTTGTAAGCCTGGAAATTTTTTGCTTCATTTTAAACAGTTTATAGGTTCGCCGGAAGTGGCCATCTAAAAAGTAACGTGTGATGTAGGCCAAAAAGAAAGAGACGGTTATAACGGTTGCAATAATAAGAATGATCGTGAAAATCATTCCATTTGTAGAAAGCTGATGCACCTCTTCAAAACCAACCGTTCCAATAGTAATTACGGTCATATACAAGGCTTCGACAAAGGTGAACTGCTCAATATACATGTACCCTGCTGTTCCAAATGCTACCGGAACCAGAAAAAGAAGCAATATTTCATAAATCTTAAATAGCGGATGCTTTGTAAAGCGAAAGGACATGTTCCAAAATTAGATAGTTTACGTACACTTTTCAGGCTTATCAAAAAATTTATAACCTACTGTCATGAACAAACAGGTTGCAAGGCTGGCCCCTGCTTGAAATTTACATTACCTGCCCCGCGAAATGAATATCCCATGCAAGACTTTTTTGCATACATTACATTAAAGTCTTATACTTTTGATACGATTCCGCATTATCCTGTTAAAGCGTTTCGAAATGCATACACTGCCCCATCTGGTTACGGGACTAAAACTTGAGCTTTACACCGGCCATCAACTGAAACCCATAGGTTGGATAGTTGTACCAAATAGAATTATTTGCGCCGAAAATATTGTTGAGCGATAGCCAGAAGGCAATGTTCTTTTTATAGTCATAACTCACGGAGATATTGGCATCCGCTCTTCCTTTCAGTTGCGTTGCCATGCTATCGGTCCCGAGCAACGTATAGGCCCCGCTGTTTGCAAAGAAATCAACCTGCGTAACAATTTTGTTCTGAAGATTATAATTTAATGACGCCATCAGACTGGATTTTGGTAACCCTAAGGGCTTATCATCAAAATCCATATCATACGAATTGGTTTCTCCACTTAAAATAAGCCTGATGCGTTCGGATTGGCGGAAAGACAGCTCTGCATGGACATTGATGACATTCACCTCATAATAATACATTACATCGTAGTAAGCGGGATTCTGCGCTTGTGGCACAAACATTGGCAGGTTGGTTTGGTTTCGCAATCCTCCTTTTACATTATAGGAAATATTGTTTCCGTAACTGCCTTTAATACCAATATACCCTTCATTTATCTTCGAGTAAGAGGTAACCGTATTTCCAAGATACGGGTTGTATGTTGTCAGGTATTGCATGGTAGCGGGCTTCCATCCTCCTTCCCACCCAAGATAAGGAACAAGGTACTCTCCTATCAGTTTGTATTCAGCAGAAACAATGGGGAAGAAACCGGCTTCTTTATTCAATATGCCAATTTTCAATCCGGCCTTCAGTTGAAGATTTTTCCAGTGCAATCCATAGTAGGGTGTTATCTCAACAGCAGTTTGTGATGTATCAATCAGTCCGACCAGTTTGTTATGCAGATTTTCAAATGCAAACGCAAGATTTGCAGAATGAATCTTCTCCAGTTCCTTTTGCAACAGCACATTAAAATTGAAATAGTCTTCCTTTTCCGGAAAGAGGAATGTGGCATTGGCTATGCCGTCAAAGTGGTGGTATCTAAAACCAAAACGGTAGTTAAGCCGGTCTTTGGCGTTACGTGTATTTTGAAAAATCAAGTCAATTGGCAGGTAGTGGTAAGTGCGTTTCAGTGAATTTTTTGCATTGTTGCTGGTATCGGAAAGGGTATCGGCATAATAATAGTTTTTGCGATGATCATACCCTGCTGTGGCCGTTAATGATGATCCACCTACATAAGCCGTACCAAACAGATTAATACCGGTATGGCTAAAGTCCTGGTATTTGATTTTACTGCCATTGGAAGAAAGGTGATGCAGGTTTGCTCCATAGCTGAATTTATCATCATTTCCATTATGAAGGTTCAATTCGAGCAAGGGAGTAAGTTGCATACCAAAACCTGCCTTCAATAAATTATGCTGCAGTGGTTGCGCTTCCCTGGCCGGCAATGCTACTGCACGAATCTCTGCCGGAACGAATGGAACTGTTACCAGGTGGGGTTTTATGTCGTAGGTGAGTGCTGTAAGGGACGTGTCTCCAACCGCGGGTTCTGCATAGAATCCGATTTTTTCTGCATCGGCAAGCAAGGGCTGATAGGCTTTCACAATATCCACCTGTTCCGTCGAAATGTTTCCTTGTGAATACAAGTGGTTACCCATTCCGCACATGACGAGTATCCAGGCAGTCAAAAACACGAATGTGCCGGTTTCCCGGTAAACGCGGACATTGCCAAACTTCATCAAAACTTTTTTACACTTTTTTCTCACGCAGAATAATTTGGTCTTGCTTCTTATTTGGTTTTAACTTCCGGGATAGAATCCAATTCCATTTCCTGTTCCGTATTATCAGGTTTTAATTTTGATTCTCTGGCTTCCTGCTCCTCTATGCTGCTAAGTTTTGCCTTTGCCGTTGCCACAATTTCGTCGGCACCCTTATAGTTATCGATTACACTTTGCAGGGTCGATTTTGCCTGGAAGTAATCTTTATCAATTTCAAAAATATCAGCAATCAGCAGGTACGATTTTGCGATCCAGTAGTCATAGCCCGGCATATCCTTAATCAAAACATAGCATTGTTCTTCTGCGGCCTTCAGGTTCAGCTGCCTGAAATAGATTACGGCCATCCGGTAACTTGCTTCCGCACCTATTGCTGATTTCTCCTTTGCAACGATGGAGTATTCCGTAAATGCCTTGTTCAGTTCATTTTGGGTTTCAAATACCTTTGCCTGGTAGTAATGAGCTTCCAGCAAATCATTTGCCTTCGCTATATCTGTTGTCAAAACCAGTTGTGCCGCAGCAAGTACATCATCGTATTGTGTTAGGTAATAGGCGCTATACATCATGCCTTTTGCCGCTTCCAGCTTGTTAGCCTTTAATTCGGCAATCTCATATAATCGTTGATAGTATTGATACGCTTTTTCATACTCTTTCTTATGAGAATAACTGATTCTTGCACCATGGAGTAATGATTTTTCGGAAAAGCGGGATTGTGGCTGACGAATAACAAAGTCATAGTCCTCCAGTGCATTTGTGAAAGAACCCTCCCTGAACAAACATTCGCCCCGGTAAAAATGGGCATTCAATGAAAAAATACCGGACGGAAAAGCTGATAAGTAATTGCTGAATTCCCTGACTGCTCCGGAAATATCATTTTTAGCATACTTGTTTTCTGCGGCCAGGTACATTACAGAATCTTTGACCGCATCTGTCAGATTTATATTGGCAATTCCTTTCACATAATCCAGATATCCCTGTGCATTGCCTTGTTCCGTAAAGATTTCCTTAACCCCGTTTAAAGCTTCAGCGCTTTCCGGAGAATTGGGATACTTGCTTAACACCCATTTGTATTCAGCCAGAGCGGGTTCATCCTGGTTCAGGTTAAAATAAATAAGCCCCATTTTCAAATGAGCCTTACCTACATAATTACTTTGCGGGTAGTTTTCAATGATTTTTTTAAATATTGCTGCGGCATCCTGATAAGCCGGCACTGTCAATTCGGTGATGCCCAGTTCATACAATGCATCGTCGATATAGATGCTGGCGGGGTATTCCTTTATAATTCGCATTAAAACGTCCCGTTTAGCGGCTGTCTTGTTTTGTAATCCCAGTATGATCGATTTCTGATACAAGGCATAATCTGCCCCTGAAAGCTTCCTGCCTGCCACTGTTTCATATCCGGTAATCGCTGCATCATAGTTCTTTAATACAAACCCACAATCAGCTGCCCGTAATGTCGCATCTGTGTAAACTTCAGTAAGTAGTGAATCGGCAGCCCCAACCGTTCGCTTCGATACCTTTTGAAAGTAGTTTCCGGCATCGGTATAATTTGATTGTTTCAGCAGGCAATAGCCAATAGTATAGTCAGCGAGCAGTACGGAAACATTTCCGGGAAGGCCGGGGCCGGCCAATTCCTCAAAGAGTTGCAGGCTAGCTATTGCATCTGTATATAAGCGTTGATTGTATAAAGCCTGTCCTTTCCAAAAGTAGGCTGCTGTTTTGAGCGATTGATCAACGGGATACTTCAATGATTCATCGAAGACCGCAACGGCCTGAGCAGCATCTCCCGCATTTAACAGTTCTGTTGCATAGGAATATGCCACTTTCTGATATGCTTTTCTGACAGTGATACTCTTTACATCCATCGTACGGAGTACGTCAAGGGCTTCCTTATAATTCTGAGTTGCCAGGAACTCCAAGGAAAGGAACTCCTTTGCTTCAGCAAGAAAGGATGAACGGGGAAAGGTGCTGATAAAATATTGCCACGCTGAGATGCTGATATCATGAAAATTCAATTCAAATGAAAGTTTGGCAAATTGAAAGCAGGCATTCTCTTTCACAAACTGGTCATAATCCATCTTTGCAGCTTGTTCAAATGCAAACCGGGCATTGCCCTTCTCGTTGACTTTCAGGTAACAATCACCAAGCAGGTACAGCGCACTTTGCCCCATGGAATCCTGTAACACATTCAATTCCCTGAACCCGTTTATGGCTTCAGCAAAATTTTTTGTTTTATACTCACAGAATGCAATCTGGTAGATATCTTCTTTAGTCAGCTTAGCGGTACCGTTTTTATAACGGGTAAAATAAGGAAGCGCTTTATCGTACTCCTTTTTTTCAAAATAGCTTTTGCCGATTAGTTGCTGCAGTTCAAGATAGTATTGCAATTGATCCGTTTCCGCAAAGCCGGTTGCATATTTAATAACCTCGTCATACCGCTTCTCATTAAAGTAGATATTGGCGATATAATAGGGCACCAGGGGCCGGTATATTGCCGCACTGTCAATAGCGCGAAAAGCAACCAGGGCTTCTTTGAAATCGCCTTCTTTATAGGAGATAAATCCATAATAATAATTGGAAGGATAATAATAGGTTCCTTTTGTTTTCTTTATTTCTTTAAAAAAGGGTTTGGCCTTTTCAAAATCCTTTTTGTAGAAGAGACAGAATCCATACCTGAAACTGAATTCAGTTTTTTCATCGGCATTCAGATCCAAAGGGTCGACTTTCTTATACCATGAAAGAGATTTTTCATACTTCTTTTGTTCAAAATAAAAGTTCGCCAGCTGATAGCCGGCAAGCCTTGTGGTTGCATTCTCTTCATAGTTATCAAGCAATTCGAGGAAAAGCTTCTCTGCATCCGGCCTGTTAAGCAGTTTGCTGCATACTGCATCATAATACATAGCATCAAGCAGCAAGAGGTGGCTGTTACCAGAACCTTGTTGCCGAAAATCCGTTATTGCCTGCCTGAATTCTTCCTGTGCTGCTCCATACTTCTGCAGCTGAAATAATTCTATGCCCTGTTTGAAATTCAAGCCGGGGTCAGAATAGACTGCGGTTTCCTGCGCATAGCCAGAGGATATGCCTATCACTAATGCAAAGATCAGGATGTTCCGAATGCTACAACAATTTCTCAAAATCTGCGGGTCTAAATTTTTTTAAGCGTTCAAAAATCACGCCTTCCACCAACTTATTCACCGAATGATCAAAAATGATATGCACATTACCCGGCATAGCTGTATGCAGAACATTACACCCGTTTTATGGCCAGATAAAACGGGATGGGCATTCGGGTTGTTTACAAAACTGTAGAAGTACGCAAGATGCTATCCTGAACGGCCAGATTTCTTCTGACAAACACAGAATCCCGATCGTGAACTAAGGATCAGAATGTTAACGAAGCACCTACGCTTGGTAGTATGGGCAATTGATTCACACGTTCATAATTGACCCTGTCGAAGTAAAAAATATTTTCCCTGTTATAGACATTTATAACGCTGGCATTAAGTTCAAGCATACTATTCTCCGCAATTTGTATCTTCTTTTTGATGGCGATGTCAACCCGGTGATAATATGGCAGGCGGCCGGTATTTAAACTATCATCATAAACGATACCCAGATCTCCGTTCTGAGTGGTATAGTTGGTATTAATACCATCCAGAAAATTAATCTGTTCATAGAATCCCTGTGTAAGTGTAAAAGGAAAGCCCGATCCAAAATTAAAGCGGGCATCCACTTCCCAGCTTTTATCCTTGCCCCAGGAGTAAGAAGCAACGACATTCAGATTATGCCTGCGATCAAAATGTGGCGGATACTGTTGTTCTCCATTATCTCGGGTTACATACCCTAAGGAATAAGCCACCCAAAGATAAAAGTTACGGTAGTCATATTTTACCAGGAAATCAATACCGTAAGCCTGTCCCTGCTCTATTTCAAAATTAGGATCGGTGGGTAAAAGTTTACTTCTGTTAATATTAATCAACTGCCCGAAATTTTTAAAGTAAGGCTCAACGGTCAACTCCAGATTATCCATCAGATCCGCCTCAACACCAATCACCGCCTGGGAAGCACGCTGGAGGTTACTATTAACGGGTTCCCCATTAATATCATATAGCTGGCCATCCGGCGCGGTGAGAAAACCAGTGAACAGATTCACCACATCCTGGTCAGATTTGGTACTGATAAAATTTTGCGAATACAATCCGGCAGCAGCTTTCAATCTTATGGACTCGGTCAGGTTATACTTCAATGATACCCTTGGTTCCGGAGAAAATGCAGGCAGAGAGGCATAGTATTGTAATCGAAGACTGGGCTCGAGGATTAATTTTTCATTGAAAATGTGCTTATAAACAATGAATCCGGAAAGTTCGGTCGTGTTGTTATTCTGTTCAATCTTCAGTCCCAGTGAATTATAGAATTGCAATTCGGTCCGGAATCCGCCGATATCAAAACCATACTTGATATCGCCATTGGGTACGAAGTACGTGAAATCGATATTCAGGTCAAATCCATTAATACCGCTGGTACGTGGCAAGCCGTCTCCTTCCTGCAGACTTATTTCATAATCAGAATAAGAAATAGTTCCTCCGATCAACACTTTGGAACCACCGGGTACAATTACGAAGTTGGTACCAAATCCAAACGACTCCCAGTCATACTCCGATACGAACTGATAATTGACATGGTCGTCAAAGTTAAATCCGAAGAAACTTAGTTTGCTTCCGTTGGCCCCATTCAATGATATTTTTCCGTACAGGTCAGTAAAACTGTATGGCAAGCCACCGGTGTCGATGTAGCTATAGAATATTTTGGAAGACTGGTCCAGGTAAGAGGTCTTACCTGTAAACATATACGACACACTTGAACCGGCATCATTTATTTTTTTGATGGGGCCTTCCAGCACTACTTTTGAAAGAAATGGGTTCACCGCCACTTTACCTCCGAATTGCTTTTTATTTCCATCACGGGTTGTTACATCCAATACAGCAGACAGGCGGTCGCCATATTCCGCACTGAAACCACCGGTAAATACCTTTACATTCCTGATGATATCCGTTTCAAAAACAGAAAAAAGTCCAATGGAATGAAACGGATTATAAATGGTCATTCCATCTAAAAGAACCTTGTTTTGAATGGGAGATCCGCCCCGAATGTAAAGTTCGCCTCCCTGATCACCGGTGAAGACTACGCCGGGAAGCACCTGAAGGTATTGTGCCAGGTCGGCTTCACCACCCACTGATGGAATGCGCGCGATGTCCTTGGCGGTAATCCTGGTCATGGAAACGTTGGTTTCCGTTTTCTTTTCTTCCCTGATGGCACTGATGTTTACATTTTGCAGTTCAATTGCCGATTTCTCCAGAAATATCTTCTGATTCAAAATTTCATTTGGCTTAACCGTAATTGGTATCTCCACAGAATCATAACCCAATTGGGTGCAAAATATAATGTAAGAACCCGGCGGGACATTAGGTATGTTGTATAAACCGTCTTCATTGGTTTGTGCGCCAAATGATTTCCCTTTAAGAATCACATTTGTATAAATTACCGGTTCACCGGTGCCTTTGTCAAACACCAACCCCCTGACAGTTGCATTTTGTGCCAATAAAGCCCCCGGAAAAACGAAAATGAAAATTATGAGTGCAGTTAATCTGAATTGCATTAGTTCTGATTTGATTGTATTGATTTTATGCTAAAATCTTTTATATATACCGGTTACACTGTATTGGTTATTATTATTCCCTGGTCCCATCTGAAAAAGTGTTATTACCAGGTTCCTGCCCCTTCCCGCACCAATAATGGCTCATCTGCAGTATAATCAATTACGGTAGAGGCCAGATTCCCCCCGGTTCCGCCATCAATTACAATAGCTATCTGGCTATGAAATCTTTTTTCAATCTCCTTTGGGTCTGTGATATAATCCAGAATCACATCCTCATCGTGCAATGAAGTTGAGATGATCGGATGCCCAAGCGCCTTTGCCAAAGCACGTGCAATGGCATTGTCCGGAATACGGATACCGACGGTCCTCTTGTTTGTCTGAAAAAAACGGGCTACCTGTGGCGCTGCATTTACAATCATGGTATACGGCCCGGGAAATAGCCGTTTCATTTCTTTAAATACGGGCGTGTCAAGTCCTGCAGTATATTCCTGGGCCTGGGTAATATCATTACAAATAAAGGAAAAGTCTGGCCGCTTTTTTCCGCTCAGTTTGATCAGCCGTTCTATTGCACGAGGCTGGTAAAGATCTCCGCCAAATGCGTACACGGTATCGGTAGGAAAAACAACAATCCCTCCCTGCTTCAGCTGGTCAACGACCATGCTGATCTTTTGCTCACTGATTTTATTGGGAAGTATTTTTAACAGCAAAATGTCTGAGTTTTACCAAAACAACGATTCAACAACGATATCTACATTTAATTTTTGTACAATGTCCAGCTTATGCGGCTATTACTTTGTTAACCAGTTCAGCCGCTTCCCTTAATTCTATTGCCGAAAAAACCTTCAGGCCAGACTTATCAATAAGTTCCTTCGCCAGTTCCGCATTGGTTCCTTGTAAGCGAACAATGATCGGCACGTTAATATTGCCGATATTTTTGTAGGCATCCACGATGCCCTGCGCCACACGATCACAGCGGACAATGCCTCCAAAAATATTAATCAGGATTGCTTTTACATTCGGGTCCGCTAGAATGATTCTGAAGCCGGCTTCTGTGGTTTGGGCATTAGCGGTTCCGCCCACATCAAGAAAATTTGCCGGAGATCCGCCTGCCAGCTTAATCATATCCATTGTTGCCATGGCAAGTCCGGCTCCATTTACCATACAACCCACATTGCCATCGAGTTTTATGAAATTCAGGTTATACCGGCTGGCTTCCACTTCTGTCGGGTCCTCTTCGGTTACATCCCTCATATCAGCATACTCTTTGTGCCTGTAAAGGGCATTGTCGTCAACCTTGACTTTCGCATCCACTGCGAGTATCTTGTTGTCAGCGGTTTTCAAGGCAGGGTTGATCTCAATCAGGGCACAATCAAGGTCCACATAGGCGCGATAGATATTGGTAACGAATGTTACCATGTTTTTGTATGCATCGCCAGACAGTCCTAATTTAAAAGCTATTTTCCTGGCCTGAAATGGCTGAAGTCCGTTCTTCGGGTCAATCCATTCTTTGTGAATTTTTTCGGGTCTTTTGTCGGCCACTTCTTCAATATCCATACCTCCTTCAGTAGAATAGATAATGACATTTTTTTTGCGTTCCCTGTCTAACAGAACACTCAGATAAAACTCTTTGCGATCTTCCTCCTTACCGTAATAAACATCTTCGGCTATTAATACCTTGTTAACTTTCTTGCCTGCCGGTCCTGTCTGCGGGGAAACCAGTTGCATTCCAATAATCTGCTCCGATTTTTCTTTAAGCTTATCTAATGATGTGGCTACTTTAACACCACCGCCTTTGCCCCTGCCTCCTGCGTGTATTTGTGCTTTTACCACCCAAATTGCGGTTCCTCTTTCATTCTTCAGTTGCTTTGCCGCATCAATAGCCGCATCAACTGATGCCACTGCAATACCTTCCTGCACTGGCACTCCAAACCGTTTCAAGAGTTCCTTGCCCTGGTATTCATGTAAATTCATTGGAATATATTTTGAATGACGGGCAAAAATAGCCTGAATAATCTGAAATCTGAAACCACATTCGGCAAACAGCAGATTTCTTTCGTCGAACAAAAATCATTGTGACAGTTGAGTGACACAAAATGTGTTTCTTTGAGCTAATGGCTTTGCACATGCACACCTACTTAGAAATCATCCAACGAAAAGCAGGCGAGATGTATAACTCCTGTTTCATTTTCCCGGTTTTGAATTTTGTTGCACAGGGAAATTCTGATAACCAGTTCTTTAAACCGGATACAAGATAGTTCAATGATTCAGGTAACCGACATCCATAAATACTATGGCGATCTTCACATCTTAAGAGGTGTTTCAATGGCTATTGCCCAGGGAGAAGTGATCTCTATTGTCGGGCCATCCGGTGCAGGAAAAAGTACCCTGCTGCATATTATCGGCACCCTTGACCGTGCAAATGAGGGCAAGGTTTTATATGAAGGCACCGATGTTTTTCAGCTAAACGATAAAAAACTCGGACGATTCCGCAATAAGCAGATTGGCTTTGTTTTTCAGTTTCATCACCTTCTGCCGGAGTTTACAGCCATCGAGAATGTCTCAATTCCAGCTTTTATTGCAGGTATGCCTGTGACCGATACCAAAGCAAAAGCAACCGAATTACTTCACTATTTAGGCCTTGCGGAAAGAATGCATCACAAGCCCTCCCAATTATCAGGCGGAGAACAGCAACGGGTGGCTGTTGCACGTGCCCTTATCAATAGTCCGAAAGTCGTGCTTGCCGATGAGCCTTCCGGCAACCTCGATTCTGATGCGGCGCGGGAATTGCATCAGCTCTTTTTCCAGTTAAGAAAACAGTTCAACCAGACATTCGTAATTGTTACGCATAATACGGAGCTCGCCGATCTTGCTGACAGAAAGCTCACCATGAAAGACGGAAGGATTGCATAGTTGACACTTTTACTTCCGGCAAGACTTGATTATTTTTATACTGATGACCATACAGGATATATTAAAAAAATATTGGGGCTTCAATCAGTTTCGTGACGTTCAGGAAGATATCATATTATCTGTGCTTGCAGGAAATGATACCCTTGCGCTGTTGCCAACCGGAGGAGGCAAATCCGTCTGTTTCCAGGTACCTGCATTGGCGAAAGAAGGGATTTGCATCGTCATCTCCCCTTTAATTGCGCTTATGAAGGATCAGGTCGCAAACCTGACGGCAAAAGGTATTAAGGCTGTAGCCGTTTTTAGCGGTATGAGCAAATACGAAATCGACATGGCCATTGATTCATGTGTGTATGGCGATATCAAATTCCTCTATGTCTCTCCCGAACGGCTAAGCACGGAGATGCTAATGGTTAGGGTTACCAAAATGAATGTAAATCTTCTTGCAGTTGATGAAGCACATTGCATTTCTCAATGGGGATATGATTTCAGGCCACACTATTTGAAGATTGCTGAATTTCGAGCACTTATTCCCGGTGTTCCTGTGCTTGCATTAACCGCCACCGCTACGCCACCTGTGGTGAAGGATATTTGCGAGAAACTGGCTTTTAAAAAAGGAACGGTTTTCCAAAAAAGCTTTGAACGCACCAACCTCTCTTACTCCGTACTTTTTGAAGACAGTAAGGTTGAGCGCCTTGCTAAAATGCTGGCAAAAGTGCCCGGGTCCGCCATTGCCTATGTCCGGAACAGGAGAAAAACAAAAGAAATTGCTGATTACATGGTAAAAAAAAATATCAGTGCCGATTATTATCATGCCGGATTGGATCATGCCT
>CAZGBP010000085.1:0-15495 GCA_964524035.1 uncultured Bifidobacteriaceae bacterium
ATAACAAGTGATCGGCTTCGCCGCAGCCTTTTAACCATTTAACCATTTAACCATTTAACCATTTAACCATTCAGCCATTTAGCTATTTATCCCACCAACCATTGCTTGACAAGGCGCAGGTTTTTCCATCACCGAATTATTACCATACATTGTATCCAAAACTGACATTCTTTAAATTACTTAGCCTCGTAAAAATCTTTATCCAATGACCCATCGATTTTTTTTGTTCCTGCTTTCGTTTGTTGTTGTTTGCAGGGTTTCTGCACAAAACGTAATGACACCGGAATTGCTCTGGAAACTGGGAAGAGTTACCGGAGAAACCATAACGCCTGACGGAAAAAACGTGATCTATGGGGTAACGTTTTACAATATGGAAGCGAATAAGGGAGAATGGAATCTCTATTCAATTCCAGTTGCCGGAGGAGAAGCCAAACAGATTACGACAACAGCCGGAACGGAATACGGGGTTCAAACCACGCCATCGGGCAAAATGGGCTTTCTGTATAACGGACAGTGGTGGGAAGCAAACTGGGATGGCACTGATGCCAGGCAGATCAGTAGTATTGAAGGTGGCATTGATAATGTAAAATTCTCACCTGACGGTAAACGGATACTCTATTCGCAGGAAGTGAAGATCCATGCCGTTATCACGGAACGGTATGCTGATTTGCCGAAAGCCAATGCACATGGCGGGGACGACCTCATGTACCGGCATTGGGACAGCTGGGAGGATGGTGTCTACAACCATGTTTTCATTGCAGATTATAATGGCACTGCCATCAGCAATGCCAGGGATATCATGCAGGGAGAGGCATTCGAATGTCCGCAAACACCATTCGGAGGAGCCGAAGATTTTGCATTTGATGCAACAGGCTCCGGAGTCTTTTATGTTTGTAAAAAGAAAAGCGGCAAAGCTGCTGCAGTGAGTACAAATACAGATATCTATTACTATTCTGTTGCTACTGCAACCACATCCAATATGACTGCCGATGGTCCAGGTTATGATACACAGCCGGATGCGGCAGGCAGGGGAAACTGGCTTGCCTATACCAGTATGGCGCGTGATGGCTATGAAGCGGATAAGAATGACCTGGTGATAAGGAACCTTTCAACAGGCAAAAAGCATAACCTGACAAAGGAATGGGATGAAACGGTCGAATCTTTTTGCTGGAGCAGCGATGCCACAAAGATTTATTTTCTCGCAGTGAAAGAAGGCACAGAACAACTCTTTGAAATACTGCTGCCAAAAGATTTTGAAAAAGGCAGCGCAGTCATCCGGCAGGTTACAAAAGGCGATTTTGACTTGAATGGCCTGGTCGGGCAAGCCGGCGACATCATGGTGCTTTCGAAAAGTGATATGAACCACGCAAACGAACTGGTGCGTGTAAACCTCAAAACCGGCGAAGTATCGGCATTGACATCGGTAAATAAATCAGCTTACGATGCGATCACACTGAGCCGCATAGAAAAAGTGTGGATGCGAACAACCGATGATAAAAAAATGCTCACGTGGGTGATCTATCCACCGGGTTTCGATCCTGCTAAGAAGTATCCGACCTTGCTGTATTGCCAGGGCGGACCACAGTCTGCAGTATCCCAGTTTTATTCTTTCCGTTGGAATTTTCAGCTGATGGCTGCAAACGGCTACATTGTAATTGCCGCTAACCGGCGCGGATTGCCCGGTTTTGGAACCAAATGGAATGAAGATATCAGCAAAGACTGGGGTGGCCAGGCCATTCGTGATTATCTGACTGCGATCGATTCTGCAGCCACGTGGAGTTTTGTTGACAAGAGCAGGCTGGGGGCAGTAGGTGCAAGTTATGGCGGCTATGCGGTGTATATGCTGGAAGGTGTTGGCGACGGCCGTTTTAAGTCGATGATTTCGCACTGTGGCTTGTTTGATCTAACAAGCTGGTATGCATCTACGGAAGAAGTATGGTTTGCCAATTTTGATATTGGCGGACCATTTTGGGAACAACCGCAACCGAAAAGTTATAAGGAATCGAATCCAATCAATTTTATTGATAAATGGAATACTCCCATAATGATCATGGAAGGAGAACGGGATTACCGGGTACCGTATACGCAGGGACTTGAAGCTTTTCAGATCGCACAGCTCAAGGGAATAAAAAGCCGCTTACTTGTTTTTCCGGATGAAGGCCATTGGATTTTAAAACCGCAAAACAGTTTGCTCTGGCATCGTGAATTTTTTCGATGGCTCGATGAAACCTTGAAAAACTAACTGACGGGTGGTTTCTTGTTTTCATTGGTAATGGCAGGTTCCGGATTAACGTAGTATAAGCAGGTAATCAGAAACGTTAGCTGAATTGGAATTGCCCAATGGCATCGCCCCCGGCAAAAGATCAGCCATCAGAAAAAACATAGGGATAGAAGGTAATGCCACCGATCACGAGTGCAGTAATGCTTGCCAACAATACAGCACCGGCCGCAATATCTTTTACATCACCCGCCCTGCTATCAAATTTGGGTGATACCAGATCAGTCAACCGTTCAATCGCAGTGTTGAGATATTCCGCAATGAATACCATGCTGATGGCAATGGTCAGCCACAACCAATCTGCCCGTTCGATTTGGAGCGTTGCACCGGTAACAAGTACCAGTGCGGCAGCGATCAGGTGCAGTTTTATATTAGGTTCGGATAGGAATGCGCTTTTCAAACCTGAAAAAGCAACCCGGCAACTCTGCAGGAAAGATTTTCTTTTCATATCGGCTTTTTGATTTACTCATGAAAATGAAGTGGAAACAATTGTAAATTTAACATGCTGCCGGCAGGAGCGTGTTTTGACAATGGTGCCTGCCGGAAATCCGGTTTCTTCATTTTTCATCCATATCCAGAGAGACTTGGTGTCAAAATCACAATATGTAACAGGCGCACTTACAACATGCATGCAAATTGAGTAAGAAATGAGCATAAAATCTTCACGCATAAACCATCCATTTTACCAAAATCTGCTATAATTGACCTGTTTTATGAAAAAAACCGGAAAAGGCAACATGAAAGTAAGTGAAACGATTGGAGATAATGAGGCAGAGACAGCAGCTGATTTGGTAGTCCATAGTGATATACCTGATATTTCAGTACAACCTATTGCCAAACAATACCTGAAAGAAGTAAAGACGCTTGTTCCCAATGGCAATAAGTTTTATTTTTCCGATGGCATTTCGGAAACGGAAGTGAAAGTGGTGAGTGATGAAATTATTCGGATAAGGGTGGCACCTCAGGGTGAATTTCTCGACGAGTTTTCTTATGCTATCGATAATCATACCTTTCATCTGTCACGAATTGAAACAAAGGAAACAGCCGATTATTATATCGTTTCCACCAATACAATCTCCTGCCGCATCCGTAAGAGTGATTTCCTGGTTTCCTTCGTTGACCTCAACGACTTTGTGGTGAATGAAGATGCAATACCCATGCATTGGGAAGAGAATGTTGAATACGGCGGATACTATGTGTATTGTTCAAAGAAATACCAGGAAGGGGAACATTTTTTCGGGCTGGGCGATAAAGCGGCCGACCTGGATATGCTTGGTAAACGGTATACGATGTGGGGAACAGATGCATACGCATATGAGCGCGACCGTGATCCGTTGTATAAAAACATACCCTTTTATATTGGCATCCACAGCAAGGTAAGCTACGGACTGTTTTTCGATAACAGCTTCCGGAGCTTTTTTGATTTTGCCGGAGAAGTAAGTGATACCGTTAGCTTCTGGGCTGACGGGGGTGAACTTCAATATTACTACATCCATGGCCCTCACATGATGGATGTGGTGAAAAGGTATTGCATGCTGACAGGTTCTCACCCGATGCCTCCGCTCTGGGCTCTTGGTTTTCATCAGAGCCGCTGGAGCTATTATCCTGAAAAGACCGTTAAAACACTGGCCAAAACATTTCGCGATAAGAAGATCCCCTGCGATGCCATTCATCTGGATATTGATTATATGGATGGCTACCGTTGCTTTACCTGGAATAAAAAGCATTTTCCTAATCCGGGGAAGATGATGTCAGAACTTTCTGAAGATGGATTTAAGACCATCGTAATTATTGATCCCGGAATAAAAGTGGATGAGCAATACTGGGTTTTCAAGGAAGGGATGGCCAATAAGTATTTCTGTCGCCGGTGCGATGATTACTTTATGGAAGGATCGGTTTGGCCGGGAAGGTGTCAGTTTCCTGATTTTACCAACCCAAAAGTCAGGGAATGGTGGGGTGATTTGTTTAAAGAGCTGGTGGAGCAAGGTATTGCCGGAGTTTGGAATGACATGAATGAACCGGCAGTCTTTGGCCATGGTACCTTTCCATTAGACGTTCGCCATAATTACGATGGCTACCGGGGTTCGCACAGAAAAGCGCATAACGTCTATGGCATGCAGATGGTGCGAGCAACGTATGAAGGACTTAAAAAACATCAAAAAAATAAAAGGCCTTTTACGATCACCCGTTCCGGTTATTCAGGTGTTCAGCGTTATACGTCTACCTGGACAGGTGATAACAGTGCCACCTGGGATCACCTGAAACTGGCGTTGCAAATGTTGCAACGACTGAGTATGTCGGGCATTTCGTTCAGCGGATCGGACATTGGTGGATTTACCGGTGAACCGGAAGGAGAGTTGTATGCACGATGGATACAATTTGGCGTTTTTTCGCCTTTGATGCGGGTGCATTCTTCCGGAGATACACGCGACCGTGAGCCCTGGACATTTGGAGTGGCTGTTGAAAAAATTGCCAAGAAATTTATTGAGCTGAGGTATAAACTGTTGCCATACATCTATTCTGTTTTCTGGGAAAACCACAAATATTACTTCCCCATGCTGCGGCCTTTGTCCATGATGGAGCAGGATGTGCCGGAAAATTACGCCCGCGATGATGAATTTACTTACGGTGATAAGTTGCTGGTAGCACCGGTGATTGAAAAAGGAGCTGTTTCGCGCGATGTGTATCTTCCGAAAGGGCTCTGGTATAATTTCTGGGATTTTACAGCATATACCGGAGGTAAAACTTATGAGATCGCCGCGCCGTTGGATACCATGCCGATTTTTGTGAAAGCCGGTTCAGTCATTCCTGAATATCCGGTTATGCAATACGTAGGGGAGCAGGAAATTGAGGAAATGTTGCTGAATGTCTATTATGCACCAACTCATGTGAAGTCATTCATGTTCGAAGACCATGGCGACACCTTTGGCTACGAACAGGATATATACCTGGAAAAGAAATTTGCCACACATGGCACTCCGCATACTCTGATTATTGAACAGGAAACGGAAGGTATCTATTCACCCCGCTATGAGTTTTATCGCATAAAAGTCTATGGGGTTCCTTTTTCAACAGGCAAAGTTTTTATTGATGGCAAAGAATGGAAAGGGGTGAAGAAGGTAAAAAAGTCAAAGATTATCGTTCTCAGGGCACACAAGAATTTCAAACGAATAGAAATACATGCAGCGGATTCCAAATGAGGCAGGCTATTGTTTTGCCAGCATTACGATGGAGGATGATTTGAGCGGTAAATTGTAAATACGTATATCGTCTATCGCTCCATCAAAATAATAGCTCTTGCCATATCCGCCTCCATTGCCAATGATAAATGGGGCATTTGTGTCCTGAAGAAAAAGACTATCCTTCCTGTTATCAATACCAGCTTGCAGAACGCCGTTAAGGTAAACCCTTATTGTGGAGCCATCTCCAACAAATGCAACATGCATCCATTCATTCAGAGTATAAGAAGCACCCGCTTTCAGCGGATCCGTTCCGTACACCGTGGTAGTTCCATCACTGATCCAGTTGTCGAATGTGAAAAAGACGGTTTGAAAATGATTATCTATGCTGTATTCCCATGGACCGAAAGCACCTCTTTTACTTAGTATCGCAACCGGGACAGTGGTATCTGCAACAAGAAACCAGCAACTGATGGTAAATTCATTATTAATGAAAGAAGTCTTTACCAGGTCGCCAAAATCAATATAAGCTGAGTCAGCACGATTAAACAGCATGGCTGCATCCGCTTTCCCATGACGGTTTGCAGTAGGTATTGCTTTTACAATGGTTCCCTTTATGCCACTGACGGACTCATAGGCTTCGCCGTCAAGAGTAATATTTGCTGTAAGCCCGGTAGTAATATCAGCCTCATCGGGCAAGGCTTCTTTTTTGCAGGAAATAACTACGAGTAAACAAAAAATGAAGCTATTCCTTTTCATCTGGTAACGCAACGAAGATCTCTTGGCGATAGTATCGGTTAAATCTTCGGGACATAAATATCAAGTAATCCGTCAGGCAGGCGCAAATGGATTTCCTTTTTTCTTTTGTCTATCTTAAGAATGACCTGGTCGTTCCAGGGAAACAGTACTTCTTTCCCGGAATAGATAAATTGTCCAACATCATGATTCGGCAACTCAATAACCTTATCCAGTGGCGCCAGCAAACCTAACGACTCATCGAACAGGGTAAATCCAACAAAATCGCCCAATGAGCTGTAGGGCTTTGCTTTCTTTAAAAGTGATTCACTGATGTAAATATCCTTTCCAACCAACAGATCGGCAGCTGTCTTGTCCTTTACTTCTTCAAAGTGAAACATGCAATGACCTGATTCATTCAGGTCGGCCTCATCGGTAAAGTAGGGGAGGTATGCATTTTTTGATAACAGGTAGATCACCGGTAACTTCTTCAACCTGGCGATAATGGAAGGATCAAGATAGGCGCGCAGGTGGCCTTTCAGGCCGAATGTTTTATTCAACCTGCCGGCTTTGATATAGTTTTCACCGGTAGTCAAAGTCATTATTCACTGCTGCTAAAAAAGAAAGCTACCTGGTTTAAGTAGCTTCCTTTGCGGGTTTTGAATTAACTACGAAGCCGGTTTTTCGGCAGCGCCACCTTTACCTTTCTTTTTCTTCAATCCTTTCCTTCCTTTCTCTTTGGCATCCAGTATGGCAGAACGATGTGTTTCCTCCCATTGCAACCATTTCTGATCGGCTACTTCCTGAGGAACCACGCCTTTCTTCACGCCGCGCAGCAGGTGCTTGTGATAAAGTATTCCTTTGAAAGACAATATCTTATGAACCGTATCAGTAGGTTGTGCGCCTTTCTGCAACCAGTCAAGGGCTTTGTCTTTGTTAATTTCCACCGATGCGGGAATGGTGGTCGGGTCATATGAACCGATGTGCTCGATAAAACGGCCATCTCTTGGTGAACGTGAATCGGCGATGATGATGTGGTAGAAAGGTTTCTGCTTTCTGCCCATTCTTTGTAATCTGATTTTTACAGCCATTGTACTTTAGAAAAAGTTTTATGGGGTTAGGAAAATATCCGGAGTCATTTCCCGGAAAGGGCGCAAAGGTAATGGGAATTACCGGAAAATCCAGCATGGGGAATAGGTTTATGGATTAATGCGCAGGTTTTAGCGTTTCCGCCATTCAATGGAGCAGTTGCACTAATGAAAAGCAGTTATGGCGAGTTCCTGATATTGAATAAGGTACATAGGAGTAAGTAAAGTAAGTTAATGGTGCTGGTTGTTATGCGAATTCCCCTGTACGGGAATCCATTTTAACATGGATGCTGTACAGTGCTGATTGGCTATGAAATGCGGCATCATTTGTTTTTTGCCATGAAGCATCAATGATAAAAATCTGGTATCCGGTTCATGTCACTATTAAACGGTTTAGATAAGCTCTTTTTTTATAAGCATTGTAATGCGCTCGTTTCAAATCAGGCATAAAGTCAGGGAATTTAAGTCAGCTATAGGATAAGCTCATTGTGTTGAAACCTATGCACGGCATTTCACTTGGGCAGTTACCTTCAGGCTTACTATCTAATGACAAAAATCACCTGATACATTGAGCAGTTTCATGGCACATGCAAGAAACCGGTTGTTACTTTGGTGCGATGTTCAGCATGTTCCTGTTAAAATTGCACAATGAAAAAATTAGTGCAATGCAGGCGGCAACAGGTGGAAAACAAATTTGGAAATCGTTTCAGCAGTATGTTCTGAATGCCTTTCTTCAGAGTTAAGCGGGATCGGTAGATTATTAGTAGCATGCTTTTTGTCTGAGCGGTTTCCGGAAATTGCATCGTGCAGGAATGCTGCAATAGTATTACTAACCAATTGGGCTTCCTTTCAAAAGTAAGAAAATGCAATCAGCATGCAGTAATAAGTAGTTACGTATAAATTAATTTATAAAAGCAAATACAGTGAAAAGCAGCATAATAAGTATTCCGCTTATGTCAATTGCGTTTTTCATCACCAGTTGTGCATGGGATAAAACACCCCTGGTAGGCGGCATTGGAGATGGTGTTAAAGACAGTATCTGTTTTGAAAAAGAGATTCAACCGATTATTAACTCCAATTGTGCAAAGAGCGGCTGTCACGATGCAATTACCGCCGAAGAAGGATATGACCTCTCTACTTATTTTGGCATTATGGAAATCGTAAAACCTGGTAAGCCGAACGACAGTAAACTGATGGAAGTCATCACTGAAACCGGAGAGGATATTATGCCACCTCCTCCCAATCCACCATTAACCCAGGAGCAGGCAGACCTGATTAGTCAATGGATCAGCGAGGGAGCCGGTATAGGTGTTGATTGTTTTACAGAAGTTGAGTGCGATACAGCCAATGTAACTTATTCAGAGACCATTGTTGGCATCCTGCAAACCAATTGCCTGGGCTGCCATAGCACAGCATCAACGGGTGGTGGCATATTGCTTAATTCATATAGTGGTGTTAAGGAGCAGGTAAACAATGGCAAATTGCTTGGATCCATCACATGGCAATCAGGCTATAAGCCAATGCCTCAGAACGCTGCGCAACTAAGTTCCTGTGATATCACAAAGGTTGAAATCTGGATTGCGGGCGGAGCACCGAATAACTGATTCGGGTTCTAGCGGGTAGCCGGGCATCAGCTATTCTTCTCTGCCATCAAAAATGCTTTAATAAATTCATCGAGCCCGCCATCCAGCACAGCCTGCGGATTGCTGGTTTCGTATCCGGTACGCGCGTCTTTTACCAATTTATATGGATGTAATACGTAGTTGCGAATCTGTGAGCCCCATTCAATTTTCTTTTTACCGGCTTCTATCTTATCACGTTCTTCATTCCGTTTCCGGAGTTCTTCTTCATACAATTTCGACTTCAGCATCTTCAGGGCTTTGTCTTTGTTGCCTCCCTGTGTACGGTCTTCCTGGCAGGCAATAACAATTCCCGAAGGTTTATGCCTGAGCCTCACCGCTGTTTCCACCTTATTTACATTTTGCCCGCCTGCGCCACCCGACCGGAAAGTCTCCCAGGTAATGTCATTCAGGTTAACATCAATCGTGATACTATCATCCACAAGCGGATAAACAAAAACAGATGCAAATGAAGTATGCCTCCTTG
This sequence comes from uncultured Bifidobacteriaceae bacterium, assembly GCA_964524035.1. Taxonomy (GTDB): domain Bacteria; phylum Bacteroidota; class Bacteroidia; order Chitinophagales; family UBA10324; genus JACCZZ01. Next base: position 9,387 of record CAZGBP010000085.1, read on the forward strand.
CATTTGAATCAAAAGGGGAGATCCGCACGAGCCGGTGAACTCCTGATTCAGACTTCAGGTAGCCGTAGGCAAAATCTCCTTCAAATTCTATCGAGCAAGATTTGATGCCTGCCACGTCGCCATATTGCACATCCATTTCATGGATTGTATAGCCGTTTTTCTCTCCCCACATAATGTACATGCGCATCAGCATAGCAGCCCAGTCACAACTTTCTGTGCCACCGGCACCGGCATTTATTTCTAGTATGGCGCCCAGTTGATCTTCCTGCGAAGTGAAGGTTGACTTAAACTCTAATTCATCAACAGCCACCAGGGCTTCCTGGTAAAGCCTTTCAATATCATCGGCATTTCCTTCGCCCTGCTGATAAAAGTCAAGCAGCACTTCTGTTTCATCTGCTTTCGACTGAGCACGGTCGTACTGCTCCACCCATTTTTTATTGGATTGAATTTGCTTCATAACCGCTTCAGCTTTCTTCGGATCATTCCAGAATTCAGCGGATGCGGAGAGTTGTTCGTCTTCTTTGATTTTTTCTACTCTGTTTTCGTAGTCAAAGGAACCTCCTCAGGGCCTCAAGGCGGCTCTTTATATCTTTAAGTTGATCGGTAGTCATAGTGGGAACAAAGGTATATTTATTGATGAGAAGTATTCAACAGACTTTGTTAGGGTGAATGGGAATGGGAATGGATTTGAACCCAACTCATCAAAAAAAAGCAGGAAAAACTGAGCTGTTCAATTTTTCCTGCCGGGATATCTCGCCTGATAGGTTTCAGGTAATCTGAAATTAAAAAACACTAATCCATAATAACCAACTTCTCCATTTTTTTATCCTTACCGCAATACATTTGCACCAGGTACATGCCTGCCGCAAACCGGTTGGTATCGAATGTATAGGTATGCTGCCCTTCTGTGGCAGTTCCGATATTTTGCCTGCTGATTAGTTTGCCCTGCAGGTCTGTAATGGCCAGCCAAACTTTTTCATTCGTGGCAGGCACCGTGTATTGAATGGTGGCATGATCACTTGCAGGGTTTGGAGAAAGGTACATTTCGATGCTGTTGAATGCTGAGGCAGTCACATTCGTTGGAAAACCTTGTGTGATGGTTGCATTAATCATCGGGTCCTGCGTTTCGCGGTAGCGATAAATACCCCATCCATTGTTAAATACTTCGAAACTGCGGTTAGAGAAAGGCGCAGCTATTGTCATTCCAAGTGCAATACTCTCTCCATGCATATCCCAGGAAAGGTAAAAGCCCCCGCTGGTGATGGTAACCGGATTTGGCAACTCAATGTCAGTCCAGCCACCTACCACAATACTGCCCGACTCAACATAAATTGAATCAAGCATGCTGTATGGCAATCCGCTGATACCGTCATCATCAAAAATGCGCGCGGAAAATGCATCGCCATAATTAGAGGTATTCCAATAGTGCAACTTGTTAATCTGAGCCGGGTAGAATGGCGGAATAATGTAAGTGCCAATACCACCTTCTCCGCCAATCCAGTTTATGGAAGTAAGCTGATTGGTTTGCCCCGCATCATACCCTAACCGCACTTCAGGCAAAGTAGGGTCAACCACAACTATTTCCTGGGTTTTGGAATTGTTGGTCGGGGGATAATCGCCCGGAAGCTGCGTGATGGTAAAATATTTGTAAGTACCTTCCAGTACAGGGTTAAGTTGCTGGCTGAAGGTAAAATCTTCATATTCCTGTGCTTCCAGCGTATCAGTCTGGTAAAAATTAGCCACTACCTGCGTCCCTACCGGATCTTTTACAACTCCCTGCACATTAAATGGATTTGTTGTAATCGTGCCGTAATTTTTCACCCGTGCTTTCAGGTCATGAGCAACCGGACTATTGTTGGTAAGGAAGATTGCGCCAGTTTCAGGGTTATCATTGTAAATGATTGCGGCATCGGTAACTGCCAGCGTTGGATTTGTCGGGTAATAGTATTTAACAGCAAAGTTTTCAGGCGGGCTCACAAAAGTGGAAGCATTAAACCATAAGCCGATGCTGCCTGAATAATTCTCAATACCAACGGAGCTTGCGCCGGAATATGGAGAAGTAGGTGTTACATCTTTATACTGAAAAGTGATGGAATTATCCACCGCGCTCAAAATAATCTGGAAGGTATTGTTTCCTGATTGGCCATTTGCATTCGTATCGAAATAGGGAACATTAATCCAGCTTACGATAAGTGTATCTTTTGCCGCATTCACTTTGTAATAACATTCTGCTGAATCGTTAAGGCCGCCAAACGTGAGGTCATTCAAAAAGGCACCGACTACATCGTTTGGAGCCAGTGTGGAGGCTCCCCACTGAAATGGGGAAGCAATATTCCCGTTTTGAAACAGCAGGTAGCCGTTTGAGCCCACCCAAAACTGATTTACGTCGTACCAGTAATAGGTGAAGTCAAAATTCATGGGAAAGGGTCCGCGGGAATTATCGTCTGCCAGCAGTTTCACTTCCGTGCCGCCTTCACTAACAATATCGATCCAGCTATAGACCGGTCCACCCGGCTCATTACTGTCTTTCCAGGTATAACCCCAGGTATCCGGGCCGCCTTGTCCGGCAAAGACGGAGACAGAAACTAAAGCGGAAAAGAAGAAAGTAAAAAGTTGTTTCATAATAGTTTGGTTTTGAGAGGGTGATTGCAGATTGCAATTTATAGTTTGTTTAGCAAAAGAGGAAAGAATAGGCCGTATTTCTTTAGCAAAAACTGCGCTGTATGGTAAAGAAAACGCCAAGGGCCACTACAATTACCAAAAGTTGTAGCTTTGCTGCCGAAACCGGCATGAAAAAATTAGCGGCACTCCTGATTCTTTTTATTTTCCTCTTCTCTACAATAGGGGTGATCGCCAGCTCTTACCAATGCAAAAAGCCCATTACCACAGATAAATCATGCTGCAAAACTTCAGATAACGGCTGTTGCGAGAAGAATTCGAAATTGTTAAAAATTACCGATCACTTCCTTTCTGCATCTTTTCAGCTGCCAGTAAAAAACAGTATCATTTTTGTTCATGCACTGCCTGCCCTGTCAACCGGTACATTACCACTATTTGCCAGGGAGCAGGTTGCCTCAAAACCGGGTCATGCACCGCCGCATCCACCCATAGAAATATTACTGCTTACCAGCATTTTCCGTATTTGATTTCGTGAAACAATGTTTGTGAAATGATCCAATGATCATTTCCCGGTTACTATTGTTTCTAACATTAACAGAAATCAAAATGAAATTTTCAAAGTATTTGTTATTTCCGGTATTGCTTATTTCAACCGTTCATCTGCATGCGCAGGGGATTTCCGGTTTTGTATATGAACGGAATCCCAATGGAGAGCAGAAGGCATTACAGGATGCAAATGTGGTTTTACTCGGAACCAGTACCGGTACCTATACAGATGATTCAGGAAAGTTTCAGCTTCCCACGGCAGCAAAAGGTGACCTGCTGGTGATTTCCTATACAGGTTATCAGCCGGATACTATAAAGGCCATGAGTGATGAAGTAATGGTCGTACTGGAAAGATCCATTTTATTGAAGGAGGTAGAAATAACAGGCACCGGTCCCGACACGTATATTTCATCGCTTAAAACACAAAAGACAGAAGTGATCACTGCGAATGAGTTGAAGCACAATGCCTGTTGCAACTTATCCGAGAGTTTTGAATCCAATGCAACGGTTGATGCTTCTTTTTCAGATGCCGTAACAGGTGCCCGTCAGATTCAAATGCTGGGTTTATCAGGCAAGTATGCACAACAGCTTACCGATTTGTTGCCGACAATCAGGGGATTGGGCATTGCCTATGGACTCAATTATATTCCGGGCCCCTGGATTGAATCCATCAACCTCAACAAAGGTGCAGGCAGTGTTACGAATGGGTATGAATCGATAACCGGGCAAATAGATGTGGAATTAAAGAAACCGGAGAGCAGTGAGAAACTGTTTTTGAACCTGTATGGAAATTCGGAAGCACGGTTTGAAGCGAATATTCATTCTGCACAGGAAGTAAATTCGAAATGGTCGAACATGTTTCTGTTGCATGGAAGCATGATGCAGCAGGAACTGGATCATAACCACGATCATTTTATGGATATGCCGCTCAGTAAAACCATTGCCCTGATGGATCGCTGGAAGTATGAATCGGGAAAGCGGGTGGAATCGATGTTCGGAATTAAGTATCTGAGGGATGAGCGGACAGGCGGGAACGTTGATTTTGATCCGGAGACCGATAAACTGACTACCAATGCCTATGGCCTTGGTGTAAACACAGACCGGGCTGAACTCTTTGCCAAAACAAGTTATGGATTTATTGGTAAAGAGTACCAAAGTATCGGGTTACAACTCTCCGGAGTGTATCACGATCAGGAGGCATATTATGGCTTAAGAACCTATACGGGAACCGAACAATCGTTTTATGCAAACCTTCTTTTTCTGTCTGTTATCGGAAACACACAACATAAATACAAAGCGGGAATCAGCTATTTATATGACCAATACGATGAACAATTTGATACGCTTGTGTTGAACAGGAAGGAATCTGTGCCCGGTGCTTTTTTTGAATATACCTACGATGATCTGAAAAAGCTAAGCCTCGTGGCAGGAATCAGGGCGGATATTTATGATGGCGAAAAGGTCATGGTCAGTCCGCGCCTTCACGCAAAATATAAAATCAGCTCCATGGCAACAATCAGGGCTTCTGTTGGAAATGGGTTTCGTACCGCCAACATTTTTGCAGAGAATGCCGCCTATCTCGCCAGCTCGAGAGCCTGGATTATCAATGGTACGCTGCTTCCGGAAAGGGCCTGGAATTATGGCCTGAATTTTACGCAGCAATTTTTTACAGGCGCCAGGGAAGGTACCTTCACGCTGGATCTCTACCGTACCGATTTTACCGACCAGGTAATTGCAGATGCTGATGCGGATCCGACCAAACTTTTTTTCTATAATCTGAACGGTAAATCGTATTCCAACAGTGCACAGGTGGAAATAAATTATGAATGGTTCAATGGATTTAATACAAGGCTGGCTTACAAGCTGTACGATGTGAAACAGACCTATAGTGATGAGTTGTTAAGAGTGCCTTTGGTGCCCAAACAAAGAGCGTTGCTTTTCGTCAGCTATGCTACCAATGATAAACATTGGGAGTTTACGGCTACCACGCAATGGATTGGCACCCAGCGGTTGCCTGATACACAGTCTAATCCCGACGGATACCAGCTTCCGGAGGAATCTCCTTCTTATTTCAAACTACTCGGACAAGTTACCTATGCCATCAGGTCATGGGAATTTTATGCAGGTGGAGAAAACCTTACCAACTTCATACAGGAAGACCGGATTATCGCTCCTCATGATCCTTTCGGGCCGTATTTTGACACCTCCATTGTTTGGGGGCCACTGACAGGAGCTACGGTGTACGGTGGGTTGCGTTTTTCAATTAAATAATTCAATAAATAAATTCAACAGTTTTATATTCATTAAATCAATTCCTTAAATCAAAATCAAAAATCAAAATGAAAAAAATCAAGTTGTTTGCCCCTTTGTTTGTTTTATTTCTGATCCCCTCTATGCTGATGGCCCAGAAATCCGGGAAGAAAACGGAGGTTGTCTACATTCAGACTTCAGCTATCTGCGGAGAATGCAAAGCAAAGATTGAAGGCGCCGTGAATGCGGTAAAAGGAGTCAAGAAATCAGAAGTCAATCTTACCGACAGCAAGTTGATGGTGGAGTATTCACCTTCAAAAACATCTCCTGATAAGATCAAGGCTGCTGTAGCTGCTGCCGGATATGATGCAGATGAAGTAAAAGCAGATGCTTCGGCTTACGAAGCATTACCAATGTGTTGCAAGAAGGACGCAAAGAAACATTAAACCACTGCAGCCATGATAGCACAGACACCCTGGTTCGATCGCAAGTTTCAATCCGGCTTACCGGCCGGATTGTTTCCCTGCCTTATTGAAAGATTGCACGGAACGCCCATTCGCATTGAGGCCCTCCTTACTGGAGCAACAGACGTGCAACTCAACAGGAAACTGAATAACAAATGGTCTGTTAAGGAGCATATCGGACACCTGGCCGACCTGGAGGCTGGGCAGCAGGCCCTGGTCGAGCGAATGGA
>CAZGBP010000086.1:0-15172 GCA_964524035.1 uncultured Bifidobacteriaceae bacterium
GTCAGCGTGATAAGTATTCCCGGCCCACCTGTTTTTTCAGCCAAACGATCATTTTGTCGATTGCCATCCGACGGTGGCTGATCCTGTTTTTCTCTGCAGCACTCAGCTGTGCAAAAGTGTAAACAGAACCTTCCGGAACGAAGATCGGATCATATCCAAAGCCGGCCTGACCCATTGGTTTGTTTGCAATCATTCCCCTTGCTATACCTTCAAAATATTGAGTTTCCTCCTGAAACAACAGGCAAATGACTGTCCTGAAGCAGGCTTTGCGGTTGCCAATACCGGACATTTCCTTCAACACTTTGGCGACATTGTCTTCCGGCTTTTTTCCTTCTCCCGCATATCTTGCAGAGTACACTCCCGGTGCTCCGTTCAGGGCTTCAATCTCCAGGCCGGTATCCTCCGAAAAACAATCCATGGAAAATTGCCGGCGAATAAACAAGGCCTTTTCCAGGGCATTCTCTTTAAGGGTATCATGTGTTTCAGGAAGTTCCTGCGTAAAGTGCAAATCACGGAGCGATAGTATCTCGATCTTATTACCGGCTAAAGCCTGCACTTCATCACGCTTATGCTGGTTTTGTGTGGCAAAAAGGATTTTCAAGATCTCTTTTTTCTAAAGTGGCTGAACATTTTTTCTGCAACATGGAAAAATTCCTTCTTTAGTTTTTCATTTTTTTGTACCTCGGCAAACGGTGCTGTAAAAAGCAATGTGCTTTCCATAAACCTGATCATCACATTTAATTTATGATCTATATGCAGGCCCAGGTCGGCCGGAATAGCGCCAAAACAAATGAAGTAGGAAAATCCATACACTGCGTTGATCTGGTTGAAGTTAAGGAACGCATCCTGCATCAGGTAACAGGCAACGTCATTTCTCGTCAGCCCGGTCCAGTCTGCCATTTTCTTAAGCATTTCAAAGTCTTCCTCAGTAACAGGCTGATTCAGCGCATTTCTAAGTACAAAGAGTAGTTGGGGCGCCTTCATTACAGCACCATCAAGCCCTGTAAGCGAAGGAGTTATAGATTCATTTGCTGCATAGATAGGTTTTGTAAACAGGTACCCATATCCGTTCATCGTATCTTCATCCTGCATGCCGGCTAAATTAGTGTGGCTAAAAATATTCATTATCAGAATAGTTTCTTTGCCAGAGAATCATTTTTTATTTTTATGGCAGGATCATTATTAGCCAATCCACCTCATTGCTGCACTAAAATCTTTCTTATGAAGTATCCTTTCCACATTGAACGGACTGAGACGTCACGTTTGGGAACTGTCAATTTCAAAGATCTTGCCTTTGGCAAATTGTATGGCGACCATATGTTTGTAGCAGAATGCAAAAAAGGCAGGTGGACCGATTGCAAAATCACGCCGTATGGCAACCTGTATTTCAGTCCGGCTTCTTCAGCCCTGCACTATGGGCAAATCATTTTCGAAGGCATGAAAGCCTATAAAGATCCCGATGGTAATCCGCAGCTGTTTCGGCCTGAACAAAATCACAAACGCTTCAACATTTCGGCTGCAAGAATGGGGATGTCAGAAATTCCGCAGGAACTCTGGCTTGATGCCCTTCATGAACTGATCAGCCTTGACCAGGAGTGGATACCGGAGGAAGAGGGCTGCTCCTTATATGTTCGCCCCTTTATGTTTGCCACCGACCGTTTCATTGGCATCCGGCCTACAGAATTTTTCAAATTTATTATCATCACCTCACCGGCCGGATTTTATTATGCCAAACCGGTTAAAGTAATCGCTTCTGATCATTATGTAAGGGCCTTTCATGGCGGAGTTGGTTTTGCAAAAGCTGCGGGAAACTATGGTGCAACCATGCTTCCGTTAAAAGAAGCACAACTTCAGGGATTTGACCAGGTCTTATGGACTGATGGGCTGGAGCATAAATATGCACAGGAAATCGGCACCATGAATGTCTTCTTTATGATTGATGGTGTAGCCGTAACACCGGAGTTGGATGGCACCATCCTGGACGGTATAACCCGGGATAGTGTGATTCAATTATTGCACAGTTATGGCACTCCGGTTGAAGTGCGCCAGGTTTCTCTGGATGAAATTGCTGATGCACATAAAAAGGGTTTATTTACCGAAGCTTTTGGAACAGGAACAGCGGCTTCAATTGCACCTATTTCACATATCGGCTATAAAGGTTCTGTGATGCAATTACCGCCGGCTTCAGAATGGGAGTACTCAACCAGGCTTAAACATGACCTGGAAGCCATAAAGACCAGTCGGCTGCCCGATCCTTTTGGATGGGTGGTGAAGGTAAAAAGCAAACTGGTTCCGGAAGAAGCTCCAATGATATAAAAAAATAAACTGTTTCCACTAATAATTGCTGAGGTGTACCAATCAGGTTCTGCCACCATGCAAAAATGGAGCTATTTGTATCAGGACCGTTAACTCACTTCTTTCCTTTTTTTTCGTTCGCGCATATTGAGAAACTCTACCAGGAAAGAAAAAGCCATTGCGAAATACAGGTATTGCTTCTCAATGTGATAATGTAACCCATCCGCTACCAGCAATACACCAATCATTAACAGGAAGGAGAGCGCCAGCATTTTGATGGTAGGATGTTTATTGATGAATTCGCTGACCCATTTAGAAAACAACAGCATAAATCCCATGGCAGCGGTAACAGCAATAATCATAATGGTCACATCTTCCACCAACCCCACCGCAGTCAAAATGGAATCTACGGAAAACACCACGTCAATGATGATTATCTGCATGATTACTGATGAAAAAGTGTTCTTGCCCTTAATGCGCTGAGAGTGCTCCTCTCCTTCAATCTTCTGATGTATTTCCTTGGTTGTCTTATACAACAAAAATAATCCCCCGGCAATAAGTATAACATCGCGGGCGCTGACAGCAAAGGTGCTGATTGTCAGCAATGGTTCCGTCAAATGTGTTAACCAGGAAATGGAAAAAAGTAACAACACCCTGACAATCAATGCAAGTGCAAGGCCGATAGCCCTGCCACGCTGTTGCTGGTGTTTCGGAAGCCGGTCGGCAATGAGTGATATAAATATAATGTTGTCGATACCCAGTATGATTTCCATCAATAACAGGGTAAACAAGCTTACCACACCATCAGCAGTTAGTAAAAAGTCGAACATTGTGCACTGGTTTAATTAGGACGCAAAAGTAAAAAGCGATTTGATTCCTTCCTCATCAATCTTTCAACCCGAATAGAGCATGCCTGCAATCACGGCTGTCATGAAACAGGCTATAGTGCCACCGATAAGCGATTTGATACCTAGAGCAGAAAGATGCTGACGCTGATTGGGAGCCAGCGCACCAATACCGCCAATCTGAATGCCGATAGAAGAAAAATTCGCGAAGCCACAGAGTGCATAAGTGGCAATTACGATAGATCTCGGGTCAGTGAGCAACCCATCTTTCAACATTTCGCTCATAGAGATGTAAGCCACAAATTCATTAATCACCGTTTTTTCTCCCAACAACTGTCCGATATAAATCATATCATGTGTTGAGGCACCCATGAGCAAGGCAAGGGGGGCAAAGAGATAGCCAAACAGGAACTGCAGCGACAATCCATCAAATCGATTATCTGTTAAACTCACAATCTGACCGTTAACGCCAATCAGTCCTCCAAACAAGTGTAACAGGTAGTTAAAAACAGCCATCAATGCAATAAAGACTACCAGCATACCCGCTACATTCAGGGCCAGCCGTAAGCCATCCGTTGTGCCATTAGCAATGGCATCCAGCACATTGCTGCCAACTTTTTCTTTGGGTACATGAAGATCCCGGGCAACCTGGTCAGCCTGAGTTTGCGGAAACAACATTTTCGCGCATACGATTGCCGCAGGTGCCGACATAATTGATTGTGATAGCATGTGCAGGGCATAAAATTCCTGCTGAGCGCGATCCGCCCCTCCAAGAAAACCTACATAAGCCGCCAGCACGCTTCCCGCGGTATTCGCCATCCCGCCTACCATTATACACAGGATCTCACTCTTCGTCATGCCCGCCAGGTAGGGCTTCACCATCAAAGGCGCCTCTGTTTGTCCAAGAAAAATATTGGCCGCTGTCGACATGCTTTCCGCACCTGAGATCTGCTTCATGGTCTTGCTCATCACCCAGGCAAATCCAAAAACAATTATTTGCAGAATGCCCAGGTAATACAACAAAGCTGACAGTGCGGCAAAAAAGACGATGTTCGGCAAAACCTGCACCGCAAAAACAAAGGCCCAGGATTGCGTCTGATCGGCAAGGTTTCCAAACAGGAACTCGGTCCCTTTATGTGACAAGTTGATCAGCGTTACAAATCCCTGTGAAATATATTCAAAAATATCCCTGAAGAAGGGCACATGGAGTATGCCAACTGCAAATACGAACTGTAGTATCAGGCCCGTCCCCACCAGCTTCCAGTCGATTGCCCTCTTGTTATTGCTGAATAAATAACAGATAAACACCAAACCAGCCAATCCAAGGAGCCCACGGACAATTTCCATCGTATCTTATTTGTGCGAAAGATGACAATTAAATGGAAGAATTGGAAATGGCGGCAGGCCGCATGAAAAATCAAGAAGCTATAGACGGGAAGGCAGGCATTGGCAACGGAATAAAATGATGATTTGCATAGGTGACCGGCCATTTCAGCTTAATTTCGTATCCTGAATGAATTCTAAGTTATTACCGGATACCGGCACCAAATCAATTATTCTCTTTGACGGAGTATGCAATCTATGCAATGGATTTGTGCAGTTTATCATCAAACATGACAGAGCCGCGCAATTTAAATTCGGAATGCTGCAGTCGGAACAGGCAGCAAAAATATTGGCAGCCTATCCGCTCAACAATCAAACAATGAATAGCGTGGTGCTGCTTGAAAACGGGAAGTTGTTTACGAAGTCAACTGCTGCTTTACGCATCGCCAGGAAACTGGATGGTGGTTGGCGCATGTGTTATGCATTTATCATTTTACCGGCGTTTATGCGGGATGCTGTGTATGCATTAATTGCAAAGTACCGGTATAGCGTCTTCGGTAAAAAAGCATCCTGTATGGTACCGAATGCCGATTTGAAAAGAAGATTTATTGACTAAAAAACGATCGGAAGCGCAGACTATAATTTAATATTCCGTTTGCCCCGCGGCTGAGGGTGTACCGCTATCGCGAAAAATGCTCTGGACAAATATTGTATGCAACCACCATGGATGTTGCTGCCTGGCATTTACGGCCGATCCAATAAAGCGGCTATACTCTTATGACTGTTTTTTTCTCCTGGAAATTTCGTCCCGAACCATAATGGCCTGTTCATAATCCTCTTTTTCCAGCAACGATTGTAACAACTGATTCAATTCAGGAAGCGATTGGCTGGAAAGATCCATTGCCCGTACGGCGGTTGCTGCTCCCGATTTCTTTTCCGTTTTACGCTCTTTGATCTCGAGTTTTTCTTCCTTGGCAGGCTCTTCCAGTATCAGGCCGGCCGAATCCAAAATAAATTCATACGTGTAGATAGGGCAATCAAATCGAACCGCCAAAGCCAAAGCATCAGAAGTCCGGGAATCAATTTCAATAAGTTCATTACCATGCTTGCATACCAACTGAGAATAAAAAATGCCATCCAGCAGATTGTTGATTATCACTTCTTTCACTTCAATACTGAATGACTGGCAGATGCTCTTCATCAGGTCGTGCGTCAACGGTCGTGTAGGGTTCATCTTCTCCAAAGCCACGGCGATAGCCTGCGCTTCAAAACCACCGATTACTATCGGTAGCCGGCGTATTCCGCTCACCTCGCCCAGCACTACCGCATAGGAATGAGATTGTGTGATGCTGTGCGACAATGCGACTATTTCCAATTCTATCTTCTTCATGCCTTCCTCCTGTTAAAAACTAATTACCGGCTTTAAACCTGCGAAATGCTTCGTTTAGTTTCGGAACAACTTCAAAAGCATCACCCACAATTCCATAATCAGCTGCCTTAAAAAACGGCGCTTCCGGATCCTTATTGATTACCACCATCACCTTGCTGCCATTTACACCGGCAAGGTGTTGTATAGCTCCTGAAATTCCTATTGCAATATACAAATTTGGACGTATCGCCACGCCTGTCTGTCCAACGTGCTCCGAATGCGGGCGCCAGTGAATATCAGCAACCGGGCGCGAACAGGCTGTTGCTGCACCCAGAATACCAGCCATCTCTTCTACCATGCCCCAGTTCTCAGGGCCTTTCAATCCGCGGCCTCCGGAAACGACAATTTCCGCATCCGATAAGGAAATAGTACCCGATGCTTTTACCACTTCTTTTACAGCTATTCTGAAATCTGAAGCTTGCAGTTCAGGCTTAAATGGTAAAACAGTTACTTCGACCGGTTTCTTTTCCGGTGCAATAGAATTAGTCATCAGGGAAATAATCTTCTTCCCGGAGTGCATCTCATAAGTTGCGAAAGCTTTTCCTGAAAAAACATTTTTCTTAACCAGGAATGAGTCGCCATCCAGCACAGGCAGGTCAATAGCACCCGACACTAATCCTGCCCGCAATTTGGCTGCCAGTACCGGTGCAATGGCCTTGCCGCTATAACTCTGCATCAGAATCAAAACATCGGAGTTGGTTTGTGATTCCGCCTGGGAGATGACTTTCGCATGGACGAGCGGATCAAAATTTTTTAACCTGCTGTCCTGTACCTGCCATACTTTGCTGATCCCATATTCTCCTAACGATTTTAGCTCGCTTTCCGGCACCTCATCTATACACAACGCATGTGTTTCAACACCCAGCATCGCACCGACCTTAGCGCCATACGTAGCCGCCTCCAGCGCTGATTTCTTAAATTTTCCTTCTGATCCTTCAACAAAAACAAGAACGCTCATGGGTTATCTTTATAGTTTTATCTGGTTTAGACACAATACCTTCGCTTATCAACTTTGCATCGAATGCTTAAGCCTGTTCTATTTGATTTATGCCCGATACATTAAATCACTTTCGCCTCATTATGCAGTAAGGCAACCAACTCTTCGGGCTGATCGGCAGGGATCATGCGCGGCCCGGCTTTTTCCTTTGGTAAATCATACTTTTTTACGGAAGTAAGTTTTTCTGATGCAAAAGGTGGAAGTACTTTTATGGGTTTTGTTCTTGCTGCCATAATACCCCGCATGTTCGGAATCCTGGCCTCAGCCATTCCTTTCGCGGCACTGACAACAAATGGGGTCTGTACGCTAAGTAACTCGCTGCCCCCTGATATATCCCGTTCCATGCTGGCCGTATTTCCTTCGATATCCATCTTAGATGCCAATGAAATAAATGGGATATCCAGCAATCCTGCTATCATACCGCCAACCTGCGAACCGTTATAGTCAATCGTTTCTTTGCCAACCATGATGATATCATAGTGTTCGGCCTTTGAAAATTGCGCTACCTGATCAGCTACAAAAAAAGCATCCTCCGGCTCGGCATCAATCCTCACCGCATCATCACCACCAATGGCCAGTGCTTTACGAATAATCGCATCGCAATCCGCACCTCCTACATTCATCACCGTTACGGTGGCGCCTGCCTGTTCTTTAATTTCTATGGCACGAACCAGTGCATACCATTCATCATAAGGATTTATGATGAACTGTACTTTGTCGCTGTTAAACTTCGTATTATTATCCGTAAACGAAATTTTAGAGGTCGTATCGGGCGTCTTACTGATGCAAACTAGAATCTTCATGTATATCTTCGTCTTGGTTTTGCGGAGTGTTGGCGGTTGATACCGAAAACAGTTATGAACCCGCAAAGGTAGCCAAAAAACCTTTTCCCGCTAGTGCATGAATACGTCAAGAATTGATCAGCTGCTCAATTTTTTAGCCGCCAATCCAACCGACAGTTTTGTCCGGTTTGCACTGGCGCTGGAATATGCTAAACTGGGAGATGATGAAAAGTCCCTGGCCTATTTTAAAGCAATTTTGCAGGATGACCCTGACTACACCGGTACCTACTATCACCTGGGTAAGCTGTATGAACGGCTTAATGAAAGGGAATCTGCCATCAATACCTATACGGCCGGCCTTCAAAAAACAGCCGGGAAAGATGAAAAAAACTACCGCGAGTTGCAGGATGCGATGAATGCGTTGTTATATGATGAATGAGGACTTCTCTGATCATCCTCAACTTCCTTTTCCCGTTTTATGAAAACCCGCACTGCTGACAAAACAGAAAAATGATCAAAGTGACCGGGTTCAAACAACATAACGGAACAACTCTGGTGGATACATGCCGGCATATAGCTTTTCAAACCGATCTATATAACAAATCATGTTAACAGAATTTACCCGGCAATTTGCCAGGTAACTAAAAGAAATAGCATAACAATGAATCCTGAGGTTCTTCGTGATTATTGTCTGTCTAAAAAAGGTGTAACGGAATCATTTCCGTTCGATAACGAAACGCTGGTGTTTAAGGTCATGCATAAACTTTTCCTGCTGGTAAGCCTGGATACCAAACCACTTCGTTTCAATGTAAAATGCGATCCGGAACTTGCCATTGCTTTACGTGAACAATATGGAGAAGTTTATCCAGCATACCACATGAATAAGAAACATTGGAACAGTGTAGTTTGTACAGGCGATATTCCGGATTCTGTGTTGTCAGGTATGATTGATCATTCGTATGAACTGGTGGTTAAGGGTTTGTCAAAAAGCCTGCAGAACCGGCTTAATAGTTTATAGAGACAGGTTCGGTTCATTCCATATAAAACGGCGAAAAAAACGTTTGGGTACTACCTCTGTTCCTGTGAATCTGCTGGTTCTATTGCGTTGCCGGTTTCAACCTAAAACCCTGTTGCGCAAGCAGTTTATCCTGTTCATCATACACATATACACGGTATGACCCACTGTCATACAAGGTAACCTCCTTCGCCAGCCAGTTGTTTCCGGGAACAACCAGTTGTTTCAGGGTGGAACTGAATATTTCTTTCCCTTTATCAATCTTATACACATCGTAGCTGATGGCTGATGGCTTTGCCGTTCCAAACTGAAACAAAAAAAACAACGACACTCCGGCTTTAGACAGTACAAACTCCTGTGCCACTCCGGCCGGCTGACCTTCCTTGCTAACCGATTTGCAGAAAGTAAGTGATTGTGCCCGGGAAGCTGTCGCAATCGTGAATAAAAAGAGGGTTAAATAAAATGCACTTACTGCTTTCATAGAGTTTGTTTTCGTTGTGCCAGTTTCAAAAACCGTTCCTGCTTTATGTTGAAGTAAAAATACAGCAAATGATGACTTAAAAACCCATTCAGTTAGCCCGGAAATGGTGTAACTGATAATTTATTGATTGTTCATTTTTCTTCCACTTTTAGTCAGTAGCTGTAATTAAGCTGTAATTGATGCTATTAAAGTAGCAGTCATCCGCTAACACTTGATCATCCGTTGTTTTTTTTCTCTTCCGCAAAGGTGTTGCTGACTGAATTTCTCAAAACATTCCGGTGAACATTGCTGTTTAATGTGTATCTTTTGAAAAACTAAAAATATGAAAAAAGTTCTCTTAGCATGTTCCCTCTTTGGGGGGTTAACTTTTCTGATCTCCTGTGGTGGTGGTGAATCCGGCGCTGAAAAGCAAACCACATCCACCGAAACGGATACTTACATTGCCGAGGAGCCCGTTTCCCCCTATGATCCTTCGAAGATAGATCCCAATGCTCCGGTAATGGAAATCAGCCTCGAAGCTGTTGGAAACTCCATGGATGTGATGGCCTTTTCAACAAATGAAATACGGGTAAAAAGCGGCACTACCGTTAAACTCAGCTTCATAAACAAGGCCAGCGACGCCGCCATGAAGCACAACTTTTTTATTGTAAAAAATGGAACGGCAGAAACGGTTGCTACCGCCTCTCTTACAGCAGGACCTGATAAGAGTTATATACCTGACGATAAAACCAAAATCCTGTTTACTTCAAAAGTACTTGAACCCGGCCAATCTGAGGTCCTGATTTTTGCAGCGCCGCCGGCAGGAACATATCAGTTTGTTTGTACCTATCCCGGTCACTGGCAAAAAATGAATGGTAAGTTTATTGTAGAATAGCGTTTGATTTTTTTTGAAACGGCGTAATGCCGGTCATCAGGAAACAGGAAGTACTTTTGCGGTATGAAATTTATTTTTCAGGTACTTGTAAATTTCTTCCTGTGACCTGCAGGGCAAATGCTGATCTTTTTTGTACTGATTGAGTTGATTGGCATCAACGACACGTGCCTTTACATTGTCTCTGAACTGCAAATTGAAGTAATCCTGCAATTCTTTGCGAATCTCCGGATCATAAACCGGGCATGCCATTTCCACCCTGCTGTTCAGATTGCGTACCATCCAGTCCGCAGATGTAAGATAGACGATCTCATCACCGCCATTATTGAAAATAAGTATCCGTGAATGTTCCAGGAACCGGTCAACAATGCTCACGATTTCGATATTCGCCTTCAACTCATCAGAGATTGCAAAAATGGAACAGGTGCCTCGAACCAGCATGCGGATTTTAACACCGGCCTTAGCAGCTTCCACTACCTTATTTACCATTGCCAGATCTGCGACATTGTTAAGCTTGATGTCAATCCTGCCCGGTTTTCCGTTTTGTACAAATTCAATTTCCCTATTAATGAGTTTCTCCAGCTTTTTCCGCATATGCGTAGGCGACATAACGAGGTGTTTATAGTCAGGTAACCGGTAGCTGTTTAGAAAAAACTCAAACATCAGCTGTAATTCCTCGGTTATGCGTTTATCAACGGTAAATAAGCTGTGGTCTGCATATACTTCAGCCGTCGCTTCATTGTAGTTACCTGTGGAGATATTTGCATATTGCACGATCTCGCCCTTTTCCCTTCTTGAAATAAGACAAACCTTGCTGTGAACTTTAAGTCCCTGTATGCCAAAAATTACCTGTGCACCTTCCTCACCCAACTGATCGCTCCATAAAATATTATGCTCTTCATCAAACCGTGCCTGCAATTCCATCACTACGAGTACCTTCTTGCCATTCCGCACCGCATTGATGAGGGCATTGGCCACTTTAGAATTTTTGGCTAGGCGGTAAAGCGTAATTTTTATTTCTGTAACCTTCGGGTCAATAGCTGATTCACGGAGGAAATCAATAAAAGAATCAAATGACTGATACGGGAAATGAAGCAGGATATCCTTCTTTTTAATAACCTGAAGAATACTCTTGTTTGGTACAATATCCGGATGCTGCAGCCGGGTTATTCGGGGATACAGCAAATGGGTTTTGCCCAACGAAGGGAATTTCTGAAAGTCTTTGAAATTATGATACCTGGCTCCGGCTACCAGGTGATCACTTCCCTTCTTCAGATGCATTCTCTTTAAGATATAATCCAGCATCGTGGAGTCAATGGCCGCATCATAAATGAAGCGGACCGGCTTTCCCCTTTTGCGTTGTTTAATGCCTTTCTCTATCTTCTCCGTAACGCTTTGATTAAAATCTTCCAGCAGATCAAGCTCCGCATCGCGGGTAAGTTTTATGGTTGCCGCCTTATAGGTGTCGTGAGGGAAAATATAAAATACATCGTCCAGGCAATAGCGTATTACATCATCCAGCAAAATCACAAAATTCCGTTCTCCGGTTTTGGGCAGCACCAGGAATCTTGACAATCGGTCTGTGGGAACCTCAATGACCGAATACTTTGGCTTATGGTTACCCTGGCTCTCGGAAAGCAAAACAGCAAGGTAGATGGCATGGTCTTTCAGGTACGGGAATTCTTCGATCGCATCTACCATAATTGGTACCAGAACCGCTCTCACCTCCTGGTGAAAAAAATTTCTTACAAAAGCGCCTTGTTCCGGTGTAAGTTGTGATTCATTCAGGATGAAAACATTTTCCTGTTCCAGTTCATGCACGATATGCTGATAAATCAGGTTGAACCTGCTTTGCAAGGTGATGACCCTGTCAAGAATATCAGCCATTACCTTCTTGGGCGATTCACCAATTGTTTTTATCGCTTTTTTCCGCAGGGCGGTCATTCTCTTTAATGAAGCAACCCGTACCCTGAAGAACTCATCGAGGTTGGATGAAAAAATTCCCAGGAACCGAAGCCTTTCCATTAACGGTACGGAAGGATCCTGCGCTTCCTGCAAAACACGCTCATTAAATGATAACCAACTGATCTCTCTGTTAATATACTGCACAAATAGTTATTTTGATTATAATGGCAACCCTTTCAGTACTAACTTCGACCATTTGTTTTTCAATGCCAGGCTTGAACTGAATCCTGTTTTGCTGAAAACAGGGTGGCCAAAGTAGTAACTTCACCTATTATTTACAGGTAAAGTTAATGATTCGGAGATAGTACGTTAATTTTCTTTGCATGGACAGACTCCTTAATATCTTCACGAAATGGCTTTAACCAATACCCGCGAAACTTCTCCGAATTTTCTCAAACCGGATGAAAAGCTGCTGTGGTCGGGCCAGCCAAAGCAAGGCATCCTGTTTCGTGATGCTGATATGATACTGATTCCAATGAGCATTATCTTAATAGGTTTTGCACTTATTCTGGATTTTGCCCTGTTGCATTATCAGGCTTCGCTGCTTTTTCAGTTGTTTGGCATTTTAATGGCGGGAGCCGGTATTTATGTGGGCCTTCTCCGGTATTTTATAGATGCAGCCAAAAGAGCCCGCACTTACTATTATATCACGGATAAAAGAATAATTATTGCAACAGGCAGAAAAAAAACAGCAATCAGCACCCTTCCCTTAAAGAATATCGACCGGATGGAAACAACCATTGAAAAGGATGGCTCCGGCTTCATCATTTTCGGCAATACAAACCCCCTCTATCCCTGGCTGCTTGGCGGATTCTACTTTACAGGCGAATCGGTTCCCGGACTTGAGTTACTTCCTGATGTTAAGCTGGTTTACACGATTATCAACGATCAAATCAAAGTACCTGTTACCCCTTCGTTATCGTCAGCAATGGCCAAAGGCGGAAACAAAGACTTAAATTGAACGGGTAGGTATAATGCGGGCAGGTCTGTTATGAAAGAGATAAGATACTCCCGACAGCTACAAGCGCATAGCGGCAGCGGGAATACCTGTTTAAATTGGCAAGCCTTGGTAGCTGATC
The DNA here is from genome assembly GCA_964524035.1 of uncultured Bifidobacteriaceae bacterium. Taxonomy (GTDB): domain Bacteria; phylum Bacteroidota; class Bacteroidia; order Chitinophagales; family UBA10324; genus JACCZZ01. Next base: position 13,083 of record CAZGBP010000086.1, read on the forward strand.
TGATGGGACTACCGGTGGCATGGCTTCTTAAATTAATTTTTGATGAACACCTTGTTACTTCACGGGTGTGGCACAGTTTTGGTTTTTCCGGCAAGATCCATAACCAGCAGGCACCATTAAAATCATGCAACAAAAACTCAACAGGCAGTACCAGGTTTGTGAAGAACCTGCCCCTTTTGGCATCAAGATCGGATCTTCCATCGAACGCAAGCTGAATCAGCTGTATAAGAAAAAAGGGAAACCGGTTGCCCGGCTGTTGTTAATGCCGTTGAAACAGTTATCCTTTATTTTTGGGAAAAGAAGAAATGAAAGGTAATTTCTGATCTTGCAGAGCGCAAATGACGCGTGCTTGCAGGTAAATTTATTTCAACCGCTTGAATTATGCTGAAGATTGATTTCACTCCCCGTGACCTTGTTATCAAAGAAGTTGAAAATAAACGTGAGCTGCATGAAATACTCCGGCTGCAGCGTAAGAATATTGCCTCCGCTCTTTACGCCAATGAAATATCTGAACAGGGCTTTGTTACCGTACAGCACGACATTGCATTATTGCAGGATATGCACCAAAAATCACCCAGCCTGATAGCCTGTCATCAGGGTAAGGTAATTGGGTATGCATTGGTGATGACCCTTGAAAACAGGAGCAGCATACCCATTCTTGCACCCATGTTCGATTTGCTGGATCATTTAAAATACAACCAGAAAAATATTTCGTCATATACCTATTTTATTATGGGACAGGTCTGTATTGAAAAAGCGTACAGGGGCCGTGGGGTATTCCGCTTGTTGTATAACGGATTGTATCAACACCTCGCAAAGAAGTATGATCTTTTGATCACGGAAGTAGCAACCCGGAACAGGCGTTCCATCAATGCACATACAGCCATAGGCTTACAAAGTATCCATCAGTATGCCGATTCCGGTGGAGAGCAATGGGAAATAATGCTATGGGACTGGAAAAACATCAGGGAGCAACCGCATGCCATTGAAACACTGTTAAAGAACCAGTCGTAATGGATGTGAATAACGATCAATCATATGTTTGTAATATTTTAAAAAGATTCTTGAACTAAATTCATTTTTCACTATTTTTGAACTCATACTCTAACAAAATCCCCATAACATGAAAAAAGACACTTCTACACTTACAAAAAAAATTACCGGTTACTCTTCGCTTGCAGCATCATTGCTTGCGATTTCTAACCTGGCGAGTGCCCAGATTGTGTATACGGACGTAAATCCAGATGTTACTGATTCCGGAAACGGAGCGGCTTACGATCTGGATTTAAATAATGATGCAACCGTTGATTTCAAAATCACCATTACTTCAAATGGCGCTGCTGTTAAAATGGCTGCTGAAGCTATCGGAGATAATGCTATTGCCGGCACTTACAGCGATCCATACATTTATCCATCGGCACTTGCTGCAGGTGAAATGATCGGAGAAAGCAAAACCTGGAATTCAAATATCGGCGGCATGACCCTTGCCAGTTCCGGTTATTTCCAGGGTGCCTATGGTGAATGGTTTGGAGCTACCGACAAATACCTGGGCCTTCGCATTAAAGTGGGTACCGGCGAACACTATGGCTGGGCAAGAATGGATGTAACTTCAGACGGTAAAACTTTTACCATCAAGGATTATGCTTTTGAAAGCACTCCTGGTGTTTCCATCGCAGCTGGCGATGCCGGCAGCATTGGCATCACGCCTGTAAATGCAGCCGGTTATAAGGTTTACGCATTTAACAACCAGGTTACGGTTGAATTGAAGAATAATCTCCCCGGAGATATCACCATCACCAACTTAATGGGGCAGGCCGTTAAACAAGTGCAGATTAATTCCGCTGCAATGTCCATTGATTTGACTGATCTGTCAGAAGCCGTTTACCTTGTTACTATTCGTCAGGATGGCAATACGTTTACACAAAAAATCGTACGCTAACCGGAACGCTGATAACTATTAATGAAGAGGCTGCTTCCTATTGAAGCAGCCTTTTTTTTGTAAGGCTGAGCGTCTTACTTCTTTTTTCCGTTAAAGTTTAACCCGGATTTTGCAGTAGGAATTAAGTTTTAAGAGATAACGGCATTCCCAC
>CAZGBP010000087.1:0-14905 GCA_964524035.1 uncultured Bifidobacteriaceae bacterium
GTTTACATAGATCTGCTTTGAAACATTACCACATTTGTGTCCTCAGTGGTTTCAATAAAGTAACCACAAAAAGCACAAAGAAAAAAGTCATAGATCAGGCTTTTAGCAATACACTATCCGGAAGCAAATACTAATTCAAACTCGGATTCTCCGGGAAGTTTGCAATGATTTGGTACCGGTCGCCCATGTTACGCAATACGGTGCGCCAGAGTTCTTTCGGATCTTCTTCGAAGAGATATTCCGATAAACCTTTTCCGATGAACCAGGAATTTTCCTTCACTTCCCGGTTCAGCTGGCCTTCTTCCCATCCGGAATAGCCAAAGAAAAAGCGTATTTCCTGGGATTGCAGTTGCTTTGTGTCGAGCAGAAAAATCAGCCGTTCAAAATCGCCACCCCAGTAGATGCCTTTTTCTACTTCAGTAGCATCGGAAAACAGGTCGCCACGTTTATGCAGGTAGTGGAGGGTATTCGGCTGCACGGGGCCGCCATAGAAGATATGGTTATCCACTGCCGGAAAGTCTTCGACTACCTCATGTACTTTCATGTCTGTCGGCTTGTTAAGGATGAGCCCGAAAGCATTTTCATTCCTGCATTCACATAGAAAGACCACAGCGCCTTTGAAATAAGGATCTTCCATGAAAGGTTCTGCAATCAATATTTTACCTGAAGCAACAGTTTCCATGTTCCGTATGGTTGGTTTGATAAAGTAACAGTATTGACGCTGAAACTCCAAAAAAATAAAGCCGGAATATGGTGAAGTGCGAATTAGTTACGCACAGGTTCTTTCATTCGGAAATTAAATTTATTTTTGCATCCTTAATTACATCACCAACGGTCCCGTAGCTTAATTGAATAGAGCATCTGACTACGGATCAGAAGGTTACAGGTTTGACTCCTGTCGGGATCACCAAAGGCTGCCAAGTGCAGCCTTTTTTATTATAGTCCAGCTGTCTAATTGAGGCAAGTCTGGAAATGGCTAGGAAAATTAGCTTCAGCAAAATACAACGCCCCAATAAATTAGGATCAGAAGAATGAGACTAATACCCTGTCTCATACTTGAAAATGGTAAGGATTGTCCTTGTAATGTTATTGGCACAAAACATTGTAATAAATTTTACACCGCCGCCGTGTCTCCGCTACAAGCATAGCGGGGAGGCAGCGGGACATGGGGGAATTCCATGCCATAGCTATTTTACTTTTCTTCGCCCGAGGCCCTCTTTCCGTTAGTGCAAACTTAAAATAAATCGCGGAAAATAATTGGAATTGAAGACAGTACCTTGCGCCAAACATGGAAAAACTTATCTTATATCTAAAACAACAATTTTTTTGTTTAGGGTAGCATTGCCCATCGTTACAGCAATAAAATAAACACCGCTTACTGCCGGTTTTTTGATTATAAAATTGTTCGTACCTGCAGAGCACTTCTGCTGCATGCTTTTATCAATCAGCCGGCCGGTTATATCGGTTAATGAAATGGAAATAAGTTGTGATTTGGGGCTGACAAACTCAACAAAAAATTCTTCTCCTAAAACCGGATTTGGAAATACCTTCAGCTTGAAGTCTTCTGTCCATACTTCAGAAACACTTACAGTGTTAACAATTGTATTGATGACACTACTTGTAATTACCGGTGCATTATAATCAAAATAAATAGCAGCCGAGTTTTCTATCTGTGTACCCAGTGCAAGCCCCGATTTTTGTTTGATAGTATATATAAAAAAACCATGACTGAACGGCTCGCTGCTGTTACTGTCTGGCAGATTTATGTTCGCAAAAGTTATTTCAAGAACATTATTATCAATAAACTTAATGGTGTAGTTATGACTTGCTGATAAAAATTCCAGTGAAGAGAAATCAAGGTTGTTGTCAAGCGTATCTAAAATCACCACATTTTTCGCCATGTAAGTTCCCGTATTCTGAAAACGAATGGTGTATTGCAAGACAGAATCATTAACCGTAATATTTCCAGATGGATACACGAGTTTATCGTTAGGGTCAAAAGATGAAAGTATATAATCAGTAAAGTGGGAGGTGTCGTTTAAGGAGTTGTTATCGCCATTAAGGCCGGCAGCGTATGATTGAAAATAAACGGTGTCAAACAACTCCGCAAGCGTATCAACAGTCATGTAAAATATTATGGATGAATCCTGTTGCCCTTGAAGTGTAAGGTTATTAAACACATACGTTTGGTTAGTTAAGGCTGATGGCAAAATAGAAATGGAATCTACAGTAAACAGCGTATCAAGTGTTACGCTGACCGATGCTGAATCTGTAAAAAACTGGTGGTTCTTTAAATTAACCAAAAACTGATATGCACTACCTGGAACAGCCGGTGTGAGCGCAACCGATGAAACAGAAAAATCGTGATACGTTGAATCAATCTGCAGTGGAAAATGCTGTTCCGTAACAGTAGTGTCAGTCAGGTTAACATTTAATGGAAAAGTCGCGCATGTGCTTGTAAGTGTTCCGGGCAACACAGGTGTAAGCTGATAATTGCCCGCAGGAAGTTCGTAAGAAAAATTTCCCATTGTGTCGGTCGGCAAACCTAATCCAACATTGGCAACATCAATCATCAAGTTAGTAATTGCAACTTCGCTTGAATCGTAAAAACAATTGCTGTTGGCATCAATAAAAGCTTTGCCCTGCAAATTATCTATACAGGTATTGCAAAAATTGTAAAGAGTAAAGCAATATTTATAAGGGTTAAAAAATTTGTTGATCGAAACCAATGTTCGTGCATAAGCATTGCTGACTATGTGATTTATCTGTGTGCCTCCATTTTGATAAATTACAGGTTTATTGATAACACCTAAAAAATTAAGATTTGAATCAAGGTGCGCTATCTCTAATTGTTTTTTACTTCCGTGCAGCCAAATTCCATAAAAGTCTTTATTGGTTTTATCAAAAAAGCCATTGGTGGCAATCCAGACCGGCAGTGTACTTAGTGATGTTTGCGGTATGGAAATAGTTTGTACAAGATTGCCGCCAACATCTATTTTATTAAATCGCGAGGAGTCGATACCATTGAAATAATTTTCAATTAAAGTGCCGTCAATATGGCGATGCACTATCATCTGGCTAACCGGATTGGTTCTGTAAGCTAACTGATTTAGCTGTGTATCAAAAGTGTAACTTCCAAAAGGACTGGATGTTCCCGGTTTCCAGGTTTGAAAAAAGTTATCGCCATCATTCATCCAAAATGTTCCTAACCCAACCGGAAACGGAATGGTTGTGTTATTACTGATTATGTTGCCATTTGCATAATCCATTTGCACTAATCGGGTGCCATTGGCAATATGCAAGACCTGATTGTTATCCCATGTGATATTTGTCAAATCCTGGATAGAAGATGTTCCAATTGGGATATCGGTACTCCATAATAAATTAAACAAATTATCATATTTGATAACTGTGAAATTTGAACCGGTGTTTCGCCGCGCAATTATTATGCTGTTATCAAAACAAACTCTTAATCCCCATATATAATCTACTACGCCACCCGGTACAAAATCTACTCGGTGAAGCAACAGATTTCCAGCTGGGTCAATTTTTACTAAGTGTGCAGTGTCTGTATTTTGTTTTCCATGGGCAAGCACGTATATATTCCCAATGGAATCAACATCCATAATTTGCTTTTTGTAAGGTAAAAGAGTTGTATTATGAATTATATCATGATTGGTGAGAAAGGATTTTTTCCAAACAACGAAACCATACTTATTTAATTTAAGCAAATGAATGCCTTCCTTGTTAGCTGTAAAGTAATCCCCATCCAATAAAACAATATAATTACCCTGGATATCTTCTTTTAAATTTACGCTGATAGTAATTGAATCAAAACCGGGCTCGCCATAATCAATGTCTCTAATCCATTTAGTGGTAATTTGAGCATGCGATGCTATGGACATAAAGCATATTAGAACAAGTAGTTGGATTATTTTCATAAAACGTAATTACGTTGCTATTTACATGTTAATTTAGTGAATTGATATACTTCCCGGTTGCCTCACCGTTTGGCGTAAACGTCCGCTTGTGGCTTCCATTTAAAAGCGTCCGGTTTTTTTAGCTTTTTTTCCAATCTTCATCAGATAACCAGGTTAAAGCTATTCAAATAATTTTACCTTTATAATATATTTTAACCACTATTATATGAGTAGAAAGTATAAATTTCGTGACAACAGCAAATTGTACTTTGTCAGCTTTGCCGTCATTAACTGGATGGATGTCTTTTTAAGAAATGAATACAAACAGGTACTGTTTGACAGCCTTGATGTTTGTCCCGGCTAAGTTGGGATGACAAGCCATGTACATTTGATGATAGGCAGCCGTGGAAATCCGATGCACAATATTATCCGCGATATGAAGAGTCATACTTCAACACAATGGAGGGCAACTATTGGCGGTCATTTACAGGAAAGCAGGAAGGAGTGCCTGTCCGGATTTTACTCCGTTTGGCGCAATCGGACGCGCCAAACGGCGAACGATTGCATTTCTTCTTATTGCCTTCAGCACAGTTATTAGCTGTGTAAAAACATTGGCAACTGCATTTTATCATTTGGATCTTCCATGTGCCTGATAGCTGTAGGTGTTCGCTTCGGAAAAACAGGTTGCCTCAAGCATTTTTATTATAGAGTGGCATTTTTGCACGAAGGCATTTTTCGTCAGCAGCACACTTCGGACAGTAGCATGTATTATTTATTAGCTTCCATCCCTGCAGTGAGAAATAATGCGCTGCATCCGGTTTATCTGACCTTATTTCGGCGGATCTTATGCAGGTAGTACATTGAATGATGGAGGTGGTAACTATTTTACTTTGCAACTCAATCATGGCTTTAAAGGTTTAGTTTAGAAGAATTTCTATATCATGATGCCCGGTCGACGGGTGTGAAAACAGGAACCGGAAGCGTTGTCCTGTTTCGGGCACTACTGATATAGCCCCCAATTATACTTATATCGCAGGCATAAGATGCACGAAAAAAACTTAAAACGGATAACTCTGACTGTTACAGTTGGCGTTGCAATATGAAGGTTCGTAATTTCTTGAATATCTTTAACCGGTATGAACTGGCATTTGGAAGAAGTGGAAAAAGTGCTGCAACTGACAGGCAGCAGCGAAAGCGGATTGTCGACCGCCGAAGTGGAAAGGCGGGCTACTGAATATGGCCCCAATGAGATCAGCGGGGCGAGAAAGAAGCCGGCTATTTTTTTGTTTCTGAATCAGTTCAAGGATTTTATGATTCTTGTACTGATTGCGGCAGCCATCATATCAGGCCTGATCGGAGATCTTACCGATACCGTTGTAATCATCACGATCATTATTCTGAACGCCATTGTTGGTTTTATACAGGAGTTTCGGGCTGAACGCGCAATTGAAGCATTGAAGAAGATGACTGTTATCAATGCGACGGTGGTCAGGAACAATGTAGTTACTACCGTCTCTTCTATCGCTTTGGTTCCGGGTGATATCGTCCTTCTTGAAGCAGGTAATATTCTGCCTGCCGATATCAGGTTATGGGAAACGTTTCAGCTGAAGATCAATGAATCATCTCTCACAGGCGAATCGTTGGCGGTAGCAAAACATACTGCAGCGCTTACGAATCCTGATCTTACCGTTGGTGATCACCGCAACATGGCTTTTAAAGGAACACATGTTTCCTACGGAAGAGGAAAAGGAATAGTTGTGGCCATCGGTATGTCAACGGAATTAGGAAAAATTGCCAGCTTATTGCAGCAACCCGGCATACAAACGCCTCTTCAAAAAAGGCTTGCCAGGTTTGGGAGAAACCTGGCCTATATCATCCTGGTAATTTGCGCCGTTGTTTTTTTAGTGGGTTACCTGCGGGGTGAAGAGATCGTGCTGATGTTGCTTACATCATTGTCGCTGGCCGTGGCTGCAATACCGGAAGCACTTCCTGCGGTAATAACCGTTGCATTGGCAATCGGCGCATCAAAACTTGTAAAGAAAAATGCATTGGTTCGAAAACTACCGGCAGTAGAAACACTGGGCTCTGTTACTTATATCTGTACCGATAAGACCGGCACCTTAACGCTGAATAAAATGACGGTTGTTGAGATTGCCGGAAATGATTTTCAGATAAGAAAAAGTCAGGATGCAGCAGGTATCTGCAAGGCAAAGGAGAATGAGTGGTTCCTGCATGCGATGGCATTGAACAATGATGTGTACAACGATGAAAACGGTATGTTGATGGGTGACCCGACGGAAGTAGCTTTATACGAATTTGCCTATGCCAATGCATTCGTGAAATCAGTGCTGGAATGGCAATTTCCGAGGGTGGATGAAATTCCGTTTGATGCAGAACGCAAACGCATGACTACCATACACAGGTATGGTGATAAATATATGGTATTGGTGAAAGGTGCCATGGAAATGATGATGCAAAGAGTTGCTGATGCGGAAAACGCGATGGTATGGGAAGCGCCGCTTAATGATATGTTGCAGAATGGACTGAGGGTATTGGGATTTGCCGTGAAGGAATTGGATGTTTTGCCGGAAGAAATAACTCCTGAAAGCATAGAAAATGAGCTGCATTTAGTTGGCTTGGCCGGAATTATTGATCCTCCCCGGCAGGAAGCGATGGCAGCAGTGCAGGAATGTAAGACTGCCGGCATCAGGCCGGTAATGGTTACCGGAGATCACCCCATTACAGCGGCAAACATTGCAAAAAGACTTAGTATCATTTCTGCGGCTGAAGACCGGATTGTTTCCGGTGATGAACTGAGAGCAATGAGTGATGAACAACTGGAGGAGGCGGTAGCGTATACGAAGGTGTATGCAAGGGTTTCGCCGGAGCAAAAACTAAGGATTGTGAGGGCTCTTCAGAAAAGAGGAGCGTTTGTTGCCATGACCGGCGACGGGGTGAATGATGCACCGGCCCTGAAGCATGCGGATATCGGTATTGCCATGGGCATCACCGGAACCGATGTAGCTAAAGAGGCTGCGCATATGATTTTGCTGGATGATAATTTCAGCACGATTGTGAATGCAGTGAAAGAAGGCAGGAGGATCTTCGATAACATACGCAGGTTTATCCGTTATGTGCTCACCGGAAATTCAGCTGAAATTATCACCATATTCCTGGCACCGTTTTTTGCTTTACCTATTCCATTATTGCCGATTCAAATACTGTGGATTAACCTGGTTACCGATGGATTGCCGGGCCTTGCGCTTGCAGCTGAACCAGCAGAGAGGAATGTTATGAGCCGGCCCCCCAGAAATCCCGGACAAAGTATTTTTGCCGATGGTTTGGGCATTCATGTTATCTGGGTTGGTACGTTACTGGCCGCGCTTACGATTGGTACGCAGGCCTATGCCATCTATATTGCGGATTTGCACTGGCAAACGATGGTATTTACGGTATTATGCCTTGGTCAATTGATGCACGTGATGGCAATCCGTTCGGAAGAAGTGTCTTTGTTTACGATGGGCGTTTTTTCTAACCGGCCGATGATCATTACTGTGGTAATTACCTTTATACTTCAGCTTGGTATCATCTACCTGCCATTCTGCAATGCCATTTTTGAAACACAACCACTGACTTTTACCGAGTTGCTTGGCTGCATCCTGATCTCATCCGTAATACTTATTGCGGTGGAGATAGAAAAAGCAATGCGCAGACAGCGCAATAGACAAAAGGGATTACAAAAACACAACAGTAAAAGTTAAGATTAACAATCAGCTTACACTGGTTGAAGTTACCAATGCATACAGCCGGTCTGCATCTTCTTTGCTGCATAATTCCGTACCCGGATGAATGGTAGCTGCTGTTCCGCAGGCCACTCCATATCTTGCAGCTTCCGAAAGGCTTTTATCCTGTGAAAGATAAAAGGTGATACCGGCAACCATACTGTCGCCGGCGCCTACCGTACTCTTGCGTTCAACTGCAGGAGGTACAATTTTTTCGGCAATGGTTGCAGTAACGAGCATGGCACCTGCTGCACCCATAGATACTACGATCACCTCACATTTTGCTTTTTCAATAATTTTCCGGGCAACAGCAGGCACATCAGTATGCGATACTTCCTTTATGCCAGCCAGGCTGCAAAGTTCACCAAGGTTTGGTTTCAGGAGGAAAAGTCCTTCGTCGACGGCATCGGCAAGGGCGGCACCGGACGTATCAACAATAAATTTAGCCCCTTTGCTTTTGGCAATCTTTGCCAGCTGTGCGTATACATTTGATGGAACGCCCGGTGGAAGGCTTCCGCTGGCAATGATAAATTCAGCATCGGTGGCTTCTTCCACTTTTTTAAGGCATAGCTTCCATTCATTTTCGGAAAGCGCAGTGCCCGGCATCCCAAAGCGGTATTGCTGGTTTGTTGTTTCATCAACAACTATGATGTTTTCACGTGTTTCATTGGCAGAAGGTATGATTATTGAGGCGATACCGTCCAGCTCTAACAGGTGGTTGAAGAATTTTCCGGTATAGCCACCGGATGGAAAAATGGCCGTAGCTGCTCCACCCAGTTGTTTTATTGCCCGGGCAATGTTAATTCCGCCGCCTCCGGGTTCCAGTTTTGGTACTGCACACCTCAATTTTTTATCCGGAACCAATGCAGGTACAGACGTGCTCTTATCAATACAAGGGCTAAAGGTGATCGTAACTATTGAATGCATGGGTCAGGTTTTAACGGGTTCCTATCTATATCCGGTAATGTTTCTAATAGAAGTACTTCCCGGAAAGATGAAGACGGCGATTAAGCTTTCTAAAGCGTGCAAATATAGAGGCTTGTTGGTGATATTCTGAAATTTTTAAGGGGACCCTGGATTTTGCATGAGTTGAAAATTAAGAGCAGTTAGTGAATGGTAGTGAGCAGAACATATGGCGTCGCTTATCGTTATCCGTATGCCGGCAAAGACCAGCCATGGCACACCCAGCACCTCACAACTTTGTCGCCATGCATATAAAATCTTCTATCTTTTCAATTATCAGAAATATTGTATGAGGGCAATATGCCGGAATTCCTTTAACAATCCCTGATCAACAAACCGGATACTCCCCCCGGAATCCAGTACTTTCTCAATCACATCATCAACCACATCCTTCATGCCTGCGATGTTTTTTTCGGCAGAGGCCGCACCAAACAGTTTGTTGCTTTCACCGGTTTGCATTGGGTATGAATAATTTGCTTCAATAACCAGTATGCGACCTTTCCGGTTAGCCGCTGCAAGCCACACATCATGAATGCCTGCTGCCAGTTGCTTTCTGCCATCTGCTTCCACAATTTCGCTAAGCAGTTGTTGCTGGCGCTGCCGGTGCCATTTCTCAGCCGGACCTCTCAGTCTTGTTTTCAATTCTGCCAGGGTGGCTTCTTCAAAATTGCCATGCACATAGTCAAAGATGTAGCCGGTATTTCGGGAGATTCGCTTGAAATGACCGGCAATCCTGTCTGTTCCCAGGATCACCAATGGCAGGTGATATTTGTTAAGAATGGGTTCCAGTGCATGATCAATATGGTAAAGGAATTTCTCCATTAGAATCTCCTTACGATCAGCCATGTCGGAAAAGTTCGTCACTCTTTCAGCTATGTCATTCGCATACGCTTCGGCAGAAACCGGTACTGCATCTGGTATTTTCGATAACTCGTCAGTATCGCCTTTGTAAAGTGCGGCCGAATTGGCGCTGAGCACCAGCATCAGGAATTCGTTTTGTTGCGCATTACTGTAAACCAGATCCCGGATTTCAAAAGACTCATCAATAATGACTTTGGGAGCGACCTTTGTATCCAGGTAAAATACTTTTTCAAATACAGGGGAAACAAAAAGGACTATACTTTTTCTGCGTCCATCAAAAAGGATGTTACCGGATAGCCAGCGTAACTTGTCAATCACTACCCGGCAGATATCTTCAGGGTAGGTGGCGAGTAACTCTTTCTCCGCATAGTCAACTGCCGATTTTAGCGAGCGCTCCATTTCTGTTTGCAGGTTCATCTTGATATCAAATGGCAGAAGTATAGACACGGCAGGACGATAATGTACTGCATTGATTACTTCTTTGATTGCTGACCTTACTTCAGTGTTCATGTTAATTTGTTTTGTTGATCCAAGCTACTTTTTATTCATGCATGATAACCTGACATTAGTCATTGCAATCTTTGATTTCTGTCATTTACAACTGGGTATGGCAAATAAAAAAGGAAGGCATATGCCGGATAATAAATAGCAATCCTTACTGATATCAATCAGTATGGCAGATGACTTATGCCAGTTTTCACCAACGGGATTGTTGTGAACTTTGGTTAAAAAGGAGGTGCTATGAAGACCATCATGCTGGCAATTGTCCTTATTGTTACCGGCACAATTGCATTTTCACAAACCATTACTGAAAGTGAACAGGCAACCATTTTAAGAATGCGGGAAGACGAAAAACTTGCGAGGGATGTATACACTGCCTTTAATGAAAAATGGAATCAGCAAGTATTTGCTAACATATTGGAAAGCGAATCCTATCATATGTCGCAGATAAAAATGCTGGTTGAAAAATGCAAATTGGATGACCCTGTTGCAAAAGTGAATGATCAGCCAGGTGTTTTTGTGAATCCTGAGATTCAAAAAATGTATGATGAATTCATTGCTGCAGGTTCGGCCAGTGTATTGGCAGCTTACAAGGCAGGTGCAAAGATTGAGGAATTGGACATAAAGGAACTGACTGAAGCCATTGCAGCAACTGAAGTTAAAGATATTAAGGGTACCTATAAATACCTGCTGGACGCTTCAAAGAGTCACCTGAATGCTTTTGTGCGTAATATTGACAAAATGGGTGTCAGGTATGAGCCGGTTGTATTGAGCAAAGAGGAATTCGATGCGATAATCGGTAACAAACAGGCTAACTAGTGGCATCCGGTTTATTTGATCCGGGCTGATTTTTTCGGGTACAGTCTTTAGCAGCGCTGTTATTGGATCTGTGTAAATGCATCATCGGTTCACAGGTCAAGAGCAAGTTTTCCTGTTTGAAAGACGATCTCCAATCACTTTTCCTGAAGGGAATAATTGTTGTTACATTGCTCGATCCTTTCCGGAAATATAATGTTCCGGAGTAGTGGTACCGGGCTATGGAATTTAACTTTGACGAAGAGATCTTTCTCGAGAATGAACGCGTATTACTCAGGCCATTGGCAACAGGTGACTTTGAGCACCTGATTCATTTTTCGCTTACAGAACCGGGTTTATGGCAGTATTCCCTGATCCAGGCCGGCGGTGAAGCGGGACTACGCAATTACCTACGTCTTGCCATGGAGGGCAGATTGGCTAAAAAGGAGTATCCGTTCATTGTATTTGACAAAATGACGCAGGCATTTGCAGGAAGCACCCGTTACTATGATATTCAATTGGCCAACGATGGCCTGCAACTAGGGTATACCTGGTATGGTAAGATGTTTCAGGGTACCGGCTTAAATAAGCATTGTAAGTATTTGTTGCTTGAATATGCTTTTGAAAAAATGTATGCACAACGGGTAGAATTCAGGGCTGATTTGAAAAATGAAAGAAGTATAGCCGCTATGATTAGTATTGGGTGCAAGGTAGAAGGTGTTTTGCGCTGCAATGGCCGGCGGCCTGATGGGAATATGCGCGACAGCATAGTCTTGAGTATCCTGAAACAGGAATGGGAAGGAGGGGTTAAAGCAATGCTTGGGTCGAAACTACGGGCAGCACCAACAAATGGGCAATGAACGTCAAAAAAGTTATGCAGGAATGCGGGCACTTAAACCCGGTTGTTTAATTGCCAGTCATGATTAGTATCAAGAATGAAATTGCAGGAAATGGTACCATCCTTCGGGCAAATAACCTCGCCGGTTGAACATAAGGAACTTATGCGGGATGGATACGCTATTCATTACTATGTTTCCGGCAAAGTGGGAAAAGAACTTCTGTTTTTTCTTCATCCTGCTTTTGCAGATCACCGTTGTTTTGATCAGCAAATTGACTTTTTTGCTTCAGATTACAGAGTTATTACCATGGACCTATTAGGTCATGGATTGTCAGAGGTAAAAAATGGCAAAGACAAATTGGATGCCTCCGCCGAACATATTCATGCTATTATAAAAGCAGAAGGTTATGCACGTGCACACATAGTGGGAGCCTCATTAGGAGGACTTATTGCCCAGTATTATGCGCTCAGTTTTCCGGGCGAAACCGCATCAATGACCATATTGGGAGGATATGCTATTGATGGAGATAACAGGGAAATAGTTAATGCGCAGCGCTTTGAAAGCATCAAATGGATACTGCTGGCAGTTTTCTCAATGAATTTTTTCCGAAAGTACGTTTCAAAAGTTTCGCTGCACAAGCCTGCCGAACAGGCCCGTTTTTACCAGATGACCTTACATTTTACAAGGAAATCTTTTAGGGTTATGTCCGGGCTCCGGCAGGTATTGGAAAAAAGAAATGCTGTGCTGCAGGCGTATCCTTTGTTTATAATAAATGGCGAGTATGATCTACCGCTTTCATTACGGATGAGCAGGAAATGGCAGGAAGCAACACCACACAGCCGGTATTGCATAATCAGGGGTGGGGGCCACTGCGCAAATATGGATTGCCCGGAAGAATTTAACAGGCAGGTTTTTGATTTCATCAATTCAATTCCAGCCAGCTGAAGGTTGCCCGGATGCAGAAGCAGTGATCAGTCATTTTGACGATCAGGCGTTAAGGCGCTGACTTTTAAAGTACAGGCCTGGCTGCAGTATCGTTTTTTCATATTCTGATCAGGCAGGTTGTTTGCATCAATATATACATTATTTTAGCATCAAACTATTTTTTTATGGGTGCAAAAACCGCATCAAAGCTTTTTCAAAAGGAATCCTGGAAGCCCTATCATTTTAAGGGGATGCTCAAATCCGCGCAGCAGATTGATGTTTCGGATCTTGGCAGGGTAAGAAGCAACTCGCAGGTTTCGAAAGGCGCGATACTGAAAGGATCGCTTACAGAAGGATACCGCAAAATCAGTTTACGCCTGATTCATCCGCGTACCGCCTCGGGCACTGCTGCTTATCTGAAAAGCAAAGCGGCTCTTGCAAAAGAGAAGAATGAATTGAAAACAGCTATAGAGCAACTGCTGGTAATGAAGAAGAAGAAGCATACCGGTGCGGATAAGTTAGCAGCCAGGGTAAAGCAATTAAAAGAGCTTTATGCCCGGCATGCTATGGAATACAAAATGAAATTGCGGGAGGATGAACACCGCCGTACCACGTTTCCGGGAGCGCTGGTTCACAGGATGGTTGCGGAAGTATTTTGTAAGAAGCCATCAGCAAAACACCTGTTTGTCATACATCTTGATCATAATAAACTGAATAACCGTGCGAAAAATCTTGCCTGGGCTACGAAGGAGCAAATGGAATCGCATCAGCAAAAGAGCCCGCATGTGAAGGCGGCCAAGAAAGCCATGATAGGTCGCAGGGCGGGAACTTATTCTTTGAATGAAGCAAAAGTTAAAGTGATTAAGCGACTATTGGCAAAGGGGAAAACAACAAAGGAAGGGATTGCCGCGCAATTTGGAATATCATCCACGCAGGTTAAACGGATTGAAAGGGGGGAAAACTGGGGCGATGTAACAGTATAAGCAAAGACCGGATTTAAATGTAACATCTGCCGGTATTAAGAAGCCCGCTCAAACATTTCTACAAATTTCAGCATCGAGGGTATGTTGCTGACCTTTAGTTTTCCGAAGAGTACAGCCATTTGCGCATTGGTTTTGCCCAGCTCTACTTCTTCATAGGTATGGTCTGTTGATTCTATGATACACTTGGGTTCACCATGCAATCCCGATTGCACAGTACATTTGCCATCAGCTACGCTAACGGTGAAATCTCCGCCCCGTTCTCCCGATATTTTAAAATGATACACCAGGCTGATTCCGGCTCCCATGCCTGCTTTCATGCGTGAAGGTAAAGACTGTATGAGGTTAGCTGCGGTCATGGTAACTGGTTAAATAGTGCTTCTGAAGGCAGGTTGCCCGATTAAATAATTTACTTTAAGCCCCCATCGGTTCTTAACCTGGCCTGTTTTCCAAAGGTAATCATCAGACGCAACTTCCCGGGTAAGTTGATGCAGGGCTTTTACTGAATAGAACCTTAAGACAGATACACTGCCATCCCAAAGGGTGCACAGTGGAATGAGTGGAACAATATAAGTGAAAAAAAGCCTGCTCCAGCGAAAGGGTTTGAAGAATGGAGTCAGCAGTAAAAATGCGATGGGCTGTAACAGCAATACACCAATCAGGATAGTAGCGATGCTCTTATTGCCTGCATCAAAGATTCCGATAGCTATCTTTTTTGATGCGGCATCTGCTAAAACGCCTTTCGCATCCTCAGGCCTAAAATGATGAAATGAAGAGAACAACAACCGCATCCCGGTTATTTCCGCAGGTACCTTTAATGCATCAACAGGATACGCAATAAAATCAATTCTCCCACCTGTTTCTTTCTTCAGGGCTTCGTAAACTGCTGTATTCGGGAACAAATCAGTAAGAATAATTTTTGGATGGCAATCAATATCCTGCAGGTACGATATCATATTCAGGATACCTCCGCCGCCACCTGCACACAACTCTACCAGCCTGGTTGATCCTGTATTTTCCATTGTGCTTTTTATCAATGGTGCAGCAGGTTCATAGAAATTAGTCAGGGAAATGCCATACCTTAAAAAATCCATCATGCCTTCGCGTATCACTTGCGGAAACCAGGGCAGATCTTCAAATTCGAACAGGTGGAGGCGGGGCATGGGGGAGGAATTGTTAAGTTTTTGTTGGCAGAAGGGTAAAATGGTTAAATGGTTAAATTGTTTAATTGTTTAATTGTTTAATTGTTAAATTGTTGTTGGCAGAACGGCAAAATGGTTGAATGATTAAATGGTTAAATGGTTAGATGGCTGGGCTGTTTAGGTTGAAGGGTTGATCAA
>CAZGBP010000088.1:0-14859 GCA_964524035.1 uncultured Bifidobacteriaceae bacterium
GAGGAATGAGGAAGAAGGAGGGGTGTTGGGAACCAGGAATCAGGAGCCAGGAACCAGGAACCAGGAACCAGGAACCAGGATTTTGAATAAAGGATTCAAGATATCAGATGCCATGTATAGCGACGCTTACATCGCATTTAAGGACAAATGACTTAAGACATAAGACGAATGATCCTAAAAACGTACAGATACAATTATGTCGATTTATAGACTATATAGCTTAAATTGTTAGGCTGAGTCTGATTGTAAGGTGATTCCCTGTTTTGTTTACTGCTTCTCAAATTTCATAGCAGCTGAATTCATACAGTAACGGAGCCCGGTTGGCTTTGGTCCGTCGTCAAATACATGGCCGAGGTGACCGCCGCAATTGCTGCATAAAACTTCGTCGCGCGACATACCATGACTATTATCCTGCCCGATGGTTACTGCTGTTTTATCGACCGGTTGCCAGAAACTGGGCCATCCTGTTCCGGATTCGAACTTCGTTTCAGAATGGAAAAGTGGCTGATGACAACCTGCACAATAATAGGTGCCCTTTTCGTGATTATCATAATAAGCGCCGGTAAAGGCCCTTTCTGTTCCTTTTTCGCGAAGAATATAATATTGTTCAGGCGTTAATACCGCTTTCCATTCTTCATCTGTTTTCATTATCGGGAAGTTTGTCTGGGCATCCGGAACACGCTTTGATTGATTTTGCGCACAGGCACTGAATGAAACAAATCCTGCGGCCAGCAGTGCAATCAGCGAATATTTCATATTAGTTAAAGGATTTGTAAGATGAATAAGCAAACAACAGATACGTGAATTGGTTCGCCATTGGATTTATTTTTTTAATGAATTTATCACCGCATTTCAGAGCATTGGGACTTAAGAGACAGGAATTCCTTAAGGTTTTTTCGCCTGAAAGCCTGCAGTTGTATTGGTGTGCCGAACCGGACCAGCTTTGCTACCGGTAAACTTTTTTTACAATCATGCAAACCAATCCGGCTTAGTTTTAGTTTTACAAAACATGAATCACCTTGCACACCTGTATCTCTCGCAGCATGACGAAAAAATGATGGTAGGTAATTTTATTGCTGATGGTGTAAAGGGGAACAAGTATCTGGCATTTGAAGCAGAAATTTCAAGGGGCATCAAGATGCACCGCGCCATCGATACTTTTACGGATTCCCATGTAATAGTAAGTCACAGTAAGAGTTTCTTTCGTGAAAAGTATGGATTGTATTCAGCCGTATTGATTGATTTGTTCTACGACCATTTCCTGGCAAAAAACTGGAAGCAGTATTCATACATGCCGCTCTTATTTTTTGCAGAACGCACTTACCAAGTGTTTGAAAAATACTTCGATCAAATGCCTTTGCGATACCAGCAGATGTTTCCTTATATGCAAAAGGAAAACTGGTTACTGAATTATGCGCACCTTGAAGGCATACAGCGCTCTTTGACCGGCATGTCGCGCAGAATAAAGAACAACCCGGGCATAGAACATTCGGTGTTGGAACTGCGGACGCACTATGAGGAACTGGAACATGATTTCAATCAATTTTTTCCTGAGTTGCAACAGGAAATAAAAGTGAGGTTTCCCATGCAGATGCGTTAATGGAAATTAACAAGGACTTCCAGGCTCATCAATACAACACATGAATGCGGGCAAAAACAAGATCACTCTTCAGGTTCCACTTGCCTTTAAGAAGATTCTGAGGCAGTTATCAATCTTTTGTAAAGGCGTTTTCTCCCATTAGCCCGGATTTGCCATGCGGCTTTACGAGAAAGGATTTATGAACCCGTTCATGTTTATTGCTTTGGAATGCGCGAACCTGAAGGGATTGCACATGTTTTTTCCGATTAATATTCACAGGAGTTCTAAACCTTGAGCAATTAAGTCTATTCAAATGATCAATAACATGCATTGAGTAAAGCTGAAAAATGTCATGGTGTTTTCGAACTATTTTGCAATTCGGGTTCTTTATTAATGATACATTAAACATCTATAAAACGTAGGTTGATTTGACGAAGTGCCATAAGCAACTCGTTTCGGTATCTCAATAATAATTGAGAGCTACTGAAACAAATTCAGGATGACACGTTGCGGGAAGCTTATAGCAAAATTCAAGAACCCTATACAAAGCTATCGCGATTCCATTAGAAAAATTACTTAGGAGAAATGCATTTGCCTGTAATACCACCTACAATGCTAATCAACGGTTCTGAAGGTTTCGATCATCAGTGATTAGAAATCACTGGTGTTCGAAACCTTCTTAAGTTTCAGTTATGTATAGCAACTCATCGAAATTGAAATCGTTATTAACGAGGACTAATGCTAGAAAAGTGGAACAAAAACAATGTCACGGTGTCCGAAGGACTCCTACGGAGAGCGGAGTCGAACTATGACAATTTTTTTTGCTCTCTCCAATAAGGCTAATGATCTATGTAAATTTAACTGCTCAGGGTTTCGAAGATTTTTGATTAGAAATCCTGACTTCAAAATTTCTATAAGTTTTTAAAATCCTGAGATGGTGAAGCTTTTCATAAGAAGAAAGGATGTCGTGTGCCAGTAATACTGTATCTTGGTAACTACATTCAATGAACAATAAATTTATTTTAATTGGGATTACTTTTCTGATACTAATTTTTTGGTATTTTATATCGGTTTATACAGGAGTAATTGAAGAGCCATATATAAGTCTGATTCCCGTATTAATTAGCCTTGTCGCTCCTTTCATTAGCGTACTTTTTGTTCGTTTCTGGATTATCAGCCTGGTAAGACAAAACATGCAAAGAGCATCCGGAAAAGTGGGATTGCATTTGCCACAAGAGTTAGAACTACAGGAAGTTAAAGCGTTAAATAGGCCAGAGTTTGTTTATATCGATAAAACTTTTCACATAGACTCAGCAAATACTTTAAGAGAAGAGTCTGTTGTTAAGATATACAGGTTGTTTCGAAAAAAGTACTTTTTTGGCATAATAGCCTGCATGGGTTATATCTTATTTCCATTTATCTTTTCAAAGATTGATCATGTTGCTGAAGGTGAAGATGCTTCTGAGTATATTAGTTCCGCTCTGTCAATTGTTTACTTCCTGTATATTACTCTTCAATTTGTTTTTTTCCGCAAACAATACAGGCCTCAGGATTCAAGCAAAGAAAGCATAAGGGATCAGCTAAATGCTGATTTAAGGTGGTTTCCATACCTGTCTTTGATTCGTATACCCTTGCATTTTATACCATCCCTGACTTTAAAGATATTTTCCATTTTAAAAGCAATATTTAGTCCCAGAGTGGAAGCTATTTTCTTAGCCCTTTTTTTCTATTCAGCATTTAGCTATGCATACTTTTATTTAATGCAAAATCCTTTATTCTCAGCAACCGGAATTTCACGCAGTAATTTCTGGGAAGGTATAGGTGTTTTTACAGCTATTCTTATGCATATTTCCATAATGATTTACCTGTTAAAAATTAGCAGAAAATATCCAAACTATACATTGCTTATACTGAGGGTTTTTGGAAGCTACAAACAAACCTGGTTAACATTTGGACAGTTATCCAGTTTCTGGCAGCATTTTGGAACCTGGTTTACTATTGTTGACCCTTCTTTTCTTAGCCAGAAACTCAAACTATTTACTTTGAAAACACTCCAACGGGTGATTTTTATTTACTTTCTGATTTTTGTTTTGATGGTTTTTTGGTCAGATGTATTGAAAATGAAATACGAATCTGATGATTCTAATTTTATGCTACGGGAAGAAACAGTCATAATCTTAATAGTTTGTTTTAGTTATGTTATTTTTTGGTGGCAGTCCATTGTTCACGGATTTCCAAAGCACGAAGGCAATATCAGGAAAAGAATGAATCGCGTTCTGAAAAACCCGAGGAGATTTGATTTATCATTCAAAAACCTGGCGATATTTTGTTACGATGATATATGGCGTCATGCAGTCAAAGCATTCATAAATCAAAGTCATGCTGTGTTGATATATCTTCGTGGATTTTCGGAAGCACGCAAAGGATGTGAGTATGAAATTGATTTTCTTTTTGACACTTTTCCCATCAACAGAATTGTTTTCCTGGTAGATAATGAATCAAACCGTGAACTAATTTGTGAAGTCATTTTGGCCCGGTGGCAATACATCAGGGTAAGTTCTCCGAATCTGAGCATACAGAATCCTGAAGCCACGGTTTTTGTTTGTACGCCGGAAGAAGATCAGGATGACGTGCAGACATTGACTGACTTGTTAATTGAAGCTTGCTACTGGAAAGATAAAGCATTGCATGCATCGTAATGCTTACAGCAAACATTCCGTCTGGCGCAACTTCCGCTCCTATTTTTGCTGAAATCAAAAGACTAAACCAGGGCCGGCATTCTGCATGTTTGTAAGACAAGTCTTTACGACAATATTGAGCGCAAAGAATTGCTGGCGTTATATTGCTTCTTCCAAAGTTTGAGCAGTACCTAATGGTGTTCTCAATTAACTATTTGAAAAGAATTAACACAACTCCTGAAAAAAGCGAAAGTTTAACGGAATTGGCATTGGAATTTTCATAAAACGCCCAATTTGTATTTTTACGAAAGATCCTGTTCCACATCCATCAAAATCATCAAGCTATGAAGCGAAGAACATTCATCAAAGGATCAGCCATCGTTGGGCTGAGTGCATCTGTTCCGTTGTTGTTGAAAGGTGACTCGGGATTATTTGAAACACCAACTGGCAGAAAAGTGTATCGGATCCTGAATGCCGATAAAACACTGGTAGGTACCCTTCCTGTGCTGCGGGTATTTGCCGGAGATCATGATGATTATATTTCCCCGTATGTATTCTTTGATGAATTTGGACCGGTTACGGTCAAGGCTAATGATAAGCCTCTACGGGTAAATGCCCACCCGCATGCAGGTATTATTCCGACAACTTATTTTCTGGAAGGTACCGGCCATCATAAAGACAGTTTGAATTACGACTTCCAGATCGGCAAGGGAGATTTCATGATGTTCTGTTCAGGGAGAGGCGCCATTCACATGGAAGAAACCGGTAAGCAATTATATGAGCAGGGTGGACTGTATCATGGTTTCCAGATCTGGCTAAACCTTCCTGCTAAGCATAAATTTATTGCACCCGCTACGGATGTGCATGGGATTGATAAGATGGGTTGGATAGAGAAAAAGGAGTATTCCGCAAGAATAGTGTTAGGCGAATTGTTTGATGTTAAATCAAGCGTGGAACTGTTATCGCCTGCTTTCTATTACCATATTAAGATGAAAGCCGGTTGTAAGCTCGAGATACCGGTTGATGCAACACACAACGCATTCGCATATGTAGTTAGTGGCAGCCTTGAAACGGAAGGCAGGAAACAGATCAATACGAACCAGGTAGCATTGTACGAGCGCGGCGACAACCGCATCAATCTCTTTGCGGTGAACGGCGCGGAAATACTCGTTGCCGGAGGAAAGCCGTTGAATGAGCCGGTTTATTCATATGGCCCTTTTGTGATGAATACGGAAGAGGAGATTCAAAGATGTATCCGGGATTATCAAACAGGGAAAATGGGGAATCCGGAGGTGGTGAATAAGTAGGAGGTGAGGGTTGGGTGGTTTAATTGTTAGACTGTTTAATTGTTAGACTGTTTAATTGTTAGATTGTTGAATGGCTGAATGGTTGAATGGCTGAATGATGGTGTATATATAGGATGAAGCTTCTTATCATTCTGTTAAGCCAGTTATGGTTTCAAAAGTAAGTTCAGGATTACCTGCATTATTCAGAGATTGTTGCTGAATCAGGATGGCGAGGGTGTGCTATAAATTGGATATATATGATTGGGACAATTAGGTAAGTGAGTAAAGTAGCGTAGTGAATACAGCATAGCAAGTGATCGGCTTCGCCGCAGCAATTTAACCATTTAACCACTTAGCAATTTTATAAGATGACCGAAATGTTGTACACCCGATGGTGAGCGCTGGTTTTCAGCTTGCCTGAAATAATGTACTTTTCCACGCATTTTCGCCCTTATGAAACACGTTCTCACTTTTTACCTCCTGCTATGTCTGATTGTACCGCAATTTGCTGTTGCACAGGTAAGCAAACAAGAATCAAAAATTGTTAAATCCATTGATGCGCGGTCGGCTGCTGCAATAGAACTGTTGAAAAGATCAGTGAACATCAACAGTGGCACCATGAATTTTGAAGGGGTGAAGCAGGTGGGGATGCTCTACATGGAGGAATTGAAGAAACTGGGTTTTGAAACCAGGTGGTCTCCGGGCGAAGCATTCAACAGGGCAGGGCACATCACGGCAGTGCATGAAGGAAAAGGCAAAGGAAAAAAAATATTGCTGATCGGCCATTTGGATACGGTGTTTGAAACCGACAGCAAATTCCAATCGTGGAGCATGGTGAATGATTCCATCATAAAAGGTCCGGGAGTATCAGATATGAAAGGAGGTGATGTGATCATCATCCTGGCTATGCAGGCTTTGCATGATGCGGGCTTGCTCGACGAGCTTTCCATCGAAATAATAATGACCGGTGATGAAGAGCTGAGCGGAGATCCGATTGCACTTTCGAAAAAAGATCTCAGGGAGGCAGCGCTGCGAGCCGATATTGCCCTGGGATTTGAAGATGGGGACGGTATCCCCAATCATGCTCTGGTATCCAGAAGAGGTGCTTCCGAATGGTCATTGACCGTGAAAGGCAATGCCGCACATTCTTCACAGATCTTCACAGATGCAGTGGGCAATGGCGCTATTTATGAAGCGGCCCGCATTCTGCAGGCTTTTTATGATTCACTGAGCAGCGAAGAAAACCTCACTTTCAGTCCGGGTATCATTGCCGGCGGTGGGCAGGTTTCCTTTGATCCGTTAACCAATTCCATAACAGCGTCAGGCAAGAGCAATATCGTGGCAAGCGATGTGATCGTAAAGGGAGACCTGCGTGCTGTTTCAGCGGAACAATTGGAGAAAGCAAAAAGGATCATGTCTGATATTATTGCGAATAATTACCCGCAAACCTCCGCAGTGCTTGATTTTGGTGATGGCGGTTATCCGCCGATGACCTTAACCGATGGTAACAAAAAATTACTGGAGGCATACAGCAAAGCCAGCGTTGACTTAGGTTTTGGTGTGGTTACAGCGGTGCCGCCACGTAAAGCCGGTGCAGCTGACATTTCATTTGTTGCTGACGAAGTAGAAATGGCACTCGATGGATTGGGTATTGCCGGCGCTGACGGCCATACGGTACAGGAAACAGCTAACCTGAATTACCTGACCATTGATGCGAAGCGCGTGGCAGTTTTGTTGGCAAGAGAGGGAAGGTGATTGTTGCAGCTAAAGACTTTAAGAGCTTTTCCGTACTTGATTCGAAAATAAAGGTTGGCTGTTGCATTGACTGAACTGCCTCTTAGCGGTTCTTGAGTTTGTGATGATTGCAGGGTTATGGTGCTACATCGTGCATTCGCAGGTTAGTGAGTCAGGCGCTCCTCCCTTGCCACGTTTAATAAAAGTATGGCAATAACAATCAATTAATATTCCTGCATCACAAATACCGGTATCAGCGGGATTACACATCAGTCCTTCCACGTACTTTTTCCCCTTGAAATAGCATGTGTCGCCCGGTCGGCAGGCTTTTACAGCACAGCCACCTGAACAATCAAAGCCGGAAGGCATTGCAAGGAATACTACCACTACAACAGCGGTCAGGATGATGGCCAATGCCTGATACCTGGTCCAGGTTTTTTTCGCAGGAACATTTTCAGTCATGGCATGTACTGTTTGAACATTAAATATATGACATATTTAAGTGATTGCCATGACGGATCCGTTCAAATACGTATCAGGTTATCCATTTATCATAAACGCTATGTTAAAGGGCATCGTTGGCAAATGCTGGCAGCCGGTTGCCATATTTCATTTTAGATCGGTGCCATGGCTTGGATGATTCCGGTGCCGGCTGAAGTGATGGCCTGCTGAACTGCTGGTGAAATGGATTACGGGAAACGCTATTGCCGACATGGAATTCCATCTTTCAAAGTAAAAAAAGCTTTATGGAATGGTAAATGTGTGGGTGTCCGGGTACAGGAAGTATGCACCATGACGTCATTTTCCCTGAATGAAATAATGCTGATTGTATTATAGATCTTAAAGGAGTACATTAGTATTGTTGTACAATGCGATTCAACCACTATGAAACAACTATTTTTGATTTCAATTTTATCGCTTCCATTTTTCACAAAGGCACAAAATCTCCCTCAGTGCGATTCACTTATTATTTCCTGCTGCACCTTTGATTCATTAGGGCCGAATACCATTTCCATTTTTGTAGCCAACCCATCTTCGGAGTTATTCGACTATCCGGGGTTTATTTTATTAGATAATAATACGGATACCATCGCCAAGGAAACCGTCAGTTATTTTGGAATCGGAGTCTGGCCTCAGGCACATACGATGACTTTCCTTGCACCACTTACGCTTCCTTTTTCCGGATACCTTGAACTGCATACGCTCTTTTACCAGGAATTTGCCTGCAGCTTTCCTTTCACAATTACGGATACTGCAACGACTGTTCCTGGAATATATTTGGAGGAATCATATGAGGTTTTTCCAAATCCATGTTCAGTTGAACTTCAGATAAGGCAATTATATGAAGAAGGGGACCGTGAAGTTATGATTTCAATCGTGGATATAGCAGGAAGGGAAATGCTTCGGGTTAAAAAGGAGCAATTACCGGCGACAATGCTTTTAAATGGTATTCCTCCGGGACTTTATATTTTACGAATTGCCAATGCTCATGACCAACTTCTGCAATTTCAGAAAGTGGTAGTGACTGAGTAAACGTATGCATCCGGACAGGTATCCATCCTTGCAGAATACCTGGTAATTGGGATATTCCGATCAGGTGAGGATGCTGATGGAAGTTCAGCATGACACCCTGATTGGATATTGTTGTTTGATCTGACTGGGTAGGCTTAACATGGTATGCCCTGCAACTTTTTGAGAACATCAACCTTTATAACAATACCGGTTTGTTTTACGGATTTTTCGCTGTGTTGAAGATGCCGAATCACTTTGGGATGGAACGACAAAGCATGTACGGTATGACAAACTGGATGCTGTCACCGACTCGTTCGAAAGTTGAGACCTTAAACTATACTATCTTTAAACATCAAAATTTTGATTTATGAAAAAATTCTGTACGCTGGTTTTTTCTGTTACTTTTCTTTTCCATTCTCTTTTGGGTCAGGACAACTGGACACAAAAGTCAAGTCTGACGGGGACACCCAGAGAAGGGGCCGCCGGTTTTGTAATTGGCACCAAGGCTTATATGGGAACCGGTTATTACGGCGGTACCTGTCTGAATGATTTCTGGGAATGGGATCAGTCAACGGATGCATGGTCGCAGCAGGCAAATTTTCCAGGAGTAGTTCGCAATGCGGCTGCTGCCTTTGCGATTGGTACAAAGGGCTACCTGGGCACCGGTACCAGTTGCGGCGGAGGGGGCTACCAGGATGATTTTTACGAATATGATCCTGCTGTAAATAACTGGATGCAGAAGGCGGACTTTGCCGGTGGAGCCATGGGGTACGGTATTGCGTTTTCCATTGCTGGAAAAGGCTACCTGGGAACGGGCACAGACATCAACTATCCTGTATTGCGCAAGGATTTCTGGGAGTATGACCCTGTGGCAGACAGCTGGATACAGAAGAGCGATTTTGGTGGAACAAGCAGGATTTATGCAGTGGGCTTTTCAATAAAAGACCTCGGGTATGCAGGTACCGGCAAGGACACGAATGGTGATAAGAAAGATTTCTGGGCTTATGATCCTTCCTCTGATACCTGGACGCAGAAAGCAGACTTCGGCGGGTCGGCACGCTGGTGGGCAGCAGGATTTGCGACAGGGGATAAGGGGTATATCGGTACAGGGTCCGGAATTGTGTCAACCACTGATTTTTGGGAATATGAACCCATTACGGACAGCTGGACACAAAAGGCGGATTTTGAAGGCGTGGCACGGAATGACGCACTTGGATTTGCCATCGGCAATAAGGGATTCATTGGTTTTGGAAATGGTGGAGGCTACTTGAGTGATTTATGGGAATATACGCCGGATGGAATACCTACTGCTGCAACAAACCTTCTTCCGGCAGCATCCTGCTTTGAAATATTTCCCAACCCGGTTAATGCGGAAACGGTATTTCGCCTGCATTGCGGGGAGTTTAAAGATGAAAACATTACCATAAGGCTATCAACTGTGAACGGACAATTAGTTGGCACGCTTCCGGTCATTAATGGGACAGCGGTACTGCAAAATGTCACATTGTCGCCGGGAAATTATTTGTGTGAAGTGATTAGTCAAAACAGGATGATAACTGCCATGCGATTTGTGAAAAATTAAAGCCATTAGCAGCGCAGCAGAAGTTTTCCTGCATTTCTCTCCGTCTCCGGCAGGCGGGTATGCTTTTGCTATGGTATTCTCTTTAACCTGTTTTAGTAAAATTACCTGAGTTCTATTAAAGGCAGGTGGCCCATATCTCCGGACAATGCGCTGTGAGATTATTTTTTCTTCTTTGAAGATTTGGCAATGCTGTTAAACGCTACACACTGCTGTATCCAATATTCAAATTCTTGTTTTGTTTTCATGCCTTCCGCACTTACATAAACGTATCCTTTCATCGGCCGGCCTGTAAAAACCATTTCGCGGCAGCCGGTTTTGTGCAATGCTTCTTCATACACCTCCGGATTTATACGACACATCATTTCATCTTTCACGACACCCATGTACATTTTACCATTGAGCATAAAGCAAACCCCGCCAAACATTAACTTTTCCTCTACATGTGGCAGGTCTGCCATGGATTCACGGATTCTGTCTGCTAATTGGGTATTGTATGCCATAATCAAAGTTATCTTTTTTTAAAAATATCTGCCAATGGTGTTGAATTGCCAATGGTCATTTTAGTTGGTTGTCTGTTTGTCTTTCAGTTAATAACAGTGCTTATAGTCCGGAAGCCTGGCGGTATCGTTGCAAAGTTTCTTTCTGGCTGTTGCTGAAATTCGACGCAGTTGGGTTCTGTAAAGATGGGACGAGTTATATGCTGATACTCCTGCTATCCATCATTAACTGCAGAAGATCGCAGCATTAGGTTGTTCCTCAAGATATAAAAGCCGGTCGCGATCACGACCGGCTTTTCCTTTCACAACATCACGGGTTTCTGAACCCTGCTTATTATTTATTGCAATACAATCCTGCTGCTGTGTATTTTTCCATCAACAACAATCGTCAGGAAATAAGTGCCTGCCGTTAACTTTCCCGATAGGTCAAAGGAATATTCCATTCTGCCATCAACCAGGTTGATAGCAAGTGATTCAACAATCTGTCCATATACGTTTAGTATCTGTACAGCGGCCGTGGTAGTTTCGTTATTGCCTGTGTTGAAGGAAAGTTGAAAGTTTCCTGAGGTTGGATTCGGGTAAACATTCATTACTGACTCCATGGCGGAAGTCTCGTCTCCGATACGCTGTTGCAGGGTCTTGAATTTAACATTTTTGGAGAATGAGGAAACGCCATTGTCACAACTTGCTTTAACACCCCATGCATATTTTGTACCGGCAGCCAGGTTGTTGATCATTACGCTGGTAGCTGACACATAGAGCTTGGTCCATTGTGCATCATTTACACTGCGATAGCGCACCTGGAAATTGGCTGCATTTGCTGGGTTTCCCCAGGAGAGCAATGCACTGGAAGAGGTGATTTGAGAAGTGGTCAGGTTGTCGGGAGCATCGCATATTTCCACAATCGGATCGCTGAAATACCGCACGGCTGCGAAATCATTGTTGGTATCAGAAGCTCTTCCGGCAGCTATGAGTTTGCCATCTGATTGCATACCAACGGCAGCAGCCTCTGAAAAGAAACTAGCAATATCTGAAACCGTAACACCGTCGGTTCCGAAGGTTGCGTCAATGGTGCCGTTCTCATTAAAACGACAGATTGAAAAGTCGTTGGAGCCGAGTAAGCTGCCGCCGGAAGTACCTGCAAGTACAATCTTACCGCTTGGTTCGAAAATCATATCCAGCGCCGCATCATTGAGCAACTGGTTTTTTGTAGCAACACCATTTATTCCAAAGCTGTTGTCTAGTGCTCCGGTTTCTGTAATAGCCATGAGCATGAAATCTGTTTTGCCGGGGTTGTTCCCTTTTCTGCCTGAAACCATGATCTTGCCATTCGGGTGCCGGCCAATAGACCAACCTACATCGCTTCCTGAATTGAGATCATAGTATGCAATACCATTTATGCCAAAAGTTACATCAGGGAAGCCGTTCGGAGTTGTTTTGGTAACAATCACCCGTTGATTCAAAACATCAGCGTATCCTGTAGTCAGGATGCTGCCATCTTCCAGCAGCGTTACGTCATTGGCGACGTCATCGCCGAAAGTTGATATCTGAAATGCAATACCATTGGTGCCGAAGGTATTGTCTAAACTGCCGTTCTCGTTCAGGCGTACGAGAGCAGTGTGTGTATCGGTAGTTCCCGGAACTCCATAAGATCCCGCCAGAATAATTTTGCCATCGGGCTGAATGGCAATTGCCTGTGCTATGTCTTCTGCTTCACCTGCTAAAATGGGGATGATAGCAATTCCGTTATTGCCAAAAGATGCATCAAGCTGTCCGTCTTCTGTAAG
Organism: uncultured Bifidobacteriaceae bacterium; assembly: GCA_964524035.1. Taxonomy (GTDB): domain Bacteria; phylum Bacteroidota; class Bacteroidia; order Chitinophagales; family UBA10324; genus JACCZZ01. The sequence continues at coordinate 12,656 of CAZGBP010000088.1, forward strand.
ACATGCAGCAAAAAAATCCACTTCGGAACCTCCAAGGTAACAACCTCCGGCAACGATGATCTTTCCATTGGGAAGAACGGTCATGGCTTGCGTGTAATCTTCACCTCCGCCGACATCAAAAACAGTTAAACCATTGGTTCCAAAAGTGGCATCAACAGTACCGTTTGGCATAATGCGGTACACACAGGCATCCCACATAAAGTTGCCTACATCTGTAATTCCGGCTAATAGTATTTTGTCATTTGGCAGTATGTAGAGATCATTTGCCACATCAGTTCCAAATGGATTGGGTACCAGTTTCAACACACCATTTGTTGCGAAAGAAGAATCAATGGTGCCGGGTTGTTGGGCAATCGTGTATCCGGTAATACCGAATAGGGCAAGACAGATAAGAAGGGCAGTTTTTTGTAATTGTTTCATGTCATGGTTGATTTAAAAGTGAAAGAATGGTTATTAATTAATAGTTACTGGTTTTCTTTTTCGTTGTCATCTGTTTCTTTAGGTTGCATTTCAGATTCCGGTTTTCCGGTATTGGCCCCTTCAATGGAACCTAATAGCTTCTGAAGGCCGGCGATCTCCTCTTTTTTCTTTTGTATGATCTGGTCAAGCTTGTGTAGGGTGTGCTCGTCGTTTGTGTCTTTTACCTGCTCGTCCATGTGATTTGTTGTCTGAATGCGGTGCAAATGAAGGGTATGCTTCGAGTGATGTCAAATTTTCGGGGTTACACTATCTTAAAGCAGGCTTACAATAACTTACATCTAATCTAATCTATTGAAAAACAATATTTTGTGTGGAACAAAAAACAACGGTTGGCGGCTTGATTTTCTGATCTTTTCATAAGAAAAAAGAAAAAAGCAGGTAATTTTTGTCCAGATCAATGGCTTAATTGAGGTCTCCGGAAAAGCTTTATAGGATTTCAGCAGGGCAGAAATAATAAGGAGACGGGTAAATGGGAAGTTACCATTTCCGCCAAATCAAGCATATCACCGTTTAATGCACCTGAACAGGCGTTACCCTTTTTACAGGTCAATCAGAGGAAGAAAAATAACCGGCTTATCACACCGGTTAATTAGTTGCCATCAGACTCCCGGCGCTTCATTGAAAATCACCTGAAGCAAGGTTTGTCCTACGGCTTTGAGGGTATTGGTATCTATCACCGACATATTATCCCGCTGTGTATGCCAATGGCGCGCAAAGCCATTTCTTGATGTTTTATCCATATTAATAATGTCGATACACGGCGTTCCGTTTAAGGAATTAATAAAGGCATGATCATCGGTAATGGCACCTGTCTTTTCATACAGAAAATAATTTCCATAGCCAAGCGTGTGTGCTGTGGCCCATACATTTTTTATAACCGAAGGAGCATATTGTAATGAAATACCTTCCTGCGGAAAGGTTGCATTTTTTGCTCCGACCATATCCAGCAAAATACCGTAGTAGGCACGGTAATTTTCTACATGAGGGTTCTCTGCCCAATGTTGGGTACCGAGGCAATACTGAATTGGTTGTTCTTCTCCGCCAGCTTCTTCCCATTCCGGCGGGCCATAATCTTCCACATCAAAAAGGGCGATATCGATACCAACACCGGCCTGCTGTGTACTAAGCAACCTTGCAATTTCAAGCAATACGCCCACACCGCTTCCACCATCATCTGCACCGTCAAAAGGAGATTTCTTTTTCAAACTGTCCTGATCGCTCCAGGGCCTTGTATCCCAGTGCGCACATAAGAGGATTCTTTTTCTGTTTTCAGGATTAAAGGAAGCAATAATGTTCTTACAGGGCACCAGCTTTCCGTTGTAAATTTCCACCTTAACATCCTGAACAATTACATGGGGTGTATAGGATTTAAGTTTTGCTATCAGCCAGTTGGCACAGTTGGTCTGCGCAACCGTTCCCGGAATGCGCGGGCCAAACGACACCTGTTTTGCAATAAATGCATATGCAGAATCCGCATCAAAAGCGGGTGCCGCTGCTGAAGTGGTTGTTTTCACAGGAGTTTCCGGTGGATTGTTATTTGTTGCCTTTGGCTTGTCGCCATTGCAGGAAGCAAGCAGTATGATGGTGAAGAGTAATGGTAGTTTATGGAAGAGCATGGGGTGGTGAATGGGTGATGGGGTAATTGTTGAATTGTTAAACGGTTAGACTGATAAACTGTTAAACTGTTAAATTGTTGAATGGTTGAATGGTTGAATGGTTAAATG
>CAZGBP010000089.1:0-14826 GCA_964524035.1 uncultured Bifidobacteriaceae bacterium
TAATTAATTGTCCCAATAATCTATATCCAATTTGTAGTACACCCTGACAGTCTTAGTCATCTACCGGCCGTCCTGGCAACGGCACTTTATGGTTTTCATAAATGGCAGAACGAATGGAACAAAAACACAAAATTCATCGGCATGATTCAAATCATAAAATTAAACGCAATGCGCTTCGATATTGCGCTTTTAAAAAAAAGATCCTTATGAGAATTCTGTTCGCAATTTTACTGTCCGGCTGCATGCTTGCCTGGACCAGTTGTAGCAACAATCAGTCATCCGGCCCGGAAAGCACCAGTGCAGAAACCTCCGTTTCCGTTGGGCAATCCGGTGTGCAGGATGATGATTCTTCGCCTGATGTTGTAAAAGTCGCGGTTTCATCAAAAGACCATACCACGCTTGTGGCTGCGATACAGGCAGCATCATTGGTTGATGCCTTATCTAATGCAGGGCCCTTCACGGTTTTTGCTCCAACCAATGCAGCCTTTGATCAACTACCTGCAGGTACAGTAGAAAATTTGCTTAAACCTGAACAGCTGACCAATCTGCAGAATGTACTTCAGTACCATGTTTGGGTAGGAGTTATCAACCAGGAAATGATGAAAGACGGCCAGGTGCTGAATATGGTTAACGGTGATAACGTAACCCTGCATGTAAAAGACGGAAAGGTACAGGTAGGTGAGGCAAATATTGTTGGCAGTGTTCGTGCATCAAATGGCATCGTGTATGTAATTGACAAAGTCCTGTTGCCACCGGCTGCCAACTAATTGGCCGTTATGAATTTTGCTTAACAGAAGGTTTTCAACCGAAGGAGGGCAAAGGTCAGCAGACAGGGCCGGTCAATGCAACTGTTCCTTATTGCTTTCTGCAATTATAAAGGCGCCTGCAGTCCGAGCGTAAAAATATATTCAGCCGACCACCAGTGCTGGCTGGCTTTGCCATCGCCATACAGCAATACATTGCTATAATTGGCAAAGCATCCCTTCAATGATGTTTCCAGGAAAAAGTAGTGAAGAAAATCGTAGCGGATTCCGGCATCAATACCTGCAACATATCCGGCCACATGGTATGAGTCATTCCTTCTGTGTCCGGCAATATAAGTGTCAGATCGTGGCAGTACAAATCCCGCACCGGCCTTGCCTACCGCACTCACCCAATGGCGCTCATTCGGCGCATGCCAGATGTTGAACCGCTTAACCAGGTTAACCATGGCATAGTTTGCACCATTTGTATGCTCATAACGGATGAATTCTTCAACCAGGGTAGTATCCTGATCATAATATGCGCCGCGAAAATAACCTGTCATATGAACAACCTGATCCTGCAGCATCACATACTTTACATGGTCATAGTTGATTTCAATGGCCAGGTCCGCCTTATTGTTTAACCAGTAACCTAATCGAAAAGAATACTGCGGCACGGTGATATCCTGTTCCAGCAAATTTTCAAGGCCCGGCCGGTCCTCCGCTTTTACTTTATACAATGTGAAATCATAATGGTCAGTCGTGTAATCAACGAAATGAATAGTACTCGGGGTAAACCAGTCAAGGTTGTATCCTGCCGTCAGGTAAACAGTACCCTTTCCCGCCGGCGCCATACCGGCGCAGTTACACGATGATTCAGATTGCGCATGCAAATCCGATGCAGTACAAAACAGGAGCCCGGTAAGCAGGGAGAACCATAACCGTTTTGTTAACCAATCGAAGAATAGGTTCCAATTGTTGCCTTCTTCATTACAGAACAAAGTGCCTCTGTAATCATTTTCCTGATAGTTCATCTGTTGTACAGTCTTTCTGCAAAGCGCTCTGAATCCGGGATTGAAAGCGCTTTTGCAATCACGATCATCTTGACGTGTTGGTGAATAAAGTATCCTGCACACAAGATAACACAATCACTATTTAAAAGGTATTCTTCCGATTATGCCATCCGCGCCGCCACACCATGCAACCTTTCCATCCGGTGAAAACCTTACGGTATTATATCCGGTTCCGGCAGGCATTCCATTGATTTCGTCCAATGCCTTCCATTTTTTTCCATTCCATAAGGAATAGAAAATACCATTTGGTGTAACCATCAGTAAACGCTTTGCATCAGCATGTGGCTGATACTGAATACAGGAAGCAAACCCGGTTGAATTGGTCTTGGACAACAACTTCCAGGTATGTCCACCATCGGCACTAACCGCCTTTGTTTGCAGGTTGTTTTCCGGTTCCTCATAGTTGCCACCGGCAACCATTCCCTGTTGCTGATCATAAAAATCTATGGAGAATATTCCGGTAAGCAATCCCGACTGTTTGATAGGAGTTGTTGCATGCTTCCAGCTGCTTCCACCATCTGTAGAAAACAAAACCCTTGCATGAGAGCCGCCTGTTCCAATGTAGATATTGTTTCCAATAATATCCACGCAGGTGTTGCTGGCTGCAAATAGTGCTTCACCGGGCATGGCAGCAGGTAACAGGCTGCAGTCCAGTTGTGACCAGTGATCACCTCCATCCACGGTGCGTAAGACAATGAAACAACCATCAATGGGATCTCCAACGGCTATGCCATACTGTTCATCCCGGAATATCATAGAGTCAAAAAAGATTTCTTTGCGGTCATCTGAATAAACGGTTTTCCAGTTTCGCCCGCGGTCAGTTGATTTCAGGAGCCGGGCCGGGCTGCCGGCATTAAGCAGCAGTACGGTATCCGGGCTTATGCAAGAGATTGATCTGAAATCAGGCTTCCAACCTGCTATGGCGAAGGAATCAATATGCCAGGTGCGGCCATTGTCTTCCGTATATCCATAACAACCATTGGTCCCTGCAAACCAAACCGTTGAATCATTCAGCACGTCCATGGCGCGAATGCCTATGCGAACCGGAAGCGTCATTTGCGCTATATGTTGTGAACGGGCATTCAGTGTAAACATAATCAGGCTGATGAAGATCCCGGCCTTTGCTTTTGAAATCATATGCTTTCTATACTCATTTTAAATGATATGCCAGCCTTTTATGAGATTGCCTGCATGGTGCTGCCAATAAAATGAACAATGAAATCAACTTTTTATCAGGCTTCAAATTTATCCATTAATCCTTCATAAATTCCTTTTGTAATGGTTACTTTGTACCTTCAGAATACATACGGTATGGCATCATTTGAAACAAATGCTTTAAAATTTCTGGCAAAAATCTGTATTCCGCTTGCCCGGTTTTCCTTCTTTGTTGTGTATTTCGGGTTTGGACTGCTTAAGGTGCTGAATTTGAGTCCAGCCGAAGGATTGGTACATGAACTGTGGTCACAAACTGTTTCATTCATCCCGTTTCACGGGTTCATCCTTTTCTTTGCTTTATATGAAATGGCTATTGGCGTTGCCTTTATTTTTCCGGGCCTGGAACGGCTGGCATTATATTTACTGCTTCCACACATGATCACCACTTTCGGCCCATTGGTGTTGCTGCCGGAATATACCTGGAAGGCATTCCTGGTTCCTACCCTTGCCGGGCACTACATCATAAAGAACCTGATCCTGATTGCATTGGGCATTGCGCTTGCAGCATATGTAGGTAATTTTGGACCAAAGGAAACCTCTTCTCAAGAACCAGCTTCATCATAGTACATTTGTTGGAAATGAATGACAGTTATGGGCAGTGATCATTCATTTCCTGTATCTTGAGTAATTGAATATTAAACCCTGTGGTGCCCGGTTAATCCCCTAACCATTATTTTCAGTGAGCCTTAGATGCTCTGTATCAAAAACGAAAAATGAATGATAACTTTGTAGGGTGGAAGTACTGACAGAAAAACAGATTCAAAAAATCGTGGATGTTATTGGAAAAGGCTATCAGCCCGAAAAGGCAATTTTGTTCGGTTCTTACGCAAAAAGAAGGCAAAACAAATGGGGTGATTTAGACTTCATGGTAATTAAAAAAACCAAACAAAGATGTCTTAAACACCCCTTGGCGGTAATGGATCTTTTTGATCCGTATCCGCATGCCATGGATTTTTTTGTTTCCGCCCCTGAAGAATTCAAAAATTCGAAAACTATAATGGGATCGTTGACAAAAGTTGCAAACGAAGAAGGCCGGTTGATGTATAGTAATTAGCTACTTAGACTGGGTGCATAAGGCGGAGAACGATTGGAAAGTGGTTGAGTTGATCTTTGCGAATAATTATGATCCGGAAGATATCCTTTGTTACCATTGTCATCAGGTAGCAGAAAAATATCTAAAGGCCTGTTAACACCATCAATTTCAACAACAAATTCCAATACACGATCTTCTTAAATTACTTGATAAAATTTTATCCATAGAACCAGGATTTTCTGTCATCAGATCAAAATTAAAAATCCTTAATCTCTATGGTGTGTGACCTGAATATCCGGATGATTATTCTGCCCCTTTGAAATCAGATTGTGAAGAAGCCATTGGAGCCTCTGAAGCGGTCAGAATGGTTTGCAGGAAGTTTTTGAAATTGGACAAAAAGAAACTGAAGTAAATGCAGCTAGAAATAAAAGTTCCTACAGTTGGAGAATCCATCAACGAAGTCACCTTGGCCAAATGGTTGAAAGAGGACGGTGCCATTGTGCTGCAGGACGAGGTAATCTGTGAACTGGAGTCGGAAAAAGCAACGTTCGAATTAACCGCTGAAAAAGGTGGCCGGCTGAAAATTGTTGCACCGGAACAATCCGTTTTGAAAATTGGTGACGTAGTATGTGCTATTGACACAACCGTAGAAGTGCCGGCAACTGCTTCAGCACCTCCTCCTGTTCAAAAAGAAAACAAAGAAGTAAAAGAACCTGCGCCGGAACCGCCAAACGTAAAGGAATCCAAAGCGACAAAAGAAAGTTATGCAAAGAATATTCCGTCGCCTGCCGCTGAAAAACTATTGAGAGAAAATCCCGTCACCGTTGAAAATGGAAGCGGCAAAGACGGGCGCATTACCAAAGCGGATGTTTTAAATGTACAGAAGAATGGCGGGCAGGAATCTATGAGCCGCCATGAACGACGTGTTGCACTCAGTACTTTGCGCAAAACCATCAGCAAACACCTGGTGGCGGCAAAGAATACCACAGCCATGCTCACCACTTTTAATGAAGTGGATATGAAACCGGTTATGGACATACGGGCGAAGTACAAAGACGTTTTTAAAGAGAAACATGGTGTGGGGCTAGGCTTCATGAGTTTTTTCGCAAAAGCCGTCTGCTATGCTTTGCAGGAATGGCCAGCAGTAAATGCTTTTATTGACGGTGATGACCTTGTCTATCACGATTTCTGCGATATATCCATTGCCGTTTCTTCGCCTAAAGGGCTGGTTGTCCCGGTAATACGGAATGCGGAATCGCTTTCATTCGCAGCAATAGAATCAAAAGTAAGCGACCTGGCAAGACGCGCCAGAGAAAATAAACTCACCCTCGAAGAAATGAGCGGAGGTACTTTCACGATTACCAATGGCGGCGTTTTTGGTTCTCTTATGTCAACACCCATCATTAACATTCCCCAATCAGGTATTCTTGGTATGCATAAGATACAGGACCGGCCCGTTGTAGTGGATGGTCAAATCGTGATACGGCCGATGATGTATGTTGCATTGAGCTATGATCACCGAACCATTGACGGACGTGAGTCGGTTAGTTTCCTGGTGCGGGTAAAAGAGTTGCTGGAACAACCGCAACAACTGCTGATTGGCAACGACCCGGTAAAAAAAATGCTGCAATTATGATACCTTCGGTTACCGGAATAGCCGTTCAGGTTCCTGCAGGTTCAAGAGTATTCATGCTTACTTTTCACATTACCTGAAATTGATACTTTGTCTTCAGAACTTCTCAAATCTTTTAAGACCTCAGGAGCAGTTGCTTTCAGTTCGCCGCGGCTCGTGAGGAGAATCATCAGCAATATTGACTTTGCCCATGCCTCCCGTATCATTGAATTGGGACCGGGGAACGGCCGTATCACCGATGATCTCCTGCACCTGATGCGGAAGGATGCTACCTTGTTTGCTTTTGAAGTGAATAAATCATTTTGTGAGGATCTTGAAAAACTGAATGACCCCCGCTTGAAGGTGTTCAATCAATCCGCCGCACATATCAGGGAGTTTGTAGGAAGTGAAGCGCATGACGGCATTACTTATATTGTATCATCTATTCCGTTCGGCATTCTTCCCGAATCAGAATGCGATAAGATCATGCGTTCCATTCATGATATTTCAGATGAAAAAACAACCTTCATTCAATATTCCTACTCCTTAATTCAATACAGGCGCTATAAAAAATACTTCCCGCATCTGAAGGTACAATTTGAGTTAATTAATATACCGCCGGCTTTTGTTTTTGTAGGCAGGCAATAACGCCTCTTTATGGATACATGACGGAGGACCTTCACTTGTCTTGTTCAAAATTATTTGAACGAATCATTATTCACTCCTTTATTCACTACATAATTTGAAAAGCTGAGTGTGATTCTGCCTTTCCCGTCACCGGCCGGCTTTCCTCCCGTTGACTGATTAATATCTGCTGCAATGGCTTTCGGAATCTTGAATTTGCCCACATCAACCGTAAACAGCATCTTATCGGGCAATGCATAACTGCTCATGCTTCCATAACTGTTTTCAATCAGAATGGTACCCTGCGATTTGGTGGTCAACTGGCTTTTCAGAATCAGTCCGCGCACAGGATCTATCCAGAATTTACCCAGGATCAGGTCGCTGGTATCCTGAAGGGGAATCACATTGATCACCTGCGCATTAGCACCTGCCACCACATCTTCCCCGGTTCGAACAGCCGTATAGTTGGCCGTATCCGCCAGGGTAGTGAAATAGAAATTTACGTTTTGCTTAGGCATTATTAAGATACCTGGTGCTTTTACTTTGAACTGATCAGGCTTCTTGTAAAACACTTTCGCATCAATCGGGTCAATCTTAATAAAGTTGATGTCGCAGGCTACATTCACTGCTGCCGTGTAATCATTCACTTTTGCGAATCGCTGATTCACGCTGTTGATGACCTGGTTGGGCGATTGTGAATGAACAGGTAAATGAAACAAAAGCAGAAGCAACCCTACTGCACTTTTCATAAAGCAAAAACGAAAATCAATTTCTGACAGCATACTTTAACACAGGTTTTGAATCAGCTAAGGATATCTTTATTCTTAAAATAGGCCACGGCCACGCTTAGAAACACCAGGATATGCAGCAGCATGACGGAGGTTGAAATCCATAATTCCTGCAGGGGCACCGGGTTCTCAAACAAACTTCTCCAGACAATCATATGCGTCGTAAAAAGGAAAGGCCTGACCACATCGAAGATCGGAATTTCCATGGTGCCAATGATGGTAAACAGGATGATGACAGACATGGTAATGATGATAGGTCCTATGGAATTATCCGTGAAGCAGGAAAGCATGAGCGATAAAGACGAAACAACACTGAGGCTGATAAATGCAACAACAAATGCCATCATAAACCGCCACATGGTTTCTGATGAACGGAGAATGGCTATGTGATCGCTGTTCAATACCAGCAAATCGCCTGATCCGAAAACAAGCAGGCCAAGGCCCAATGAAAGTATTCCCAGCCAGACAATCAGCAAAAGTGTATACACACTGCCCGCAGCAAATTTGGAAAGTACAATATTGGCTCTCGACACCGGTTTGGTTACCAGCAGGCGAATGCTGCCGGAGGCTGCTTCACCTGAAATCAAATCGCCCGTCACCAGCGCCACAAGCAATGGCATCTGCACAATCAGTGTTTGCAGGAGTATATACGTAACCAGGTTGCCATTGATGATCTTGCCATCAATCTGAAATGATTGCTCTACCTGCTGAATAACGAACTGCAGGTAACTCTGCCCGTCAATGTATAAGGCAACTTCTATCAGCAACACGATCACTGCGATAGCGCCAAAGCCAATAAAACTGCGTGGCTTCTTCCTGATCTTGTACAACTCTATGGAAACAAGGTTAATCATGACAGAGTGATGAAATCCGGACTTTAGATTCTTTGTTTACTGCTGCTGCTTTCCTGTGTCAACCTCAAAAAGTAATCTTCCAGGGCACGTTTGTAAGCGATGCTGTAAAAAAGAATGCCTGCCCGGTGTAAATCGGCTGTAAAATCAGGAATCTCCTTCTTTGCCAGCTTAAACAGAAACTGCTGACCGCTCACTGCATGTAACTTCGATTGCCATGCAGTAGTGGCAATCCATTGCCTTGTCCTTTCTGCTGCTTCCACTTCCAGTGCAACAATGAGATCCTGTGTGCTTAATAAATCGGAAACATTTCCCTGTGCAACCGCTTTCCCGTTGTTAAGTATAGCCATCCTCGTGGCAATCAATTCAATTTCACTCAGTATATGGGATGAAAGGAATATGGTTTTATTTAAATCACGTTGCAGGTGGCGGATGAGGTTGCGCACATCAATTATGCCCTGCGGATCGAGGCCGGTGGTGGGTTCATCCAGTATGATCAGTTCAGGATCATGAATCAAAGTCTGTGCAATGCCCAGCCTTTGCTTCATACCGTGCGAAAAAGTTTTTACATTATCGCGTGCTCTGCCTTTTAATCCAACCAGTTCCAATACCTCATCAATTTTCGACTTAGCAGGAAGTAATCCTGACAACCTCGAAAACAGCTCCAGGTTTTTAGCTGCAGACAGGTACAGGTAGAAGTCGGGTTTTTCAATGATGCAGCCAATCTTCCGCACGCAATCGTTGCGATGTTCGTATAGATTTTTGCCAAAGAGCTGAATACTTCCTGAAGTGGGCTTTATCAGCGACAAAAGCATTCGGATAGTTGTGCTTTTGCCCGCTCCGTTAGGCCCGAGAAATCCGAATACATCTCCACGAAACACTTCGAGGTTCAAATCTGTAACGGCAGCTAAAGAGCCGTAACTTTTTGAGAGGTTCTTGATATCTATGATGGGATCGGGTGCCAAGCGAAGTAATTAATGGTAATGGTACGTTTTTGTTCAAGAGGATGGTAAAATTTGACAGGAAAAAAATCTACGGTTTTCCTTTTACTTTTAAACCGTTTTATTAAAAATGCAAAACTTGATGGAAATAATGCCTTTGTATATCGATGATTTCCCAAAGCTATGAGGGATTGGAATGTTGAAGTACTCACAAGTTCAAGTAAAATAAAAGATAATTTTGCCAATACAATCAGTTATCATGTCAACATACGACGTCACCATTATCGGCTCCGGTCCCGGAGGATATGTAGCAGCCATTCGTTGTGCACAATTGGGAATGAAGACGGCCATCATAGAACGGTACAACACCTTAGGCGGCACCTGCACCAATGTGGGCTGTATTCCATCTAAAGCGTTACTCGATTCATCCGAGCATTATCACAATGCCCTGCACCGGTTTAAAGTGCATGGTATACACATTGAAAACCCGTCTGTTGATTTTGTGCAGATGGTGAACCGGAAAAACGATGTGGTGAAAACGAATACGGCAGGCTTAAGTTTCCTGATGAAGAAAAACAAGATTGATATACTTACCGGCCATGGAAGTTTTGTAACGAAGAATAAGATCAGTATAAAAAAGGCGGATGGCTCTGTACAGGAAGCAGATACCAAAAAAGTCATTATCGCTACCGGTTCCAAACCGTCTACGCTGCCCGGAATTATCTTGGATAAAAACCGGATCATCACCTCCACCGAAGCCTTATCGCTGAAGGAGATCCCAAAAGAAATGGTGGTGATTGGTGGCGGCGTGATTGGCTGTGAACTGGCATCCGTATATGCACGCCTGGGTACAAAAGTGAAAATCGTGGAATACTTCGATTCACTGATTGCAACCATGGATAGCGACCTTGGCAAAGAACTGCAGCGTTGCCTGAAAAACCTGGGTATGGAGTTTTACCTCTCGCACAAAGTAACCGGGGCTGTTGCCGGTGCCGATTCTGTTACCGTAACAGCGGAAAATGCAAAAGGAGAAAAGGTAACACTTAAGGCTGATTATTGCCTGGTAGCAGTTGGCCGCAAGCCCTATACTGATGCCCTCGGATTGGAAAATGCCGGATTGAAAACAGATGACAGAGGCCGTATTACGGTAAATGATCACCTTGAAACTTCCGTGCCCGGTATCTATGCCATCGGCGATGTAGTTCGGGGTGCCATGCTCGCGCATAAAGCCGAAGAGGAAGGCGTGTTGGTGGCAGAAACCATTGCAGGACAGAAACCACATATCAATTATCTGTTAATTCCCGGTGTGGTATATACCTGGCCGGAAGTGGCAGCCGTGGGTTATACAGAACAGGATCTCACCAAAAGCAAGAGGGCATTTAAGAAAGGATCCTTTCCGTTTAAAGCAAGCGGCCGTGCACGCGCAGCCAATGATGCCGATGGCTTTATTAAAGTGCTGGCTGATAAAGAAACCGATGAAATTCTAGGTGTACACATGATCGGACCACGGGCAGCAGACCTTATCGGTGAGGCGGTGGTGGCTATGGAATTCAGAGCCAGTGCGGAAGATATTGCACGCATCAGCCATGCACATCCGACTTTTTCGGAAGCGTTCCGCGAAGCATGCCAGCAGGCAAGCACAGGCAAAGCAATTCATCTCTGAAAACTATTTTTCTTTCATGGCTTCTGCTATCTTTCACAGGGCATTCGCATGCCGTTTTGATTTTGATTTGTAAATCCATGCTGACTATGAAAAAATACGCGTTACTCCTCTTGCTGTTCATTCCGTTGCATTTATTTGCAACACATCCACCCAATGCGGATTCGTTGTGGTTCACCATTCACTACAACAAGATAGAGCGTTACATTACCATGCGCGATGGCGTCAAACTTTTTACTTCCATTTATATTCCAAAAGATGAAAGCAGTAAGCACCCCATTATGCTCAACCGCACACCGTATTCCTGCGCTCCTTATGGAGAGAACCGCTATACATCGCGGTATGCAGGACGTGGAGACAGTACCTATTTTCACCGTGATTACATTATGGTGTACCAGGATGTACGGGGCCGTTTTATGAGTGAAGGAGATTTTGAAGATGTAAGGCCTTTTATGCCGGTAAAGAAGTCGAAGAAAGATGTTGATGAATCAACAGATGCTTACGATACCATTGACTGGCTTATAAAAAATATCAAGAACAACAATGGCAAGGTTGGTTGTTTCGGAATTTCCTACCCGGGCTTTTATGCCACACAAACAGCCCTCAGCAATCATCCTGCCCTGAAGGCTGTGAGTCCGCAGGCACCCGTAACCGACTGGTTTATTGGTGACGATTTTCATCATAAAGGCGTGATGTTCCTGATGGATAATTTTGGTTTTTTTCGTGGTTTTGGAATGCCGCGGCCAAAACCATTAACCACTTATCCTGAACCAGCTGCCCTAAAAATCCCCGACAGCTATTCTTTCTTTCTGCGTGAAGGCACCTTCCTGGAATTAAAGAATAAGTATATGGGCGACAGCATCAAATTCTGGAATGATGTGGCCGCTCATCCTGATTACGATGACTGGTGGAAAGCGCGCGATGCACGATCAGGTTGTTATAATATTAAACCTGCCATGTTAATCGTGGGAGGTTTGTTTGATGCGGAAGACTGTTGGGGTGGCTGGAATCTTTACAAGGCTATTGAAGCACAGTCGCCCACTACCGACTGTAAGATTGTTGAAGGACCCTGGTTTCACGGCGGTTGGGCCAGGTCAACCGGTGAGCATTTGGGAAATGTTTGGTTCGAACAGAAGACTTCCTCCTGGTACCGCTCGAATATTGAATTGCCTTTTTTCGAATATCATTTAAATGGCAAAGGAAGCCTGGACCGGGTAAAAGAAGCCACCATATTTATTACAGGTGAAAATAAGTGGCATCAGTTTGAAGTGTGGCCACCAGAGAATACTTCCAGTATGAATCTTTACCTGCAGGCAGGAGGTATGGCTGTGTTGGGAAATGAACAAGGTCAGCAGCCAGACGGGATTGCACCCGGATTTGATGAATATGTAAGTGACCCAATGAAACCGGTGCCATATACAGAAGATGTGCACGGCGACCGCACACGGGAATACATGACGGATGATCAGCGCTTTGCTGCATGCAGGACTGATGTACTTGTTTATCAGACAGGCATTTTAGAAAATGACATCACACTCACCGGCCCGGTAGTGGCCGATCTGTTTGCCAGTATTTCCACTACCGATGCTGATTTTGTTGTAAAGCTGATTGATGTCTTTCCGGATGATTTTGAATTCCCCGATTCGGTAAAAATAAACTATCCTATGGGTGGCTATCAAATGCTGGTACGTGGTGAAATTATGCGGGCACGCTACCGTAACAGCTTTTCAGCTCCCGAAACCATGGTACCGGGAAAGGTTACTGAAGTGAAGTTTGAGTTACCGGATGTGGCACACACTTTTAAAAAAGGGCACCGCATCATGATACAGGTTCAAAGCACCTGGTATCCATTGGCCGACCGCAACCCGCAGCAATTCATTGATCCCTATAAATGCACCACTAAAGACCTTGTGAAATCAACGATACGGATCCACCATGGTGCAACACAGGCTTCTAAAATTATTTTACCGGTTCTTAAATAGCGTACCTATTGCAGGAAGTGAAGCGCATTCAGTTGTGGAGTGGCCCTCGTAACATTTCAACCGCCATGATGTATTCATTCGCGCAACGAAATGATACACAGGTAGTGGATGAACCTTTGTATGCACACTACCTGCGCGTAACAGGGCTGCCGCATCCGGGCAGGGACGAAGTACTGCAGTCACAGGAACAGGATGGCAACAAAGTGATGGAAGTCATTACCTCAGGCCACTGTGATAAACCTATCCTTTTTTGTAAACAGATGACCCATCACCTGGTAAATATTGATTTGGAATTTCTGGCTTCCACCGTAAATATCCTGCTTATCCGCAATCCAAAGGATGTATTGATTTCCTATGCAAAAGTTGTGGATCAGCCTTCCCTCAGCGACATTGGCATTCAGCAGAGTTTTGAATTGTATGAATTTCTGCAAAGCAAAAAATATCATTGCCTGATCGTAGATGCGGAAGAACTTTTAAGAAATCCGGAACGGCAGTTGACCGCACTTTGCACCAATGCAGGAATTGATTTTCAAGCCGCCATGCTAAGCTGGGAAGCGGGAGCCCGCAAAGAAGATGGCATTTGGGCAAAGTATTGGTATCATAATGTACACCGGTCAACAGGATTTACACCTTTTGACAAACCGGACCGGGAATTACCGCCCCAACTCGAAAAGATCTATGCACAGGCAAAACCCTATTATGATTTTCTTTACCAAAAATCTTTGAAGGCTTAACTACCATCCTATTTTCAGAACTAAAAAAACACATCGGATGCAACAGCAATTCAATCCAAAGAACGAAAACATCCTGGTTTCCATCAACGGTAAACTGGTTCCGCGACGTGAAGCAAGCGTATCAGTTTTCGACAGCAGTGTGCAGGGTGGCGATGCAGTGTGGGAAGGACTGCGGGTTTACCAGGGAAGGATTTTTTGCCTCAATGAACACCTTACGCGTCTGCATGAAAGTGCGCATGCCCTGATGTTTACCGGTATTCCCGCTAAGGAGGAAATTAAAAAGGCCATCTTCGAAACATTACAGGCCAATGGCATGCGGGATGAAACACATATCCGGCTCACACTGACCCGCGGTGAAAAAATCACCAGTGGTATGGACCCGCGTTTGAATCAAAAAGGATGTACCCTTATTGTGCTGGCTGAATGGAAGAAACCGGTATATGGCGATAAAGGCATTACGCTTATCACATCATCTGTCAGAAGAAATTCTCCGATGAATATCGATTCAAAAATTCATCACAACAATCTCATCAACAATATCCTTGCAAAAATCGAAGCGAACATAGCAGGAGCCGACGATGCATTGATGCTCGATGTGCATGGTTTTGTTTCGGAAACCAATGCCTGTAACATTTTTATGATTAAAAACGGAACGCTGGTTACTCCGCATGCCGATGCCTGTCTTCCCGGCATTACCAGGAGAAAAGTACTCGAACTGGCCGGCAGCATGAACATTCCTTACGTCGAAAAAAACATATCGCTCACTGAAATGTATAATGCAGAAACTATTTTTACAACCGGAACAATGGGAGAGCTTACACTGGTAGATGGGATTGATGGAAGAAGGATTGTGAATAATGGTGGTAGTGGGATCTATAGCAAAATACTGGATGCATTCAGAGCTTTGACGCAAACTGGAGGTGAATTAATTACTTAAGCATGATTGCAATGGTAATACAACAATTTGCTTTTAATTTTGAAGTAAACTTCTCTAATGAGTTACCGAGAAATTATTGTAGTAAATCCTAATATCCGGTTTGGGAAGCCCTGCATAGCAGGAACTCGTATAGCCGTGACTGATGTCCCTGGTTGGTTGGCTTCAGATATGTCGATTGAACAAATACTGAAAGACTATCCTCAACTACGCAAAGAACAACTTCTTGCATGCCTGGCATTTGCCGTAGATAAAGAGCGAACTATCCAAATTTCTGTATGAAATTATTGTTTGATGAGAATATCTCATATAAAATTGTTTCAAGAATTGAGGCGTTCTTCCCGGGTTCAAGTCACTTAATATTGGTTGACCTGCTGAGCATTTAAGATGAGTTCATATTTGAGTACGCAAGAGAAAATAAATTTGATGCGATTGTTACATTCGACGAAGACTTCAGGAATTTAGTTTTGGTGAGAGGAATACCTCCCAAAATTAACTGGCTTAGAACGGGAAATACCTCTACAGCAAAACTAGTAAGTATTCTTCTTGATAAAAGAAAAGTAATTCTGGACTTTTTGACAAGCTTTGAATTCAATGATTATACTTGTCTGGAGCTTGAATGATTACATCACAGCG
>CAZGBP010000090.1:0-14205 GCA_964524035.1 uncultured Bifidobacteriaceae bacterium
ATGGTTAAATGGTTAAATGGTTAAATGGTTAAATGGTTAAATGGCGGCGGCGAAGCAGATCATTTGCTATTCTGTATTCACTAGTCAACTGTACTCAATTACTTAATTGTGATTGTCTCAATAATCTATATCCGATTTATCGTATATCCCTTTATTAATTAACAAAGCGAAAATTATCTGGCTTTCAATTGCGATCTATGGTAACATTCCAGAGGTGGGAATAACAGCTAAAGCGCAACCTACAACTTTTGACATATTCGAAACGGAGCAGCATGGGCACTAAAAATAAATAGCTTACTTTTGTCGCTCCGATTAACAGCTTGTTAAGAAACTTTGGGCAATGTATTCATGCCAATGTGATAAATTTGCCCTTTCTGAATAGGCTATTCATTTATTAACTTGAAAAAAGCATTGATCATGTCTAAAGTTTTCCGCACACGAGTAATTGTTCTGCAGTTCTTGGCCTTGTTTGTCGCTGGGATCAGTCCGGTAATGGCACAAACAGTGCAAAGAACATCTTTAACGGGCCCATTGGGATTCATCGAAAACAAAGGCCAGTTCAGGGATCAGGATGGCAATCCAAGGGAGGATCTTCAGTACATGTATATTCGCCCGGGAATTAAAGTGCAATTATTACCCAATACAGTAAGCTTTGAATTGTTTACTATGGAACAGGAACCACGTACGGTTTCTGAAGCTTTGGGATATGCAGAAACACATCACCTCGATGAAGAAGATGTTCCGCCTGCGCCGGTGCACTATAAAAGCAGCAGGATTGATCTGCAGTTCATAGGAGCCAATGCCAATCCGGAAATTGTAGCGGAAGAGGTGCTGCCTGATTATCTGAACTATTATTTATCCTTTACCCCTCAGGAAGGAATTAACAAAGTAAAGCAGTACAATAAGGTTACATACAAGAACCTTTACAACAATATTGACCTGGTGATGATTGCCTGTCCTGAAACTTACCCAACAAGATCAATGGCTTATGATTTTGTGGTGCATCCGGGAGGTAATGTGAATGATATCCGCTACCGGTATAATGGAATCAACAATCAGGAAATCTTAGAAAACGGAACTCTGGAATCGTCGAACAATCTTGGAAGTATGTTCGAGATGATACCGGAATCATACCTGTTGAATAATGCGGGTTTAAAGATTTCACAGGTTCCTGTATCCTTTAGAAAGGAAGATGACTTTATCCGTTTTGATGTTGCCCATTATGACATTAAGCAATCTCTGGTAATTGACCCGATGCTTGTTTGGGCAACCTATGCGGGTGGTTTGGAAAGTGATGAAGCGCGTGGACTTGCGGTGGACAGTGAAGACCATGTAATTATTACCGGCCGCACGTACAGTTCGGATAACATTGCAACAGCAGGCGCCTATCAAACTGAAAAGATCGGTGATATCGACATTTACATTGAAAGATATAATCCGGATGGTACCCGTATTTGGGGCACGTACTACGGTGGTTCAGGTCTTGACCGGGCAAGAGCATGTATCGTAAACATTGACGAGTATATTTACCTGGGCGCCCACACAACCAGTCCTGATGGTATTGTAACGCTTGGTAATGGCATGCACCAGGAGGTTTTTGCAGGCGTAGAAGATGGCATACTGGCTTATTTTTCGCCGGAAGGCCAACGGGTCTGGGCAACCTATTATGGAGGTGAGGATGAAGATATCATACGAAGGTTAAAACAGGATTATGAGGGTAACATCATCATGGTTGGCTATTCTAACAGCGACAGCGGCATAGCCACCCCTGATGCCTGGCAGCCGCAAAACAACAAACATTCCGACCTGATTCTCAGCAAATGGACTTTTGATGGTGAACTGATCTGGGGTACTTTTTTAGGTGGTGAAAGTGAAGATCACGGAAGAAGTGTGGATGCGGATCCAAGCGGTAATATTTACATAAATGGAAGCACAGGCAGCGCATTTGGTATAAAGAAGAATGCATATCGGGATCATAATTCCGGTGGGCAGGATTACCTGCTTGCAAAATACAGCCCGTCCGGAGCATTAAAGTGGTGCACCTATTGGGGTGGATCTGAAGAGGACCGTGGTAGGGGTGTGCGGGTTAATCCAACGGGAGAGCATGTTTATTTTATTGGCTATAGCGCCAGTGACACCGGAGTTACCACACCGGGCTCTTTTCAACCTGTTTGGAGCCAGGGTTATGATGGCCAGGGATTACCAACACATGATGCAGTTGTTATGAAATGGCATACGAATGGGTATCCTATCTGGTCCACCTATTTGGGTGATGGATCGGAAGACCGCGGACGTGGTGTTACCATGATTGATAATGATATATATTTTGGTGGTACCACTATGTCACCTACTGTAATATCTACACCGGATGCTTTTCAACCTGTCTATGGCGGAAAGGATGATATGTTTGTAGAAAAGTTTGACTCAGCTGGCAATCGGATATGGGGAAGTTATTATGGTGGCCCGGAAAGGGAAAGCGTGTTGGCCCTTGCCACCGACAAAGCAGATATCCATATCTTTATGGTAGGTACCGCTGAGAGCGAGGACATCAGTACTCCGGGAGTGGCGCAGGAAGTCTTTGGCGGATTTGACGATGGTTTTTTGTTAAAGGTTCAGGTAGAAGAAGGGGTTGGAATACAATCACCGGAAGTGAGCAATCAGATGGAAATCTATCCTAATCCCAGCCAGGGTAATTTATCCTTGACCTACAGGATTACGGAGGATGCAACGTTGAAAATTTATGATTTGAATGGCCGCGAAATGTATGCTAAAGAATTGAATGCAGCATCACAGGTGCTGGTGGAGAAAAACCTGGCCTTGCTTCCGGGTTTATATGAAGTGGTGATTGCGAACAACAGCAAGCAACTTGCAACCAAAAAACTGATCATCATTAAATAGTAAGAATTTGGATTTATCTTTAAGGGGAGGCTCCAGTAAGCCTCCCTTTTTTGTGTGAATTCAGTAGATAGATTTTGGACTGCTGAGATTACTGAAAGTGCCATTAACTATCGCAGCTTCAATAATGGAACCGCACCTGGTTAATTCTGTTGAGAGTACCAGCCTTCTGCGATTGGTTCTCTTACCGTTGCATTTTGCTATGCAATGAAGATGCAATGCTCTCTGCTATGCAACTGGTAACTGCAGATTTGTACTGTAAATTTTCAAGCACTTTGTCAGCTGACTGATTTAGTATGAATCTTGTTTACTTTGTATATGAGTTTTCGGTTTAAGAAATCTACCTTGCAGAATCTGAAATGTAATACCTGGTAACTTTTGACCTGATAATTGAGAGCATGGCAGCAGATTCATCCAAGTACTTTGGATCATTCCTGATTATTTTCGTTGTCTTACTTACGGCAGGACGTTTGCTGGGCGAGTTATTTCGCAGTTGGAAACAACCTGCAGTAATGGGGGAATTGATTGCCGGATTAATATTAGGTCCGTCAATACTCGGCAATCTTTTTCCTGAACTTTTTCACAGCATTTTCTTTGTATCTCAAACCGCGCAACTGGCATTCGATGGAATTGCCAGAATCGCCATCATCCTTTTTTTATTTGTTGCCGGCATGGAGGTGCATCTTGGTGATGTTGTACAAAGAGGAAAAGCTGCTGCTAAGATCAGCCTTTCAAGTATTCTTTTTCCATTTGTTGCAGGCTTTGCAGGCATTTGGTTTTTTTATGATCATTTTTTTGATAGCGTTACCCAAACTAATAAACTATTACCTGCATTATTTATTGGTACAGCATTGTCGATTACGGCATTATCGGTACTTGCCAAAATATTATTTGATTTGGAGTTGGGGCGGTCACGATTCGGGAGTTTACTGTTAACGGCGGCTATGATTAATGATTTTGTGGGATGGATTTTGTTTTCCGTTGTAATTAGTTTAGGTGAAGTTCAACATGAAAACCTGGGGGTCTGGCAAACGGTAGTTGCTGTGGTGATTTTTACGATAGGCTTATTAACTATTGGTCGAGTCGCGATTGATCGGGTATTTGGTTTTGCAAAACGCACTTTTAAGGGCCCGGGAGTTTCACTTGCTTTGGCAATAATATTATGTATTCTGGGATCATTGTTTACTGAATGGATCGGTATTCATGCCATTTTTGGAGCATTTTTAACCGGGGTTGCTGTAGGCGATTCGAAACAGTTTGCTGACGAGGCTAAAGAAACACTACACTTGTTTGTGGTGAATCTTCTGGCACCCCTTTTTTTCGTTTCAATAGGGTTGCGTGTAAATTTTATCAAGGATTTTGATCTGTTTATCTGCTTTTTTATCCTGGTAATTGCCAGTGTGGGCAAGTTGTTAGGAGGTTTCATCGGAGCTCGACTGAGTGGTTTTAAGACAAACAAAGCCATCGCAGTTGGTTTTGCGATGAATGCCCGAGGTTCGATGGAGATTGTATTGGGAATGCTCGCGCTTCAAGCAGGAATCATCAATGAGAAAGTTTTTGTTGGCCTGGTAGTTATGACATTTGTTACGATTCTAATAGCAGGGCCGGCATTGCGTTATTTTTTGAATCGTCATGAGCGTGTTTCACCGGTGATTTGAAATTTCTTTGATTTATTCAATTCAGTAGCAGCCACGTTCCAGCTGCTTCACCCGAATCAAATGCCCGAACTGAACTACTCGTGTTACTTCCGGAGCATCAGGGGTATTTGAATTGTGCAAATAAAATTTTACTGCCGGTAGGTAAAGGGCATTCAGTAACACGAAGTGAACTCACCAGTGAAAAATCCATTTCTATAAGATAAACAGGCACACCAAATGTTTTCTGCATGGTTTCTGATGGAAATGACTATAGCAGTTGTACCTTCAACACCTGCTTCTCTCCATCGTGCAAGAGTTCCACAAAGTATATACCCGAAGCCAGGTTGGCTGCTGGTATACTCAATTCCTGGGTGTTTTCAGCGGCTTCCAGTGTATGCAGGTAAACAGGCTGGTGCAATACATTATAAAGCGTAACCTGTACTTGCTGACTGAATTCTGATGCAATCTTTAAATTGATTTCGCCAACGGCTGGATTCGGAAATACCGAAGCTTGTAATGACGAAACCTGTTGTGCCGTTTCCTGTGCGGTTTTTTCCAGCCATGGATTCGCTGAGATTACAGGTTGTAACCGATAGCAATTATCAGGATCAAACTCATTGCCGTCATGAACAATAAGTATCACATAATTCCCGTTAGGCGCATTGTTATAAATGATCGTTTCATCAACGGTATCGGCATTGGCTGAAGTAAAGAGCAATTGGCCATTGGCCTTATACAATTTCAGATCGTAATCGACTGCCAGGTCGGTAAGTATCAGTTTCAGATTGGTAGTGGAATTCAGTTTTATCTTGTACCAGTCAGCATCGGCTGAACTGGATATGGCTGCCGTGTATCCCCATAAGGCGCTGTCTTCATATGCTTTAATGAGATAACCGGTTGAATTGGTATTGTTGGGTTCGTATTTGTCGTAGCAGGCATCGGCCACATTCAACCGCGTTACCACAGCATCTTCTCCGCCGTAATTTGCAGTCTGGTAAGCTTCCGGTGTTACAGAAAAGTCGTTGCCATCGGCGGAAATCAGGATATACATAAAGCCACTCTTGTCCAATTCCATTCCGTGCAACTCTTCGCTGCCTTCCGCACCAAAATAGCTGCCCCAGATATGGGTACCAGTCAATGTGAATTTAGAAAAGAATCCGTCAGTTTTTCCACCGAGTACAGGCTGATACGAATCCGGAGAACTGATATTGATTGTGCTGGCAGTTAATCCGCCGCAGTACACAAGATCATTATCATTGTCAATGGTAAGGTCGAAAATCTGGTCTTTACCGCCACCACCATAATAGGTGCCCCATTCCAGGCTTCCATCTTTCTTAAATTTTGCCAGGAATCCATCATATTTTGGAAAACCGTCATTTTCATAGGCTTCAAACCATTCTTCCTGGTAAGCACCTGGAGTGCTCATTCCGGTGAGGCTGTTAGACCAGCCGATGATATATGGATTACCGGCACCATCGGTTTTTACGCCTCTGCCATGTTCTTCATTGATGCCTCCGAAATAGGTGCACCAATAAAAATTTCCGGACGTATCCCATTTTGCCAGGAAAGCATCTGTAGGGCCGCCGGCAAAAGAGGATTGGTGAACACCGGATGTTGCAAACTCTATGGTACTTTCTGCCGTGCCTTCAATAAACAGATCGTTGTTTTTGCCGACGCAGATTCCATGCGCGCGGTCTTGTGCAGGGCCGCTGAAATAGGAACACCATCTCAAATCGCCGCCCGGTGAAAAGGCCCCCAGGAATGCATCGCCATTGTTGCCTCCGGGATTATTCATGGTATCCTGGTGTGCGCCGGGTGTTGCAATATGATCAGGGCTTACCGTATAACCCGTAAAATAGAGATTGCCATTCTTATCGCAATCCATACCAAGAATTTCATCCTGGATGGAACCACCGAGATAAGTACCCCATAAACGGGTGCCATTTGCATTAAACTTCACCACGAATGCATCTGAATAACCTCCCAGCTGAGTCTGATAGGCTCCGGGAGTGCTGATTACGGATTGGCTCGTGGTGAGACCGGCAATAAAAATATTGTTGTCCTTGTCAGTTGTAATGGCATGCCCTTCATCTTTTCCCGGTGCCCCATAGTAGGTAGCCCACGACAGTTTTCCGGCAGTTGTAAATTTTGCGATAATGGCATCATGATAGCCCCCTGCGAAGGATGTTTGAAATGCGCCGTTGCTGGCAATATACATGGTGCTGAATGTGCTGCCGACGATAATCACTTTTGATTGCTTGTCTACAGCCAGTTCTCCATTATTCACGTCTTCGGAAAGTTCGCCACCATAGTAAGTAGACCAGAGAATATTTGGATCGATTACTATAGTGTTTTCTTTGTCGCGCCTGATTTTATAACTGACTGTGTTATGATTGAATTGGTATTGTGCCGGCACGGGTGAACGGTCATTAGCCCGGAAAGCAATCACGTTACTTTCGTTAATGATACCGGTAGCAGCGAGCAACTGATACCCGCCTGCCGCATCGGGAAGGAATGAAATGGCGCC
This sequence comes from uncultured Bifidobacteriaceae bacterium, assembly GCA_964524035.1. GTDB lineage: Bacteria > Bacteroidota > Bacteroidia > Chitinophagales > UBA10324 > JACCZZ01. Next base: position 7,060 of record CAZGBP010000090.1, read on the forward strand.
GTCATATTGCAATTTAATCTTTGAAGCATCGGCACCCGGATGAATGATCCATTCATACTTCAGTGTTGCGCCGGTTGATGGATCCGCTGCATAAAAGACCAGGTCGATGCCCTGGTAAACGTTTTTATATTTTACCTTTTCAAAGGAAGTCACACCGGTTATTCCATGTAAGCCAGTACCGGTTGTATAGAAGTTGTAAACGATTCCGGTAGCTGTTTCACCGGTGATCTCTGCTGCAGGATCTGAACCCACCATCGTGATATCAATACGGTGAGAACGCAGGGTGCTTTGGTCATCCACGAAATTTCTGAATGCTTTGTCTTCACCGTCGCGGTAGCCTGATTCAGGAAATGATGCACGTTTTTCATCTATGGTAAACAATTCATAGCTGAAGCCGCCATTCCTGAGTTGTAGGTTAAACAAACCGTCGACATACATAAACCGGACCTCTTTGTTTTCCCTGCCGTTTTGATCCATCACCTGTCCTTTGTTTTCTACAAAGGCCGCGTTTTTGCCGAGACCGGCTATCCATGCCGGGTCTGCCAATACGGTTGTTGCAGAAACGGTGAGCAGGAATAACAGAATGATTGACTTTCTCATGGTGGTTAATTTTTTGTTTTCGGGAAACATTGGGGTTTTACCGGTCAGTCGGTGTAATTGAAGTTGATGGTGTTTGGCAATTACTGTCCTGCTTTTATAAAGGTGGATACCCAGTTTTTTTCATTGTTCTTAAGCAAGATTCTGTAACTGCCTTCCGGAAGTCCGTCAATTGGAACGTCTACCTGTTGATAACCATCCTCCAGCAACAGCTCGTAATGCAGGCAGAGGCGGCCGAGCATATCATAAATCAACAAGGTAGCACTTCCGGCTTTTGCGGTTGTGAGGTTAAAGGTAAGCTGGCTGGTAGCCGGATTTGGGAATACCTGTACAGCAGACATCATTTCTTCTGCAGAAACGAACTGTTCTCCTGACTTGTTTTCAAAAATGTAGCTGCTCTGAAAAACTTTCAACCGGTAACAATTAAGTGAGTCAAATGTGTTTTTACCATGAGAAATGCGGATATAGTAATAGGCTGCCGGTGCATTGTTGAAGATAATTGTATCATTCATATTTGCAGGATTGGAGGCGCTTTGCAGCAATACGTGTTGGGCATTGTACAGTTTCAGGTTGTATCCTGCCGGTTTGTCGGTTAACAGCAGCATAAAATTTTTAGCCGTCGATTTCACTTTCAGCTTAAACCAATCCTGGTCCAGTTTATTTACAATGCTGCCGTTGTATCCATAAAAGAAGGAGTCAATCGGTGCCCAGCCGGTAATCTGTTTCGCTGCGGCGAATTCATTGTTTGGTTCATTGTAGTCATAACAATCCAGGCCGGGATAGAACCTGTAAATCATGGCTTCGTCGCCACCCCCTGTTTTTGTCTGATGCACATTAGGGGTTACCGGCATGCGGTTTTGATTGGTGACACCTAGTACGTAGATGTATCCTTCACCGTCCGGTTCAATATCCTGTAAATGATCTTCTGAATTTCCTCCCCAGTAACTACCCCAGGTAAGGTTGCCATCGAAATCCCAGCGTGCGAAGAAACCATCGGTGCCGGAAATTCGCTCCGGCTGCCAACCGGTAGGAGTGCCTACATGATCATTACTCTGTGTGCCACCGGCTACATACAGTGCGCCTGCCACCCGATCAAGCGAAATTCCCCAAATGCGGTCATATCCATCACCTCCATAATAGCTGGCCCAGATAATTTCGCCCGAAGGAGTGAATTTAGCAACATAGCCGTCTTCCTGTCTTACACTGTTCACATAGCCGGGCGTCCAGTTTTCCTGGTGCGCTCCCGGTGTAGATATGCCGGTTTCACTTTCTGTTAACCCACCAATGTAAATAAATCCTGCGCTGTCAGATTCAATTCCACGTCCGCGGTCAGAAAATTCTCCACCGTAATACGTACTCCAGATGCGATGGCCATTTGTATCAAATTGCGCCACCAATACATCTTCTTCGCCACCACCATAAATTTCCTGGTGAGCGCCTTCCGTTGCCATGCCAGAAGTGCTTCCGGTAGTGCCTTGAACCAGAATATGATTGAAGAGATCAATATTTACTGCATGGAAACGGTCTGAACCAACTTCTCCAAAATAGGTTGTCCATATTTCCACCCCAGCCGGACTAAATTTGGAGAAAAGGCAATCGCCGAAGCCCCCATATGTTTCCTGGTAAGCACCCGGTGTGGTCATGTTGTTCGGACTTTCAGTGTAACCAACACAATATAAATTGCCGTGGTTATCGCTGCGTATATTTCTGTAATGATCGTCATTAATGGCACCCTTGTAGGTACTCCACTGAAAGATGCCGTTTGGGTCAAACTTAACAATCATACCATCACCCGATCCACCTTGCACCAACTGGCCTACTGTTGCCATATCATCACTTCGTGATTTCCCATACAGTATAATATTATTGTTCTTATCGGCGATGGCACCGTAACCTAAGTCCTGCTCCGGGCCGCCAAAATAGGATGCCCAGTCAAGCTTGCCATTGGTTTTAAATTTTGCTACAAACATATCTGACGGCGCACCACCATAAGTAACCTGAAAAGCACCTGTGGAAGCAATTCCAGCAGGACTTGAAGTGCTGCCGGCAATAATGGGCCGGTGTTGTTTATCAACAGATACTTTGGCAACATCTTCGTCTCCGGGTCCACCATAATAGGAGGCCCACAAAAGGGTGGGGTCAATAACCAATACTTTACTTCTGTCATACTCAGCGAGTTGGTATTGCACCACGTTGTTTGCCATCACATAAGACGAAGCGACTTCTCGTCTTTCAGTATCCTGGAAAGTAAATGGTTTTGCTTCCTGAACATAACCAATAGATGTACTAAGTTGCAGTGAGCCATTGTCGTTCAGCGCAAGGTTATAATCGCTCAGGTATTGCAGTCTGATTTGGGACGGATCAGCTCCCGGATGAATAATAAAATCATAGTGCAGTGCAGTACCATTATCCGGGTCTGGTGCCCTGAAGACAAGGTCGATGCCGGGATAGATATTGTAGTAGGTGATGGTATTAAAGGCCTTCACCCTTTCTACTTTATTTAGGTTAACCGGGCCCGAATAAAAATTAAAACCGGCACCGGTTGGGTCAGTAGCCTCTATTGCTACCTTTTTATTTGCACCCAATAAAACCACATCAATCCTGGTTGAAGCGACAATCCGGCTTGAAAAGTCTTCCGCATCACTATCCGAAACTTTAGATCCTGCTTCGTCCATTTTGGCGTTTTCTTCCACTAACTGGAACAGCTCATAACTGAAACTGTTTTCTTTCAAGGCCAGGTTGAAGATGCCATTGCTGTAAATAAACTTGACTTCACGGTTTACCTTCCCGTGCTGGTCTTTAACCTGCCCTTTATTTTCCAGGAATGCCTTCTCAGAAAGTGAAAGGTTAAATTGCTGCGTAAACTGTTGTCCGTATACATGCGAAACAAAAAAACACAATAGAGCAATAGCGGAGCATTTTCTCATAGTTGATTTTTTAAAAATAGGTTGCCACCTGCAATAACTGCAGGAGCTGGTTTGGATGCCTCAAAAATACGACATTCTGCAAAAATGTTCTGCCGGAACCCAATAACGGGTGTACGACAATTCGTTCATCTTGTAATACAATGGTTGCAGGGTTAAATGGTTAAATGGTTAAATTGCTGGGGCGAAGCCGATCACTTGCCACTACTCTGATTTACATACATACGTATCCCCAATGATCTATAACCAATTTGACGGACACTCTCAATCACAGACAGCAGGTTGCCAACCAAATGGAAATATTTCAAATATCATCCTGTATGTATGCCGTTCGGGTGTTCATTTGTTGAATCAATTGAAGCATCAGGGAAAAGCAAACGTTACAATTAAAATTTATTCCTGATGCATAATGGCTTCCCGGTAAACATGATTGCCCTGTTGAACCAGCGCGAAATAGTTTCCGTCCGGAAACTGATGTATAGGAATCTGTTCAAAAAATTCGCTGGCAGCGATCGAATAGTTTTTTTCAAAGACCACGATACCTAAACTATTCACGATACGAAGCTGTGCAGGGGCATTTTCAGAGGAGATAAAATGAACCATGATATCACTGCTGGCAGGATTCGGATGTATTGTGAGTAATGATAATGTGCTTCCTGCCTCATAAGTTAACTTTTGCGGGTTGGTAAGGCTGCAGGCATATAAAGAGTCCCAACTGAAATCCTGGTAGTAATTCCGCCAGTAAGTAAGCTTATCCCGGTAAAGTTGTAGAGTAGTGGCAAAAGCAGGGTTGTTGACCAGATTTGTATTTTCGTAAGGGTCATTTTCAAGGTCAAAGAGTTCTTCTGTATTTTGTGTGCAATTGTATTTCACATATTTGAAATCCAGCGAACGCACAGCCCTGATGTCAGGTACACAATCCTTATTGAAGAATTCATACATCATTTCTTTTCGTTCCACTGTGTTATTCATCATTTTCAAAAGTGAAAGCCCCTGCATGCCAAAAGTATCTTCGATGCCGGCAAAATCGAGAATCGTAGGTGCTATATCAATATTCATCGCGATGTTATTGGTTACCTGGGTACCCGCAGGAATAAGGCCCGGATACCGCATGAAAATCGGGACTTTAACAGATTCCTCATAAGCCATTTGCTTTTCAAACAGCATGTGTTCACCGATCATAAATCCATTGTCGCTCATAAAGATAATGAGGGTGCTATCCATTAGGCCCATATTCGTAAGCTCATCAAAAACATTACCCAGCCTTTCTTCTACGCCATTCAACAATTCAAAATACCCACGGTAAAAATCATCCAGGCCGTCGGGATTATTGGCAGTATGGCAATTGTAAAGGATGCCCGGGTAATTTTGAGTGTACTTATCAGGGCTAACCGGCACCGGCATGGTCTCGTTATCAAAAATCCCATTGTCTTCAGGGCGCGGTACCTGTGGCGTATGTGGTGCGGCATAAGCAAGCCATAAATAAAAGGGTTTGTCTTGCGGCACTTTATGAAAGAAGCCAATGGCACTGTCAGATACCACATCGGTGGAATGGCCGGGAATAGTAAACGTGGTTCCGTTAATATTGTATTTGGTATCGGTATAATCGCTGCCATGTACTTCCATCCAGAAATCGAAGCCGGGTTGTGGATGTTTAGATACATGGTACTTGCCAATGAGGCCGGTATAGTAACCATTATCCTGCAAAATCTGCGGTAAGGTGATTTGTGTTATGGTATCAGCATCCGACTGGGGAGGATTATCCGTTACGCCATGCAGGTGCGGATATAGTCCGCTGGTGATGGAGGCACGGCTTGGCGCACATTGCGACTGGGCCGGAAAACTCAACTTAAAATTGGCGCCTTCATTGGCAACACGCGAAATGGCAATATCATTAAAGAATGAAGGGCCGCCATTAGCCTGGAAGGAATCAAATCTTGCATCATCGATTATTACCAGCAATACATTTTTTCTGGATGGAACAGCGGCACTTGACGTGGTGAAATTAACAATGGGGGAATAATCGGAAGGCTGGTTGCCACATTTTGCACGCACGCGCAACTGGTAATCGGTTTGCGGTAACAATCCTGATAATTGATAATTGGGCGCAGTAAGATTTGCAACCGTAGTCCATGCCGAAGTGCCTGTCTTGCGATAGCGCAGCGAGAAATTTGTTTCACCACAAAGAGGCACCCAGCTTAACATGGCACCCGATGATGATATGCCGGATACAGCCAGATCAACGGGTACCGAACAGGCAATGGTATTAAAAAAAATAGCCGGTGAAAAGGTACCGGCTTCATTGCCTGCACAAACTGCGGCAATCCTGACCGTAAAGGCAGTGTTTGCCGATAGTCCGGTAAGTGTATAGAGAAGTGCGTTATCGGGAGTTGTTGTTGAGATCCAGTTGGTTGCAGTAGTTTCTTTATATTCTATTACATAACTGATGGCCGTATTCACTTTTTTCCACTTTAAGCCGGCCTGGCAACTTGCAACAGAGGATGTTTTCAGTCCATTGGGAGAAGGAAGTGTGCAGGTGGCGTCGACCTCTAAATACAAGAAAAGCAAAAGAACGGGTACCAGGTATTTCATACTACAAGATAACGTTTGATGTTAGATCAGAAAATTCAATGGGCGGTGAAGTAAGATTGCGAATTATTGTTGTTTGCATTTCCATTAAAACGACGGCTAAAATAAGCCTTTAGGTGAATAGATTGCTACCGGCAGGCGTAAGCATTGTGGTTAATACGATGCGAAGCTGTTTTTTAACAGATGCCTGCTGTGAACCCTGTTTTAAAAGCAAGTATTGCTGAGAAAGTCAAAGAAGATCAGGTTAAAGCTTGGTACTTGTTTTACCTGTATTAAAGCAAAGACTATTCATAACTATACAATTTTTACGCACGCTCATGCGCAGTGCTTATATTTGCCGCATAAGTCTTAGCAACACGTTGAGCAGGATGCACCAGTTTATGCGTGTTTTGTTAACCGGTCATCGTAAGGGCGTTAGGCTATATGCGGTGTGCACTCCACTAAGGGTTGAAGCGGTTTGGTGTGAATGACAGGTAATTCGTCGGTTTCAGCCTGGATATTAAATAATTAAAACAAGACAAACCCTTTAAAAGTAAAACATCATGACAGACAGGAAAGGCCTGAGTCCGTTTTTCGCCCTTATCAGTTGCATTATAGGACTGTTACTGTTGACAGCCCCTTATTTCTCAGTTGCACAATCCTATTATCCAGCATGGGGCTCCTACATTGATATGGGCACAACGCTTCACAAAAATGAATTCATTGAACAGATTGTGGTAGACCGGACTGTAAGCCCTGAAGAAATTTACATTGTAGGGCGTTCCGGTTCTGTAACCGGCAGTTTGGAAGTATGCGACAGCAGTATAAAATCGGGAAACGATGATGTAATCATTGCCAAGTTCAATCATTGTGGCGAGATTATGTGGAAGAAAGTCTTTGCCACACAGTACCTTTTAAACGGGAATGTTGTGGTAGGAAAGGAGATGGGCTTTACCATAGCCCTCGACAATTACAATGGCCACAAATACATTTTTATCGGCGGTGAAATCAGGAATACAGATCCATCAGCAAAAGCAACGGTAAGCTGTGTGGAAGA
>CAZGBP010000091.1:0-14011 GCA_964524035.1 uncultured Bifidobacteriaceae bacterium
CAGCCTGATAACAGGGTATCATATAAGCGGCAGATAACCAGCCATGCGAACAATTTTTACAGGCCTTTTCTCCGAAAAATCCAGCTTGTGTAACTTTTTATATGCCGCAAACGACTAATGCATATTCTTTAAAACTGCAGGACCAAGCCTCTTCCACTTCCAGTCCGGCACACAAATGTTAAAATATGAGAATTTCATTGCACCTATTGGTATGGGCATGCCTATGCGGTTACTTAAATGCCACTGCCGGAAGCATAACAGGAAAAGTTATTGACTGGCAACAGCAACCTGTAGAATTTGCTACCATCACCCTTTTGAAAGCCTCCGACAGTTCCCTGGTAAAAGGAGAATTTACCGACCCTACCGGAACATTTGTATTTGAACAGGTTAACGAAGGCAGCTATACCGTAAAGGTTGCCGGTGTTGGTTTTGAGACGTACTCAATAAAAGACGTGGTGTTGCACAGTAATTCGCCCGAGGTGGACCTGGGTGCAATAACACTCCGGCCTGTTACCAATGAACTCAAAGGAGTAACTGTAGTTGCAGATAAGCCGATGATTCAGCATGAGCATGACAAGATGGTGCTCAACATTTCTGAAAGTTCCATTGCAGCAGGTGGTAGTGTGATGGATGCACTTGGGAAAGCCCCCGGTGTAATGGTAGACCAGGAGGGAAATATCAGCTTGCGCGGGAAGCAGGGTGTTTTAGTAATGATTGATGATAAGCCCACTTACCTTTCTGCGGAGCAATTAGCCAATCAACTGCGCGCCATGCCTGCCGATGCCGTTTCTAAAATTGAAGTAATTACCAATCCATCAGCCAGGTATGATGCAGAAGGCAATGCAGGAATCATCAACATCGTAACGAAAAAAGACAAGAACCTTGGTCTGAATGGCTCTGTAACAGCAGGAATAGAACACTCAGAAGCTGGCTGGAGCCCCGAAACAGGCGTACAACTCAACTACAGGGTGAAAAAAGTGAATCTCTTTGGGAGTTATAACTACTCAGATTATGGTCAGCTGCAGACTTTGAATGTTATACGGAATTTTGATGAAGGCGAAGTACAATCGGCAGTTACAGAAGAAAGTACCATGGACAATCATTACATTGATCACAGCTACAAAGCGGGCGTTGATTATTTCCTGAATGAGAAAAATACTTTTGGACTGGTAGCAAGCGGATATGCCGATAAATACCTGTCGGCAAACAATACCCATGCGCTCATCACCAGCAGCGATGCGGTCTATGAACCTTCTTCGGATACCTATGGCGACCTGAATAACATAGCAGGAAATTATTCCTTCAACCTCAACTACGATGGTAAACTTGATACAGCCGGAGCAACGATTTCAGCCGACATGGATTACTCAAAATTCAATGGTGAGGGTGATGACAATTATACCACCACGTATTACAACCAGGATGGCAGCGCAACAGATAATCCTTTCATTTATCATTCGCTAAGCCCCGGTACAATAGACATTCTGTCTGCAAAAGTTGATTTCGCCTCTCCGCTAAAAAAAGAATGGAATTTCGAAACGGGTCTGAAAGCCAGCTCCGTAAAAAATGACAATGAAGCGATTTTTTCTGTTCAGCAAAATAACGAATGGGTAGTAGACAGCCTTAGAAGTAATGATTTCATTTATACAGAAAACATTTACGCAGGTTACCTGCAGCTGAGCCGCCAGTTTAAGAAAATAAGTATACAGGCCGGATTGCGCGGTGAAGTAACGGATGCGAACGGAAATTCCCGTACCCTGCAGGAATCCTTTAACAGAAACTACTTTCAGCTCTTCCCCAGTCTTAACATCAGCGATAGGATTAATGATAAACACACCGTTTCCTTTTCCTACAGCCGGCGCATTGATCGTCCGCGCTATGATCAGCTCAACCCGTTTCTTTTCTTCCTCGACCCATACCTCTATCAGCAAGGAAACCCAAACCTGAAACCTCAGCTAACCCATTCGCTGGAACTCTCCTATCTATTTAAAGAAACCTATGCATTGAGCTTTAATTACAGCAATACCGCAGATGAAATACAGGAACAGTTTTACCAGACGGATTCAACTAAAACAATTGTTTTGTTTTCAGACAATTTCGGCCGGAATACCACGTATGCACTTACTGCCTATGCACCGCTTCAACCGGTTACGTGGTGGAGTGTTACGCCGGTGTTTACCGGGTTCTACCAGGATCTTCAGACTGAATACCTGGAAACAACCTATCACAATTCTCAACTGGGTTTCCAGCTAAACATTCAGAACAATTTCACCTTGCCCAAAGGATTTACGGTTGAACTTTCAGCGCAATACCAATCCAAAGTTATTTTCAGCATTGCATCCATTGAACCAAATGGAGATGTGTCAGTCGGGCTTAAAAAATCTTTCCTCGATGGAAAAGCTACCGTTAAAGTGAATGCCAATGATATTTTCAACACGAATCATATCAAAGGCGACATTCAGTATGCAAATATTGACTCTTACTTCGAGCAGCACAACGACCGTCAGCGCTACGGCATTAATTTCTCTTATCGCTTTGGCAATTCGCAGGCGTCTCAGCGCCAAAGAAATAATGCCATTGAAGAAGAGAAGAGCAGGGTGAAAAGAGCGGGCTGATTACAAAGAGCTGAGCTGCTAATTCAGCTTCGATTGGCCTCATTATTCTGGTATTGCGTGTATATAGCAATCTCCTTGCAGGTGACTATAGCTGGAATTCCGGCGCGCAGAAAAATCCTGTTCTGCAAAAGCCGCTAATATCTTTAACATTCTGTGTAACAATCCTGTACCCTGGCACTTCATTTCCAACTTATCCCCGTTCGCATTGCTCTACAATATTTAATGCTACGTCGAAAAAAACCACGGCCTCCTCTTGCTTCTTTTGTATTTTTCGCATTCCAAAAACCAACCTACCATGTTTCTACGTTGCTCCTTTTTAATTTTAGTGTTTTTTCTATGTTTCGGAATAGCTTACGCCCAGCAGCCTACGGAAGAAAAACTATTTCGTTTCCCTACTGTTCATGATTCAAGAATCACCTTTTCGTATGCCGGCGATCTTTATACAGTAGCTACAGCAGGCGGTGTTGCAAGAAGGTTAACCGGTGATATCGGGTATGAAATGTTTGCAAGATATTCACCGGATGGCAGTCACATTGCATTCACCGGGCAGTTTGACGGCAATACAGAAGTTTATGTAATGCCTTCACAGGGCGGAGTACCCGTGAGAACCACGTATACTGCAACACTCGGGCGCGACGATATTTCCGACCGCATGGGCCCTAATAATATTGTGATGACCTGGAAGGATAATCAGAGCGTGGTGTATCGCTCCCGTAAACAGTCTTTCAATGCATTCAAAGGACAACTGTTTGTCGCAAATATCAATGGCGGGCTGTCAGAAGAATTACCTTTATCCGTAGGCGGGTTCTGTTCCTATTCTCCAGATGGTAAAAAAATTGCGATGAACCGCATATTCCGGGAGTTCAGAACCTGGAAGTATTACCAGGGTGGTATGGCAGATGATGTATGGATCTATGACCTGGGCACAAAACAATGGCAGAATATTACCAATAATGCTTTCCAGGATATACAACCGATGTGGGCGGGTGATAAAATCTATTACCTGAGCGACCGCGACCGCACCATGAACCTGTTTGTTTATGACATCAACACCAGGCAAACTCGCAAACTGACCAACTATTCTGATTACGATATCAAATTTCCATCATTGGGCGATAAGGATATCATTTTTGAAAAAGGAGGCTTATTGTATTTGCTGAACCTGCAAACTGAGCAGGTTACTGCTGTTAACATACAAATAGAAAATGACCAGACCTGGAGCCGCGATAAATTAATTGACGCGTCTAAATTTATTGAAGGGTGGGACCTGGCACCGGATGGCAACAGGCTGTTGCTGGTTGGAAGAGGCGATATCTTTACGGTTCCTGCCACCTCCGGTATAACACGCAACCTTACACAGTCTTCCAATGCACATGATCGCGATGCGGTCTGGAGCCCTGATGCAAAATGGATAGCCTATATCAGCGATATCAGCGGGGAAGATGAAATCTACCTGCGTCCGCAAAATGGGGAAGGAGAAGCAAAACGAATAACCACTAACGGCGATGTTTACAAGTACCACCTGATGTGGAGTCCGGACAGTAAGAAGATTATGTGGAGCGACCGTCAACAGCGTCTTCAATACATAGATGTTGAATCAGGCTCGATAACAAAAGTTGAATCGTCAAATGTTGGCGAATACAACTATTACGACTGGTCGCCTGACAGCAAGTGGATCTGTTATGTGCGGCCGGAATGGCAAACCAATAACAGGGTTTTTCTCTATAACCTGGCTTCAAAAACATCTACGCCGGTTACCGACAGTTGGTATAATTCATATGAACCCACTTTTACTAAAGATGGGAAATACCTGATACTCATCTCCGATCGTGATTACAACCCTTCTTTCAGCAATACCGAATTTCAGATTGCTTATCAAAACATGAGTAAACTATACCTGGTTACCCTGTCAAAGGAAACACCCTCTCCTTTTGCCCCGGAAAACAATGAAGTGAAGCCGGAACAAAAAGCCAAAGAAGAAAGTGCGCCACCGGCAACAAAATCAAAATCTGAAAAGCCGGCTAAAGAATCATCAACAGCAGCAGCAACAACCGATGTTAAAATTGACTTAGATGGTATCAATAACCGGCTTATCGCATTACCGGTAGAACCCGCGCAGTATCTGAATATTCAATCAGCAGATGGAAACATCTATTACCTGCGCTCAAAAGCTGATGAAGAAAATGCTTCCATCACCATTTTTAAGTTTAAAGAGAAAAAAGAAGAATCACTTGGCACCTATGATATGTTCCAGATTTCTGCCGATAAGAAAAAAATGGTGGTGGTGAAAGATAAAAAGTACTCCATCATTGATCTTCCAAAAGGAAAAATCCAAACAGACGGAAACACAGACCTCTCCGGTATGAAGGTGATGGTAAACCAGAAACAGGAGTACCAGGCTATCTTTAATGAAACCTGGCGGCAGATGCGTGATTTCTTCTATGTATCCAATATGCATGGCCTGAACTGGCAGGCAATTAAAGATAAGTACAGCCCATTGGTACCTTATGTGAATCACCGCGCCGATCTTACGTATATACTCGGAGAAATGATCGGAGAATTAAGCGTTGGGCATGCCTATGTAGGCGGAGGAGACAAACCTTCACCCGAACGCATCATGACAGGGTTGCTCGGTGCCGTAATAACGAGGGATGGTTCGGGATACTATAAAGTCTCCAAGATTTTAGAAGGTGCAAACTGGAGCAGTTCCTTACGCTCTCCATTAACGGAAGTGGGTGTAAATGTGAAACCCGGTGACTATATCATAGCCATTAATGGAATGCAAACAAATACCATGAATGATTTTTATGCAGGACTGTTGAATACGGCCGGAAAACAGGTTGAACTAACTATTAACAGCAAAGCCGGCACTGATGGCAGCAGAAAAGCCATTGTTGTTCCTATAGCTGATGAAAGCGCTTTGTATTACTACAACTGGGTACAGAAAAATATCCGATATGTGGATTCTGTTTCCAATGGCAAAGTCGGTTACCTGCATATCCCGAACATGGGAGTGGATGGTTTGAATGAATTTATCAAGCACTACTATCCGCAAATGAATAAGAAGGCCTTGATTGTAGATGACAGAGGCAATGGCGGCGGTTTCGTATCCTCACTGGTAGCCCAGCGTTTGTCGCTTGACCTTGTATATTACAATATGTCACGTAATCAAATCGGTTCACCGGATCCGACCCATTTACAAGGTCCGAAAGTGTTGCTTACCAATGAGTATTCTGCTTCTGATGGCGACATCATCTCCTACCGCTTTAAAAAGTACAAGATTGGTCCGGTGATTGGAAAAAGAACATGGGGCGGCGTGGTTGGTATTCGTGGCAGCCTGCCTATTATTGACGGAGGCTACCTTAACCGGCCTGAATTCGCCCCTTATGATTCATCAGGATGGCTGATAGAAGGATATGGCGTTGATCCGGATATTGAAGTTGACCAGGATCCGGCTTTGGAGTATGCCGGTACTGATCAGCAATTGAATAAAGGTTTGGAGGTAATTATGGAAATGCTCAGGAAAGAAGAAAAAAATGTACCTGCCGTTCCCCTTGGACCTGACAAAACAAAATAGCAGGTAAATTTCAGAACCGATAAAAAGGAAACACAAAGGTTGAACAACAAATTGGAGATTGAATATTGAGTGTTGAAAATTTCAATAATCAACACTCAATATTCAATTTACATTATATGGCAGGCGGGGCGCTAACTCCTGCTTGACAAGCAACACCTACCAGAATCGTAACAATGCAGGAACCGCAGTCAGTTTTCTTAGAAAAAGTGGTTGCTCCTGCTTTGCCTTAAAACCCGAATTCACCAGGTATACTCCCGCAATGGTAACCACCATTGCCAGCAGGGTAAAAAACCCGAACTGTTCCTGCAAAACCAGGTAACCAAAGATTACAGCAACTATTGGATTAACATAAGCATACAAAGAAACCACCGTGGATGGCAGATGAGCCAATGCATACAGGTAGGCTCCATAGCTGAGAATTGATCCGATAAGCGCCAGGTATAGTAACGAAACCCAACCCTCCAAATCAGGCTGAAAACGACCTGCTTCCCCAATCAGCAATCCGGTAGTGCTAAGCACGATTCCAGCTATAAGCATCTGCAAACCTGCAGCATACATAAAAGGCGTTTTCCATTTAATTTTCTTAGAATAGACTGTCCCATACGACCAGGTAAGATTTCCAAACAACAAGAATAGAATACTGATAAATAATGCAGGCTGAGATAAGTCGCCCAGGTTATCATAAAATATCATAACCAGTCCTGCAAAGCCGGTAATCAAACCTGTTACAATGAGCGAATTAATCTTTTCAGCTTTGCTCATCACCAGGTTAATTAATACGACCCAAATGGGTATGGCAGAACAGATCAATGCCGCCAGCCCACTGGAAATATGCTGCTCTGCCTGCACCACACTGGTATTTCCAATAACAAAAAACAAAAAACTGATCAACAGGATGCTCTTCCATTCACCAAAAGCTGGCAATGGCGTTTTCTTCAGGATATAGTACAGGCATACCAACCCCCCGGCTATCAGGAACCGGATACCTGCAAAAAGAAATGGCGGCATGGTTTCTACGCCAATGCGTATTGCCAGGTAGGTGGTTCCCCAAAAAAAGCACACCGCGGCGAGCGCTGTGTATGCTTTTACCAGTGTGGTTGATGTCATGAACAGGTGATTAACCGGATTATAACTTGATGGAAGTGTCTTCAGTTGGCTGTTGGCCGGCATTCTCTACTCTCAGGTTCAGCTTAATCTTCAGCTGTTCCAGAAAAGGCCATGAATGGATGTTTTCCAGTCTTTCTGTTTCCATTTGAACCTGCTCCAGCATATTCCGCTGTTTAATCAGCTTTGCGGAAACATTAGGCTCCAAAGATGGCAGGTTCACCGAAATGAGATTTGATTCCATTTGAACCTGATCGAGTTGCATCTGAACACTTGAAGAAGCCAAATGGGCATTTGTAGTATCCGGGCAACAGTTTTCATTACTGTTTCCGAAACTGAACGGGCCGGTAAGCATAATCACCAGGATGAGCAATGTTTTGAGCGTTTTCATGGACTGCTATTTAAATGATGATGTAAAGTTATATCTTTGTTGGACTACCAAACATGCCAGTTTTAATAAATCAAATAGTCCAGTTATGTTTTCATTAAATGCTGTAATTGACATCGACAAGACCTGCCAGACACCGGTTTACCTGCAGATCGCCAACAAGATGATTGTACAGATCAAGAAAGGCATACTGAAGCCGGGCTCTAAGTTGCCCGGCACACGTGAGCTGTCGAAAATGCTCAATGTGCACCGGCAAACCATCGTGGCCGCCCTGGATGAACTGGATGCACAGGGCTGGATAGAAATTATACCCTACAGCGGCACTTATATCAAAGAATCGATGCCGGAAGTACGGTCGAAAAAATTGGTAAGCAGGGATGGCCAGCCGTTAGGCTACCCAAAGCATACAGGATTTACATTGATAAAAAACAAATTTCTTCCCGCACCACATTTTGTTAAACCCTATTACCTGGAAATAAATGAAGGGTATCCCGACGTTCGGATTGCACCCGTGGCTTCCTTGTCGCGTACTTACCGGAACCTGTTGCAAAAAGACCATTACAAGAAGCATCTGAGCTATGCGGGAACACATGGCAATATCGATTTAAGAAGGGCATTGTGTGACCACCTGCGGGAAACAAGGGGCATTAATGCGGCGGTGGAGAACATCTTGCTCACAAGGGGAAGCATGATGGCTTTGTACCTCGCCTTTCACACCATAGTAAAACAGGGAGAGGTAGTAGTGGTAGGTGAAACCAACTATTACTCAGCAACAGCCATGTTTAAGAATATTGGGGCGAAACTGATTACGGTGCCCGTAGATGAAAATGGCATGGTGGTAGACGCGCTGGAAAAAATTGTGAAAAAGACGAAAATCAGGGCCGTGTTCTTAACGCCGCATCATCACAATCCAACTACCGTTTCCCTGAAAGCGGAAAGGCGCATGCAATTGCTTTGCCTTGCTGAAGAAAATAAGTTTGCCATCCTGGAGGATGATTACGATTTCGATTATCACTATGACAGCGGACCGGTATTACCACTTGCAAGTGCCGACACTCATGGCATGGTGGTTTATATGGGTTCGTTAAGTAAGAGCCTTGCTCCGGCATTCCGGGTAGGTTTTGCAGTAGCTCCCGAAAACCTGATAGAGGAAATGGCCAGGCTGCGTCGCGTAATTGATTTGCAGGGAGATACCGTTTTGGAGAAAGCCATTGCTGAATTATTTGTGGATGGTGAGATACAGCGTCATCAGAAAAAGGCTACCCGTATCTATCATGAAAGGCGGGATTACTTCGCCGCGTTATTGAAAAACAGGTTTACCGGCATCATCGATTTTACCATTCCTTCCGGCGGCATGGCAATCTGGGCGCAGTTCAGTAAAAATTATAACCTGCAGGATATTTCCAAAAGAGCCAGGGAAAAGGAACTGTTTTTATCATCAGGGCGCTATTTCAATCCTGAAAATAAAAACCTGAATGCTACCAGGATGGGATTTGCTTCTCTTAATTTTGAAGAGATGGAAGAAGCCATGGATATACTGGAAAAAGTAATCCGTCAATGAAGTTTACCTGTTACCGGTTTGCTGCCAGGCTTTAAATGGCCACGAAGGCATATTGATACCAAAAAGTATCTTGTAACTGTTACGCGACGCATCGCTTTTGTATATTCAAGATAAAGGCCAGGTGGTGATTACTGCTGAATACCTGTTTACCGGGCAAGAGCAAAAGCGTTTCTTCCTTATCAGGGGTTTGCTTATTGCAGGATTAGTTTAGATTTTCCGATAAATGGCTATCTTTCGCATCCAGCAAAATGCCGGTGTTCCGCTTTAAGCAGCATATCAAAAACGAACGGGCGAGTTGTTTTGCGGGAAGTAACTGAAATGAGAAAGATCTACCCATTGTAACACCAACACGTAAACCAATTAATATGGATTTAAAAGAAATACAGGAACTAATAAAGCTCCTAAACAAATCTAACATCTCAGAGATCCGCATTGAGCGCGACAATTTTAAAATTATGGTGCGCACGCAGGATCAGAACAATCCTGTTCAGGTGGTCAGGCAGGAAACAGTCGTTGCACCTGCGACCTCAGCCGCGCCACCTCCTGTGCAGAATGCTGTTCAACCACCTCCATCAGCTCCGGCAGCAGATGCAACACCAGAAAGCACCAGGCTTATTACCATCAAATCGCCAATGATCGGAACATTTTACCGTTCCACATCGCCCGATAAACCACCACTCGTAAATGTTGGCGATGAAATAAAACCCGGCACCGTGCTGTGCATTGTGGAAGCAATGAAGTTATTTAATGAGATTGAATCGGAACATACCGGCCGCATCGTGAAGATACTGATGGAGAATGCCAAACCGGTGGAATACGATCAGCCGCTATTCCTCATTGAACCGCTATAAGGGAACGTTTTTACATGATTCACTAATGCAGTGACTATACTGCTCATCATCTTTTCAAAAACTTGTTCGTGGCCAAAAAAGGAACGTTAAAAAAAATACTGATAGCAAACCGTGGTGAGATTGCACTTCGCATAATTCGCACCTGCAGGGAAATGGGATTGAAAACTGTCAGCGTGTATTCCACCGCTGACCTTGAATCATTGCATGTAAAGTTTGCTGACGAAGCTGTTTGTATCGGCCCGCCTCCCGGAAAAGAATCCTACCTGAGTATGCCAAAAATTATGGCAGCAGCCGAGATCACCGGCGCTGATGCCATACATCCCGGATATGGTTTCTTATCGGAAAATGAAAAATTCGCTGAAATCTGCGGCAAATACGGGATCAAATTCATCGGGCCCACGCCACATCAGATTGCCATGATGGGTGATAAGATTACCGCCAAGGATACGATGAAAAAAGCCGGCGTTCCGGTTATTCCCGGTTCCGATGGATTAATTACCGACATAAAAGAAGGTAAGAAAACAGCAAAAAAAATTGGTTACCCGATCATACTCAAAGCTACTGCAGGCGGAGGAGGAAAAGGTATGCGTATTGTGTGGAAAGACGAGGAGTTCGACAATGCTTTCAGTATGGCCCGTTCTGAAGCCGGTGCATCATTTGGAAATGATGGTGTTTACCTTGAGAAATATGTAGAAGAACCCCGGCATATTGAGATTCAGGTTGCCGGTGATCAATATGGCAAAGCCTGTCATCTTTCAGAAAGGGATTGTTCTATTCAACGCAGGCATCAGAAACTGCTGGAAGAAAGCCCCTCTCCTTTTGTAACACAAGAGCTACGCGAAAAGATGGGCGCGGCTGCTATCAAAGCGTGTAAAGCAATCAGGTATGAAGGGGTGGGCACGGTAGAATTCCTGGTAGATAAGCACCGGAATTTCTATTTTATGGAAATGAATACACGGATACAGGTGGAGCACCCGGTTACAGAGGAAGTAATCAACTTTGATCTCATTAAAGAACAAATAAAAATTGCTGCCGGCGAACCCATCTCCGGCAAAAACTACTTCCCTTCCATGCATGCCATAGAATGCCGGATAAATGCTGAAGACCCACATAATGATTTTCGGCCAAACCCGGGAAAGATTACTACCCTGCATACACCCGGCGGACATGGGGTAAGAATTGATTCCCATATCTATGACGGATATACCATTACGCCTTTCTATGATTCACTGATCGCAAAAATAATTACCGTAGCACAAACCCGGCATGAAGCGATTGCCACCATGGAAAGGGCATTGAGCGAATATGTGATCGAAGGTGTTAAATCCACCATCCCTTTTCACCTTGCACTGATGAAGGATAAGAACTTCAGAGATGGTAATTTTAATACCAGCTTTTTACAGACTTTCAAGTTCTGATCTGCGTGCTTCTTGAAGCATATTCATTTTTAAGTGTGCGATTTCTTTCGTTTTTCAAACTTGAATTTCAGACACGTCTTTCATTCAACAAAACTTTCAATACTTCCTTTACAACAGCAATCCGGATTGCTGTATCTGACGCATTACATTCAGGAAATGAAAAACCCTATGGCACTTCGATTGTTGCTGACGCTGATAGCGATTACTTATGCCATGCACGTTGCAGCCCAGGATCCTTTGCAGTGGGAAGATCTTCGAACCGGTAGCCCACAATCACCGGTCTACATTCCACCGCCGGCGGCTTTTGAATCGGGCATCAGGTCTGCCTCCTTTTCCATCACCTACACTGGTTTTACACCTGATGCAACTACTGCATTCGACTATGCGGCATCCATCTGGTCTTCCCTGCTCAACTCTTCAGTTCCGATTAAAGTAAATGCCTATTTCATACCCATGTTACCCGGCTTGCTGGGCATCACGCTACCTAATGGCAGAAAAGATTTTACCGGTGCGCCGCTGGCTTCCACCTGGTATGCTACAGCACTTGCCAACTCCATTACAGACACGGAACTGAACACAGGTGAGTCCGATTTTGATTTGTACCTGAACAGTGGTATCAATTGGTATTATGGAACGGACGGTAATTGTCCTGCCGGAAAATATGACCTTGTTTCTATTGCATTACATGAGATGTGCCATGGCTTAGGCTTTGTTGGATTGGCAAAAGTGACCGGCACCACCGGATCTTTTGGTTTATTGGAAGCAATTGATTTCGCACCCATCACGACCACTTTTCCATGGCCGGATCTTGATACCCTGCCTTCCATTTTTGATACCGGGCTGACAGACGCAGACGGAAATTTTCTCACCACCTTACCTAATCCATCCACCGATCTGAAATCAAACTTCACCGGTAACCAGGTCTATTTTGAAGGAGAAAATGCAGTGCTAATGAATAATGGTATCGAACCAAAAATGTATGCGCCTTCCACATTCGCATTAGGTTCCAGCCTGGTTCATCTGAATGAAAGCACCTATCCCGCAGGAAATGTAAATGAACTGATGACACCCTTTGCCGGTGCGTCCAATGCTGTTCACGATCCCGGTCCAATCGTGATGGGTATTTTAAAAGATATCGGATGGAATGTTAATTATACCGGTGTGCCGGACGAACTTCCTGGTAAGGCTCCATCCTTAAACGTGTTTCCAAACCCTGCAAGCACTGTCATCTGGATTACAGGGAGTAACAAACACTTTGGTCAGTTTGAGGTAACAGATATATCAGGCCATTGTATGCTAAAGTTGGATTATCTGCCTGCTTCCATCAGTATTGACGGCTTTTCAAATGGAATGTATATCATCCGTTGGCTGAACGATGAAGTAACAGAAACACATACATTCATTAAGTATTAATCCGGTATCGCCGCTAACAACACCTTCCAGCCTGCCATAATATTTCCTGCATCCAGAAATTCTTTTGCAAGCAGGTGACGGTGGTACTCCAGAGACTCTGCATCGTTATAAAA
Organism: uncultured Bifidobacteriaceae bacterium; assembly: GCA_964524035.1. Taxonomy (GTDB): domain Bacteria; phylum Bacteroidota; class Bacteroidia; order Chitinophagales; family UBA10324; genus JACCZZ01. Next base: position 13,041 of record CAZGBP010000091.1, read on the forward strand.
TCTTTCTTTTAATTCCAGCAGTTCGGCATCAATAGGTATTGCCGCGAGTTCTTCTTTTCCCGGCAGGTGCTCTGCATTCCCAAGCTGGCCCAGGTTATTGCCGGTAAGTACCTTGCTCTGCCTGATTGCATCCGGAAGCTGATCTATCCCGATAGCCGGTTTGGTATTAGGTTTATGTACTTCGAAAAGCGCGTTACCGGATGCGCGCACATAATAATCCCCTCCAAGACGTGCAACCAAATCAATTTTATGCTGATCAATGCGTGATTGTGCATTGAGAACCGAATCGCTGATATGCATCAATACCATTTCACAGATGATGAGGTTGGCGGCGCCACCCTGATCGCCCATAGATTTTACTTCTGTCACTTTGCATTCAAATTGCACCGGCGATTCCTTTACGCGAAAAGGTTTTACCAATTTTGATGCAATTGGAGTGAAACCTGCTTTAGTGAATTCATTTACACCTTGCGGAAATTCCACACTTGATAAAGAGGTTTGCTGCACCATTTCATAATTCACTGTATTAATTACCACCTCCGGAACTTCCAGCACATTTTCCAAGGTATGCTTGGTGGTATTATCTCTTACACGCCGCGCCGGCGAGAAAATCAGTGTAGCAGGATTACTGCCGAAAGCATTAAAAAAACTGAATGGTGACAGGTTGACATTTCCCTCTTTATCAATAGTACTGGCCAGCGCAATCGGCCGTGGTGCTATGGAGGACAACATGTACGCATGCAATTGTGGAACAGAAATCTCTTTTGGATTTATGGTAAGCATATGATTTAGTGATTAAAATTCTTGTTGGTTATTGAAACTTCAAAAAGCGTAACTACTCAGTAGATGAAGATTCAAAATGGAGCACGGATGACACTGATCGGACGGGTTTTTACGGATTTAATTTTTACCGGAGCTTTTTCAATCCGTTTTTATCAGAACAATTCTTGAATGAGCATTAAATCAAAATT
>CAZGBP010000092.1:0-13914 GCA_964524035.1 uncultured Bifidobacteriaceae bacterium
ACAATTCGTTCATCTTTTTAAGTAAGTGAGTAAAGTAGCGTGGTGAATACAGCATAGCAAGTGATCTGCTCCACCGCAGCCATTTAACCATTTAGCAATTTAACCCGCCAACCATTGCTTAAAAAGATGAACGAATTGTCGCGAACCCAAATTTAAGGTCATGCTGACCACCATCTCTGATTTCCCTACCTTTGCCCGATGCTTGCTGCCACACAAAATGATTTTCGCGGCCTGAGTTTAGACGATATCAAATCGTATCTCGAAAATGCAGGAGAAAAACCATTTCGTGCCAGGCAGATCTATGAATGGCTTTGGCAGAAAGGAGCTGGGTCTTTTGATGAGATGACCAACCTCTCTAAAGGGTTAAGAGAAAAGCTGAAACAGGATTTTGTAATTCACTCCCTTACACCCGATACGAACCAGGTTAGCCGCGATGGAACCATCAAAGCGCGATTTAAAACATACGACGGACATTTTATTGAAAGCGTGCTGATACCGGCAACAGACAGGCTCACGGTCTGCGTTTCCTCTCAGGTTGGCTGTTCGCTTACCTGTAAGTTTTGTGCTACGGGCAGGATGGGCCGTAAACGTAACCTGAATTTCGACGAGATCTTCGACCAGGTAGTATTGATGAATAAAGTATCGGTTGCCGAGCATGGGCACAGCATCACCAATATTGTTTTTATGGGTATGGGTGAGCCATTACTCAATTATGCGGAGGTAATGAAATCCATTGAAAAAATTACATCATCTGAAGGCCTGGGCATGTCACCCAGGAGAATAACCGTTTCTACGGCCGGTATCGCGAAGATGATCAGGAAGCTGGGCGATGATGACGTGCGGTTTCGATTGGCGCTGTCGCTCCATGCGGCAAATGATGTGAAACGGAATGAGATTATGCCCATCAATGAAACCAACGACCTTGAATCGCTGATTGAAGCGCTACAATACTTCGCTGTAAAAACCGGCAACCGCATCTCTTTCGAATATATCCTGCTCGATCATTTCAACGATTTTGTGGAAGATGCACGGCAGCTGGTGCAGATCTGTGAGCGAATTCCCGCCAGGATAAATCTTATTGAATACAACAAAGTGGAAGGAATCAGCTATCACCGTACTACCGCCGACCGGGCAAAGCATTTTTGTGATTTTCTCAACAACCATGGCGTTATTGCCACGATTCGCCGCAGCCGGGGAAAGGATATTGATGCCGCATGCGGGCAGTTGGCGAATAAATAGTAATACAGCAATCTTCCTCCATCCTGTACCATATCCGTAATTTCAGAACAGTAAGTTTTGAAATCGCCTGCATTGTAGGTTTTCATCTTCCAAAACAAGCTCATTGAACAACCTGGCAGGCAAAGATCAGCCATCCTTTTTCAGTAAATGCAGCTTGCTGTTGAAGAAACCATAGGAGAAGTAGATTGCCAGCCCAATCACCAGCCAGATCAAAAAGCCAATCCAGCTTGCATAATGAATTTGTGCCATCATGTAGAAACAAAAGATCAAGCCGAGCACCGGTATCAGCGAAAGGTTTTTAGTATAAGAATAGTAGGTGAGTGCAAGGCATACCAGTATAAACAACCACATGGGCAGGTTTGGAGCAAATGTCGCCCAGTCTGAAAAATCAAGCATGTGATGCATCCAGTCGGGAGTTTGTGTATACACCAGAAAAGCAACGATAAAAATCATGGAGGGCATTACATATTTGGCATTCATGTAAGGAGTTCTGAATTTTCCGCGCGGAGCGTCCGGGTCGATCTGCATCCGCAAAACGCCTCCGCAAACAAGTACAAACGCAAACAAGGTTCCCATGCTGGTCAGATCCAATACAATGTTGGTAGGAATAACCAGTATGGGAATTACCACGACAAACATCGTTACGATAGTAGAAAAGGATGGGGTTTTGAACCGGGGATGTACAGTTGCGAATTTTTTTGGCAACAATCCATCACGGCTCATGCTCATCCAGATTCTTGGTTGGCCCATCTGAAAGACCAGTAGTACACTTGCCATAGCCACTACGGCACTGATGGCAATCACCCCGGAAATCCAGGTAAGATTCACCTGTTCAAAAACAAAAGCCAGCGGATCGCCCACGGCCAGTTGATCATACTTTACCATGCCGGTCAGTACAAGGGCTATGGCAACATAAAGTATGGTACAGATCACGATAGAATACATAATACTTCTGGGAAGGTCACGCTCGGGGTTATTGCATTCTTCCGCAGTGGTTGAAATGGCATCAAAACCTATATACGCAAAGAATACGGCCGAAACACCTGATAGAACGCCGGTAATTCCATTCGGTAAAAATGGATTCCAGTTGTCAGTATCCACATAAAAAATGCCCAGCAAAATCACCAGCAAAACGATAGTTACTTTTATTGCCACCATGGCATTGCTGGCGTTGCGTGTTTCTTTAATGCCCCTGTATATCAGAGCCGTAATCAGCACTACAATAAACACAGCAGGCAAATCTGCAATCAGCCTGAAGCTGCCCAGCATAGGAGCTTGGGTCCATGCAAGATACGAGGTTTGTTGCGCCACATTTAAAGCGGCCAAATCGACACCTTCTGCGAGCCTGGCCGCAGCGTCATTAAAGCCATTTTGCGCGGAAGTATAGTCAATACTAGCCCATGCCGGGATATTTATGCCATGTATTCCTAAAAAGGGAATATTCACTTTGGCAAGCAAACCGGTAAAATAATCAGACCAGGAAACGGCTACCACAACATTGCCAACTGCATATTCCATAATCAGGGCCCATCCGATAAACCAGGCTACTAATTCACCAAAAGCAACATAGGAATACGTATAGGCACTCCCCGAAACCGGAACCAGGGATGCAAATTCCGCATAGGCAAAAGCCGCGAAACCGCAGGCAAAAGCTGTAAAGATGAACAACAACACCACGCCGGGCCCGCCATTATAACTTGCATTTCCTATGGTACTGAATACTCCTGCACCAATTATCGCTGCAATACCAAAAGCAGTCAGGTCGCGAATACCCAGGTGCTTTGATAAGGAAATGTGGTCAGCATCACTTTCTCCTGCTTTCACCTGCTTCAGGATATAATCAACACTTTTTCTTCGGAAGAACTGGCTAAAATTCATACTGAAAAGATTATGAGTACAAAATGAGAAAAAAAAACAGGAGTGCACAATTTATTGAACAGCATTGCCAAGCGGCGGCCTATTCAAGGTGTCTTTATAGCAGGATGATGCACGCAAAGAATAGTTTGTGGCATCCCGGCATTTTTTTGCATTTCCGTTGCCGCAGATGGCCGTGGTCAATTTTCAGTAGTGAAGAAAATAACACCCGCTGCAATTCCTGTCCGCGACTTCTAAAATTCTTACCGAAAACCTGTTTCGTGATAACCAGGGAAATAATTTTTTTTGAATCATAAATGACGGCCATATTCCCTAATTATCATCTAATTGAGCCCATTTTTCTAAAATCATTATCTTGCGGTGCTTAAAAAAATAAGGCTCGGATGAAATTTATTGTATCGTCAGGTTCGCTGTTGAAGCAGCTGCAGTTAATTGCCGGTGTGGTGAGTACCAATACGGTGCTTCCAATACTCGAAGACTTTCTTTTTGATATCAAAGACAGTAAGCTCATAGTATTTTCCACCGACCTGGAAACTTCTATGAGTTCTTCCCTGGAAGTGGAAGCCAATGAAGAGGGTAAGATTGCCATTCCGGCAAAGTTGCTGATGGATATTCTGAAAACATTGCCGGAACAGCCGCTCACCTTTACTATCAACGATCAAAACCTGGCTATCGAAATAACTTCTGCTAAAGGAAAGTACCGGTTGACCGGTGAGAATGGCGATGATTTTCCAAGGATTCCCGTGCCGGAAGAAACAAAAGAAATAAAACTGCCTTCTTCAGTAATTGCAAATGCAATTAACAAAACCCTGTTCGCGGTAGGTACGGATGATATGCGCCCTGCTATGACAGGTGTGAATTTTGAGCTGACCCCGGAAGGCATCACCTTCGTGGCAACGGATGCACACCGCCTGGTCAGGTATAAACGCCTGGATGCAAAAGCCACGAAAGCAACCTCGTTTATTGTGCCTAAAAAGGCACTTCAACTGCTGGGCAATGCGATTCCGGCAGAAGAAACACAGGTTAAAATATCGTATAACAGCTCCAATGCTTTTTTCAATTTCGGCCATGTAAAGCTAATATGCCGGTTGATTGATGCCAGGTTCCCGGATTATACTGCCGTAATACCCACAGAAAACCCAAATAAGCTGATCATTCAGTCAAGCGACTTGCTTGGTTCTTTGCGAAGGCTGGTGGTGCTATCAAACAAGACTACACACCAGGCTACATTCAAAATGAGTGGCAGCGAATTGAGCATTAATACCCGTGATATTGATTTCTCTAATGAAGGCAATGAAACCTTGGTCTGCCAATATGATGGGGAAGATCTTGAGATTGCATTCAATGCCAAGTTTGTGATAGACATGATTGCTTCAATGAATGAAGAGGAGGTGCAGTTTGAGTTCTCTACGCCTTCCAGGGCATGCATCATGACTCCATTAAATAAAAAGGAACATGAAGATCTGTTGATGCTCGTAATGCCTATTATGGTTAATACCTGATAGGTTCAACCGTTGCTTCATTGCCGGCGCGTTCTTGTAACGAACGGAGGCTTTCCCGTAAAAAATAAGTTTTATCTGAATTACCCGGCTACCTGGCTATCCTGTTGTTCAGGTGACGCATCACTGGCAGTTTCCTCCTTTGATTCTTCTGTTGGAACCGCATCATGCGATTTTAACAGGTGGTACCATTTCACCATCTTCTTCATATCACTGAGGTGTACCCTTTCTTCGTCATAATCAGGCAATATTTTCTTAAAATATTCCTTCAAGGCTGCGGCGTCTGATTTTGCATCCGGAAGCGGAATGGCCGTTTCCTGATTTTTCATGGTAGCCAGCACATTGCGCAGGCTGATTGTTTCATCACCCGCCAGGTAAACAGATATATTGTCAAGAGAGGAAATACCATGTATGCGCGAGGAAACAAATTGTGTTTTCCCGTCTTCCATAGATTTTACTACTATACCATTGGCCTTTGATGCTACCAATGAAAATAAGCCGGGTAACCCGCTGATTGACATAATGTCCTTGAAATCCATGCAGTATTTTTTTAGAACGGCAAAAGTAGGGATAAAACGCCTTCCCGCCATTGAAATTATGCATGATTTGATTTTGTAAATAAGCAGATTGGGTTATCTTTGCGTCCTCAAAAAATTAAAAGCAGTTCAATGGCCAATACCAAGAATGCGCAGAAAGCCGATCGCCAGGCGAAAAAAAGACGGGAACATAACCGGTATTTCGGTAAAACTACCCGTAATGCTGTAAGAGATCTCAGAGCGGTAACTGTCCTGGAAGAAGGAAAAAAAATGCTTCCTGAAACAGTATCTATGATTGATAAACTCGCAAAACGTAATATCATCCATAAGAAAAAGGCTGACAACCTCAAGTCAGGCCTTATGAAGAAATTGAACCGGATTAAGTAGGATTTGCTTTCATTCAATGCAGAGGTGCGGCTGAAAGGCTGCACCTCTTTTTTTTGGCTGGGCTAACAACACTTTACAAGCTACATTTAATGGGACCCGGCTGAAAGTGAAGCTATCCGACACCTCTCTGATTATTGCTTTCAGGAAAAGATATAAGGGTTTCGGCCCGCATTCGTCGGACAATAGCAGTTAACACAAACGAGTTGCTTCCTGCTTCATTAAGTGTAAGGCAGGTTGCACATTAGTAAAACGTATAGCTAATGAGTGCAAATACCAGATAACCGGTGTTCGAAACCTTCATAAGTTTCAGATTGGTATAGCAACTCAACGAAATTCAAATTGTTAATAGCGAAGACCAATGCTATAAAAGTGGAATAAAAATAATGTTACGGTGTCCGAAGGACTCCTGCGGAGAGCGGAGTCAAACCGCGACATTGTTTTTGTTGAGGTGTCCTCGAAAAAAATTGTCGTCGTCCGACTCTGCTCCATGCGCCTTCAAGGCATTGCTTTATTTTACGATACCACCGGTTAGTACAGAATGTTCTCCAATTCAATTCAGTAAGGCGCTATTATCTTCGGAATTTTTCCTACCTTTTCCATCAATATATTATATACTGCTATGCACGAAGAAGAAAGTACTACCGGGGTATATCCCGAGCCTTCCGGAATCCGGAGTTGGGCTGAAGAAGACCGGCCAAGAGAAAAGCTGATGCTGAGAGGCAAACACAGCCTCACTGAATCAGAGTTGCTCGCAATCTTATTGCGAACCGGCACCCATGATCAAACTGCAGTTGATATTTCTATGGAGTTGCTGCGCAAAACAGGCAATGATCTCAATGCACTTGGTAAATTAACCGTAACGGATCTGCTGGAGCTTGGCATCAGTGGTATTGGTAAAACGAAAGCCATAACCATTATTGCTGCCCTGGAATTGGGCAGACGCAGGCAACTTTCATCGGTTAAAGAGAAAAGCCGCATCACCTGCAGTCGCGATGCTTTTGATATTTTGTATCCCCGGATGGCAGATTTCAGACATGAAGAATTCTGGATCCTTTTGCTCAACAGGGCGAATAAGGTGGTCGGTACGGAAAGAATCAGCGAAGGAGGCCTGACCGGTACAGTGGCCGATCCCAGGAAGATCTTTAATGCGGCCCTTAAAGCCAATGCAACCTCAGTAATCCTCTGTCATAACCATCCGTCAGGAAGCCTGCAACCCAGCACGGCTGATATTCAACTCACCAAAAAGATGAGCGAAGCGGGTAAACTCCTGGAAATTACGGTCTTTGACCACCTGATTATCGGTGAAGGCAGCTACTACAGTTTTGCCGACGAAGGGATGATTTGAAGCAGGTAAACAAAACGGAAATCCGGAAACATAAACCGGTTCAGCCGGCAGCAATTGGCAAGATTTGGTGCAAAGAAGTAACGCTAATCAGTGCCGGAGGCTACTTCAGGATGGAGCGCGAGATAACGATCCGTTGTACCTCGCTTGTGCCTTCATAAATCTGTGTGATTTTTGCATCGCGCATCAGTCGTTCAACGTGGTACTCTTTCACATAACCGTAACCACCATGTATCTGAACGGCTTCAACGGTTGTTTTCATTGCTACTTCCGAAGCAAAAACTTTGGCGATAGATCCTGACAGGGTATAATCCAGATGCTGATCCTTTTCCCATGCTGCCTTTAGAATGAGCAGCCTTGCTGCTTCGATTTCCGTTGCCATATCAGCCAGTTTAAATTGTATCGCCTGGTGCTGTGAAATTTCTTTACCAAATGCTTTGCGTTGTTTTGAATAGGCTAATGCAAGTTCATAAGCTCCGGCTGCAATTCCCAGTGCTTGTGAGGCAATACCTATTCGTCCGCCGGCAAGCGTCAGCATTGCAAACTTAAAACCAAAGCCATCCTCACCAATCCGGTTTTCTTTAGGCACCACAACATCCTGGAACATGATGGAATGCGTATCGCTTCCACGAATACCCAGTTTGTTTTCTTTGGCTCCAACGGAAACCCCTTTCCAGGATTTTTCAACAATAAATGCATTAATACCCCTGCTTCCTTTCGCAACATCTGTTTGTGCGATCACGAGGTATATGGAAGCCGTGTTACCGTTGGTGATCCAGTTCTTGGTGCCATTCAGTACGTAATGATCACCATGGTCAATGGCAGTGGTGCGCTGCGAAGTGGCATCACTGCCTGCTTCCGGCTCTGAAAGGCAGAATGCACCGATATGCAACTCACCGTCTTTCATGCCTTTGGCAAGTGGAACAAGGTATTTTTGCTTCTGTTCTTCCGTAGCAAATGTCTCAAGGCCCCAGCATACCAGCGAATTGTTCACTGACATGCAAACAGAAGCAGAGGCATCAATCTTTGAGATTTCTTCCATTGCTGTTACATAGGAAACAGTATCAAGACCACTCCCTCCATAGTCCTGGGAAACCATCATGCCCATAAACCCCAGTTCTGCCAGTTTCTTTACCTGTTCCACCGGAAATTTTTGTTTTTCATCCCGTTCAATTACACCAGGCAATAACTCCTGTTGTGCAAAATCACGCGCGGCTTTCTGTATCATCAGGTGTTCTTCTGTCAGTTTAAAGTTCATGGTACCATATTTTATTGGGGCGGGTAAAAATAGAAATCTTTCCCTAAAGATGAATTGCTTCCCATGAAGGGGCTTATCACTTTTTACTGCTGTAGCATGCCGGATTGCCGGAAAGTAAAACAATCATCTGCAACCAACTACCTTTGATCTGTTAAAACCAACAAGCCATGAAAACCACCTATCCACGCTGGATACGTTTGATAATCAATTATTTTTTCCGCGGATTGATTTTTGTTTCTCCCATTTTTATTACCATTTATACGATTGTATTGCTGATTAGGTGGCTCGACAGCCTTATCCCGGGTTTGTTCCCCGGCTTAAGCTTGCTGATAATTCTTGGAACGGTAACAACCGTGGGATTGATTTCATCCATCTTTCTCTTTAATCCGGTAATGGGATTTATTGAAAGCATTTTCTCCAAGGCACCCTTCGCCAAAGTAATTTATACCTCGATTAAAGACCTTTTCAATGCATTTGCTTCGAACAGAAAAACATTTACACAACCGGTGATGGTCAATATGTATAAAGAAGCGGGCATTCAGAAACTGGGATTCATAACACGGGAAGATCTTTCCGAAATCGGCATTGCCGGTTTGTCAGCGGTTTATTTTCCACACTCTTACAATTTTTCCGGAAACCTGTATCTTGTTCCTAAAGAAAACATCACCGTTTTATACGCTTTTGATCCTACAGATGCGCTCAAGTTTATTGTTTCTGGCGGCGTTACAAGTATAGAAAGCGGTAAGGGCAAATCAACTGACAAGTCAAAAGAAACGCCTGTTGTCAATTAGACAGCTTAAAGTCAAACACACTCATAATCAGGAACCCGAAAGAATCAGAAATGCCAAAAGCAACACTACTGATCATGATCTTTTTACTGCTGACGCTGTCGGCAGTAACATATGTGTATTCATGGGGATTCTGGGGCCATAAGCGTATTAACAGGATTGCTGTTTTTACCTTGCCGCCACAGATGTTGAGCCTGTTCAAAGCAAACATTGAGTACCTGACAGACCACTCTGTTGATCCTGATAAGCGGCGTTACAGTAATGCAGAAGAAGCCCCGCGCCACTATATTGATCTGGATAAATATGGTGCTTATCCGTTCGATAGCCTGCCAAGAAGATGGGATGACGCCGTAGCTAAGTATGGGGAAGACTCGCTCAAAAAACATGGCATTGTGGTATGGCATGTGCCTTTGATGCTATATCGTTTAACGGAGGCTTTCAGGAGTAAGGATAAAGGCAGGATACTTCATTATGCTGCAGATATCGGACACTATATTGCAGATGCGCATGTACCCCTGCATTGCACGCACAATTATAACGGTCAACTCACCAATCAGACAGGCATACACGGATTTTGGGAATCGCGGGTGCCTGAATTGTTCGGAGATAACTATGATTTTTTAGTTGGCAAAGCCGAGTACATAGAACATCCATCCGAGTATATGTGGAATGTGGTTTTAAAAAGCAGTACGGAAGTTGATTCCGTTTTATTGTTTGAAAGGGAATTAACGGAGGAATTCGGTTCCGATCGCAAATATGCTTTTGAGCAAAGGGGCGATGCCACCGTCAGAACGTACTCAAAAGATTTTTCGGCCGCTTACCAGGAAAAATTGAATGACATGCAGGAGCGGAAAATGCGGGCGGCCATTATAGCCGTTGGCAGCTTTTGGTTTACAGCATGGGTGAATGCCGGTAAACCTGATTTGGGAACGCTGAAAGATGTCCCCGCAACTGAACAAGAGCAATTGGAACTGGAAGCTATGGATAAAGCCTGGCGGGATGGCAAAATATACGGGCGCGAACACGGCGACTAGTTTTACTGTATCAGCTTTTTTAAGGGTTTTAACACTTTGAAATTATATGGTTGCCATTTCATAGTTTTGAAATCTTAATAATTTAGTTGCACATAAATAGTGATGCCATGAAAAAAATGCTGCTTTCCTTTTTGATCTTATCCGGAACCTGTCAATATATGGTTGCACAGGTAACCGGTAAGACTGCATCTGAGCCTGCTGAGAGAATTGTACTTGAAGTGCAGGAATCAAAAGATAAAATGAGTATGGGTGTTCAGCCTTGCCTGAAAGTATATATCCCTGAAGTAGCAAAGGAAGATGTAGAGCGCGACCTTGCAAAGTATATGAAAAGCTACAGTTCAAAAGGAGATGCAAAAAAAACAGAGACCTTTTTTGATAATGCACAGATCAAAGCTTTTGGCAATAATCTGGTAGACGTTTATACAATTACGGAACAGAAAGCCGGTGGTGTTGAGTTAAAAGTGTTTTTTGACCTCGGCGGTGCATTTCTGAGTTCATCGAATCATCCCGAACAATTCAAATCAGCCGAAGATATCGTACGGAAGTTTGCCAGGGAAGAAGCTGTAGCAGGCGTGGGACTTCAGATTGCAGCAGCACAAAAAGCGCTGGATCTGAAGATGAAGGAGTATGATAACCTGGTGCGTCAGGATTCGGCGCTGTCACGCAAAATAAGGGAAAGCCAGGCGATAATCGACCAGGCAGTCATTGATCAACAAGCTGTAAGGCAAAGCCAGGAGACAAAGAAGACCGACCTGGAATTACAGCAGGAACTATTGGCTGGCTTAAAAGCCAGGCAGGCAGGAATTGAATAACCTTTGGTTTAAGCCGGAAATAACGGCTGTAAAGTCTTACAGGCTATTACTGGTTTCGATGGTGATCTGATGGGTGAGAATCTGGTGGGTAGGACATTTTTCTGCAATGACCAGCAACCGTCGCTTTTCTTCTTCCGAAAGATGTCCGATCAGGTCAATATTCCTCAGAATACGGGTGATATTTTTTTCCTTATCCCGTTCAAATGTCAGATTGCATTTTACTTCTTCTAATGCCCAGCCTTTGCGGTCAGCATACATTCTTAAGGTGATTGCCGTACAGGCACCAAGCGATGCCAGTAATAACTCATCAGGCGAGAATCCCATTTCTGTACCTCCTTCATCTGCGGGCTCATCCGCAATCAATGAATTTTCTCCCGCCTGAACGTGTGTCTTGTAATGGTCTTTCTTAATATGCGCAGTAGTAAGATGCATGGTATGGTTTGAAGAATAAAGGATGTCGGGTACGTAAGTTCGTCATTAAAAAAATACCGGCGACAAATTAATGGATGTAATACACCCGGTAAGATATCGCCGGCAAAAAATACAGGTTACGACTGCCGGATGAACTGAACATTGCAATGAATGCGAACATCATCGCCTGCCACCACACCACCGGCCTCCGTTACCACATTCCAAAGCAAACCATATTCTTTCCGGCTAACTTTGCCATTCACTTCAAAGCCGGCTTTCTTATTTCCCCAGGGGTCATCAATCATGCCCATATAAAGTACTTGCAGTGAAACGGGTTTCTTTATATCTCTGATGGTAAGATCTCCTTGTAAAATCCAGTGATCATCACCTGCATGGGTCAGCGAAGTGCCTGCAAAGGAAAGCGTGGGAAACTTTTCCGCATTGAAAAAGTCATCTGATTTCAGGTGAGTATCCCTTTGCTCACTGCCCGAAGCCACAGATGCGATATTGACAGATGCGCTGATTTTTGCAGTGGAGAAATCATCGCCTTCCGTTTCCACATCGATATCAAATTCCTTGAAATCGCCTGTTACCGTAGTAAGCATCATGTGACGTACCTTAAATTGAAGTTGTGAATGCGCTTTGTCAAGTGTCCATTTTACTGTTGCCATTGTTTATTTTAGTTTTTTTTTAGGTAATTGGAATTAAATATATTTTTAATTTAATCTGAAAAAAGGATGCCCTGGTTATATTGAATGCCTGGTCAGAATGTCAATGGTACTTCTATCAGTAATAGTTCAGCATCCTGTTCCGCAGTGAAAGCAATTGTATTTTTATTCCATACGCCATATCCATCACGCAGGTTAAGCAACTGGCCATCCATTATAACATCACCTGCAATCACGAATGCGTAAATGCCATGACCATCCCGGTTGATGGTATAATCAAACGCGGTTCCCTTTTTCCACGTACCCAATGAAAGCCAGGCATCCTGGTTGATCCATAAGCTTTTATCATCTGCCACAGGACTAACTACTGTCTGCCACTTATTGACCCGCTCAACAACGTCAAAGGTTTTTTGTTCATAGCGGGGCGCTATGTTTCGTTTTTCCGGGAAAATCCAGAGTTGCAGGAAGTTCACCGGATCAACTGCTGAGGCATTTACTTCAGAATGGGAGATACCGCTGCCCGCACTCATTATTTGTACATCACCTGTCTTGATAATGGCCTGCCTGCCGGTAGTATCTTTATGTTGCAGTGCGCCATAAAGCGGTATGGAAACTATTTCCATGTTATCATGCGGATGTGTTCCGAAACCTCTGCCGCCTGTTACAATATCATCATTTAATACCCGTAGCGCTCCGAAGTGAACCCTTTCAGGATCATGATAACCTGCAAAACTAAAACTGTGATGAGAGTCTAGCCATCCATGGTTGGCATGCCCACGGGTATTGGCTTTGTGCAGAATGTGGTTTGACATGCTTAAATTTTTTTTAACCGGATCAATTCCGGCACTGCAAAGGTAGCGGGCTGGCAATGCATGCAGATGGATAAACCATCGTCTTACAGGTATTTTTTACGGATTTGATTTCGGAACGTAGTAAAATCTGTTCCATTCCGGTTACTGAAGAATTTGCTGAAATGAGAAGGATCATCAAAACCAAGCTGATAGGCCGTTTCTTTAAGAGACAGGTCTGCATGAGTGGCCAGCCGTTTTGCTTCCAGCATAATCCTGTCCTGAATGAGGTCTTTGGCAGACTTACCCGTCTCCTCTTTGATCACTTCATTGAGGTAGTTTGAACTGAGATGCTGTAAGGCGGCATACTCGCTTACCTTATGCATACCGGCATAATTGGCTTCGAGTGCAGTCTTGAAATCCTTTACGATTTTTGAAGTGCTGGTCAGTGAAGCAGGAGCAAGGCTGCTGTTTTCTGCTTTGATACGTTTACAGGTGATGAGCATTAATTTAAGCCAGGCTGCAATAGATTCCTGTTTGAGATACTGTTCATGCTGAAACTCACGGAATATTTCGTCTGCATACAACCTGATCTCATTAACCTGTCTGCGTTTGAGGCGAATGGGTTTCACTTCATCGCAGGCGAAAAACAATTCGAGTCCTGCAAGGAAATGCTGGGGTATACCATTGGACTCCAAAAATTCAGCGGTAAACAGGAATACCCGGCCAATAGGTTTGCCAAGAATCTGCAGATGATGAACCTGTTCCGGACTAACAAAAAAAATGGTCTGGTTATCGATCGGGTACGACCGGAAGTCAATATGATGAACACCCTTTGCTTTTTCAACCCAAATAATGCTGTAATAGTCATGTCGATGCGGGAAATGCAGTTGTTCATTCGCTTCCGATTCAATCTGTTGCATCGTTTTACAGATAAAATGCACACGGTGATTTTGATGTAATAATGGAAGTTGTGGAATTCCTGAAACGGTGCTTTTCATGGAAGAAAATTACATCTTATGTTGACATAAAGCACAACAGCGGTTAAGGGCAGGTTCAGGTAATTTTTACAGGTCGTGGTCGCCTCTCATAGATTGATGTACGGTATTAAGTAAGCATATTGGCCGACCAAAACAGCGGGTGTTGGTTTGAAGGCTCATACAGGTGCTCATGCAGTAAGCCTTAACTCAATCGTTAGCATTTTTTTGAAATCCGTTACTGACATACCTGAACTTATATGAAACCAACCAACGGGACAGCATGGCCAACAGGTGTTG